>JAUSOZ010000077.1 GCA_030655955.1 Deltaproteobacteria bacterium
GCTTTATTCCCTCTCCCCCAATGGGGGAGAGGGTTAGGGTGAGGGGGAATTAATCACTTTCTCCCTGTTAATAAATGCGTCCCCGGATTTTTTGATAGCTCGGGTGCTCAGTGAACAGCATTGGATTTAGGGGGATTTGGCTCTGGATTTCCATGGTAAAGTTGAGGTCTGGCTGGTCAAGCCTGAGGAGTGAATAAGCTTGAGGAAGATTACATGACTGAAAACCATCCCATCATCTTCATAGGGGCCGGCCCCGGCGACCCGGAGCTCATCACGGTCAAGGGGCAAAAGGCCCTGGCCGGGGCCGAACTGGTGCTCTACGCCGGGTCCCTGGTGTCGCCGGCGGTGCTGGGGTGGGCCAACCCCGAAGCTGAACTCGTCGATACCGCCAAACTCAATCTGGCCGATATCTGCGCCCGGCTCATGGCGGGGCACCGGGCCGGCAGGCGGGTGGTCCGGGTCCACTCCGGCGACCCCGCCCTGTTCGGCGCCATTCAGGAGCAGCTGGAGATCCTGGAACGGGAAAATATTCCCTGTCAGGTGATCCCCGGGGTGAGCGCCGCGTTCGCCGCGGCCGCGGCCCTGGGCCAGGAACTCACCCTGCCGGAGGTGACCCAAACGGTCATCCTCACCCGGGCGGCGGGGCGCACCCCGGTGCCGGAGAGAGAAGCCCTGCACGATTTGGCCCGGCATGGGGCTACCCTGGTCATCTATCTCAGCATCAAGCTCATTGACGCGGTGGTGGCTGAACTCACCCCGGCCTACGGCCCGGAGACCCCGGTGGTGGTGGCCTACCGGGTGAGCTGGCCGGACCAGCAGCTGATCCGGGGAACCCTGAGCACCATTGCCGGGCTGGTCCAGGCGGCGGGCATCGAGCGCCAGGCGCTGATTATGGTGGGGCCGGTTTTGTCCGCCCGGGACGGCGAGCTCAAGGCCCGCTCCAAGCTTTACGATCAGGCGTTTTCCCATGGCTTCCGGGCCGGCGGGGAAAATCAGTCGTAGGGGCGGACCTGTGTGTCCGCCCTCAGGTTGGGCGCACACGCTGGTGCGCCCCTACAGGCCCGCTCCTGGCCCCAGCGATTGCTAAAAATTGGTGGTTCCATGGATTCACCGACTCGCCCTATCAAAATCCTGGCCCTGACGCCCGCAGGGGCGGCCCTGGCCCACAGGTTGGCCCGAGGGCTGGAGGGAGCGCAGTGCTGGCTGCCGGAGGCCCTGGCCGGAGAGCCGGGGGACCTGATTTTTCATAAGCTGGCCCAGGCCTTCCAAGAAGCGTTTGCTGGCAACCACAACCTGGTGTGCGTCATGGCCGCGGGGATCGTGGTGCGGTCCATGGCCCCATATCTCAAGGGCAAGGACACCGACCCGGCGGTGGTGGTGGTGGATGAGGCCGGGCGCTTTGCCGTCAGTCTCTTGTCCGGTCATCTAGGCGGGGCTAACGAGCTGGCCCGCCACGTGGCGCAGGTGTTGGGCGGCACCCCGGTGATCACCACGGCCACCGACGTCCACGGGCTGCCGGCCCTGGATGTGCTGGCGGTGGCGCAGGGGCTGAGCATCGAAAACCTGGCCGGGGTACGGCCGGTCCACATGGCCCTGTTGGAAGGCCGCCCCGTCCGGCTGGTAGACCCCGAGGGTTTTTTATCCGGCGAATTGTCGGCCTATCCGGAGTTAATCCGTTTAGAGCCTGACCTGGACCGGGCCCTGGCCGGCCCCGGTCCCACGGTGTATGTGGGCTTCCGGGAGCGGCACTGGCCCCCGGAGTGGCTCAGGCTGCGCCCCCGGAACCTGGTGGCCGGGATGGGCTGCCATAAGGAAACACCCGCGGAGGAATTACTGGCGTTCATAAGAAAAACCTTCGAGCAGGAAAGGTTGTCGCTTCTGTCCCTGAAGGCGTTGGCCACCATTGAGGCCAAAAAGGATGAACCCGGGCTGCGGATGGCTGCCCGGAGGTTGGGAGTCGAATTCTTATGGTTTACCGCGACGGAGTTAAAGGACATACCGGTGCCGAACCCATCATTCCGGGTGGCCCGCCACATGCAAGTGGCGAGTGTCAGCGAGGCGGCGGCCCTGAAGGCCGGGGGGGTGGAGCTGGTCGTGACCAAGCAGAAGAGCCCCAACGCCACCCTGGCGGTGGCCCGGGTAGCCTGGCGGTAGTGAGCCTGGGGCCCGGGTTTGCCGATTACCTCATTCCCCGGGCTAAGCAGGCCCTGGCCGAGGCCCAGGTGGTGGTGGGCTACCAGACCTATATCGACCTGGTGCGGCCCTGGTTGACGAGCCAGGAAGTGGTGGCCACCGGCATGAAGGCCGAAGTGAAGCGCTGCCAGCTGGCCCTGGACCGGGCCGGCGCCGGGCAAAAGGTGGCCATCGTCTCCAGCGGCGACGCCGGCATCTACGGCATGGCCGGGCTGGTCCTGGAAATGTGCGCCGTCCAGGGGCTCAAGGTGGGACCGCCCGAGGCGGGTGCGGACGTGGACCTCTACCTGGAGGTGATCCCCGGCGTCCCGTCCCTGGCCGCGGGGGCGGCGCTCCTGGGGGCGCCTTTGATGCACGATTTTGTCGTCATCTCGCTGAGCGACCTTCTCACCCCCTGGGAGATTATTCTCAGGCGCCTGGAACTGGCGGCCCAGGGCGATTTTGTCATCGTGCTCTATAACCCCAAGAGCAAGAAACGGGACTGGCAACTGGGAGCGGTGCGGGACCTGTTGCTTAAGCACAAAGACCCTAAAACCCCGGTGGGCATCGTCTCCCGGGCCATGCGGGAGGGGCAGGCTACCACGATCACGACTCTTGACGATCTTACGAAAAATACGGTGGACATGCAGACCATCGTGGTGGTGGGCAACTCCCAGACCTACACCTATGGCGCTTATATGATCACGCCCCGGGGCTACCAGAACAAGTACCGCGGCCAGGTGTCAGGGTCAGGAGTGTAGGGTGCGTCTTACGCACCATTAATCTTTAGTTTTAAAGACCAGTTTGGCTGGCGCGCAAGACGCGCCCTACGCAAGAATGATGGTTTTTTTCCGAAAACAGGAAACAGAAAACTGAAAACCTTCTTTATGAAATACCGTCCTTTAATGATCCTGGGTTCGGGCTCGGATGTGGGCAAGTCCATCATGGTGGCCGGGCTCTGCCGCATCTTCCGCCAGGAGGGTATCCGGGTGGCGCCCTTCAAGGCCCAGAACATGGCCCTGAACAGTTTCATCACCCCGGAAGGTGGGGAGATGGGCCGGGCCCAGGTGGTTCAGGCCCAGGCTGCGGGCCTGGTTCCCCATGTGGACATGAATCCCGTCCTGCTCAAGCCCAGCAGCGAGGTGGGCTCCCAGGTTATTGTCCAGGGCCGGGTGTACGGCAACTTCTCGGCCCGGGATTACTACCGGCTCAAGCCCCGGCTGGTCAAGAAGGTGATGGAGAGCTACCGCCGCCTGGCCCAGGCCTATGACCTCATCGTGCTGGAGGGGGCCGGCAGCGCCGTGGAGCTGAATTTAAAGCAAAACGACCTGGTGAACTTCGCCATGGCCAAAAAGGCCGGGGCCGCAGTGCTGCTGGTGGCCGACATCGACCGGGGCGGGGTGTTCGCAGCCACCATCGGCGCCTTTCACCTTCTGACTCCCGGTGAGCGCCGGATGCTCCGGGGCTTCATCATCAACAAGTTCAGGGGGGATGCGGCCCTGTTTGAGGCGGGCGTGACGATCATTGAGCGCCGCACCAAACGGCCGGTCCTGGGGGTGGTGCCCTACGCCAATGATCTGGTTCTGCCCGAAGAGGACAGCGTCGCCCTGTCCCGCAAGCGTTCGGCCGGCGCCTGGAGCGAAGATAGCGGCCTCAGGATCGGGGTGGTGCGGCTGCCCCACATCTCCAACTACACCGACTTTGATCCTCTCGAGCAGGAGCCTGGGGTCAATCTCCGGTACGTGGACCACCGGGATGAGCTTGACGGCCTGGACCTGGTGATCCTGCCGGGGACCAAGAACACCATCAGCGACCTCCTCTATTTGAAGGAGACCGGCCTGTTCCGGCGGATTCAGGCCTACGCCGGGGCAGGCGGCCGCCTGGCGGGTATCTGCGGCGGCTACCAGATTCTGGGTCAGGAAGTCCGGGACCCCCTGGGGGTGGAAGGCGAGCCCCGGGCCGAGGCGGGGTTGCAGCTTTTGTCGGTGGTGACTACCCTGGCCGGGGCCAAGACCACCACCCAGGTGGAGGCCCGGGCGCCGGGCCGGAGTGATTGCGGGGTGCTGTCGGCCTACGAGATCCATATGGGGGTCACCGAAACCCAGGGGGAGGGGCAGCCGGCCTTTGAGATTACCAGCCGGAACGGCCAACCGCAAAAAGTTGACGATGGCTGGGTTTCTCCGGACCGCCGCGTCTGGGGTACCTATCTCCACGGCCTGTTTGATAATGACGGCTGGCGCCGGGTTTTTCTGCAAGAATTGCGATTAACCCGTCCGGGCCTGGACACCACCGCACCGGCGACGTCTTATGAAACTTATGAAAAATTTCAAGAAGCCCAGCTGGATCGCCTGGCGGACCTTTTGCGGCGTCATCTGGACCTGGCGCAGATCAAGGCGATGATTCAAACCTAAAAAAATGACTAAGTTACCTGACCAGACTCCCCCGCACGGGGGCGATGTGTATCTCCTGGCCCGCTCTCTGGGGGTCGCTATCGGCGACCTCCTGGATTTCTCCGCCAACATCAACCCCCTGGGATTTCCCCCGGGGCTCACCTTTGCCGTGGAGGAGGCCCTTAAAGAGATCGTCCACTACCCGGACCGCCGCAGCCTGAAACTGCGTGCCGGGTTGGCGGCCTATCACCACCTCGACCCTGAGGCGATCCTGGTGGGCAACGGCTCCACAGAGCTGATTTACTTGCTGGCCCGGGCTCTTAGACCCCGCCGGGGGCTCATCATCACCCCGGCCTTCAGCGAATACGAACACGCCCTGAACCTGGCCCGGGTGCCGGTGGCTTTCCATCCCACCGCTGAATCCGACAATTTTACCTTACAAGAGGTCCCGGAGGTGCAGGCGGGTGACCTGGTCTTCCTGGCCCATCCCGCCAGCCCCAGCGGAGTGCTGCTGGACCCGGAGTTGTTCCTTAAGGTGGCGGCCGGCGTTGAGGCGGCGGGAGCCTATCTCCTGCTGGATGAGGCGTTTGTGGATTTCGTGGAACAGGCCTCCTTCAAGATCCACCTGAGCCGGTTTCCTCGCCTGATGATCCTGCGCTCGTTCACTAAATTTTTCGGCATCCCCGGGATGCGCCTGGGTTGTCTGTTAGGAGCGCCGGAACTTGTGGCGCGGCTGTCCGGGGAGCAGGAGCCCTGGTCGGTGAATACCATGGCCCAGACCATGGGGGTGGCCTGCCTGGCCGAGCCCGAGTACATCAGCCGGACCCGGACCCTGATCAAGCGGGAGCGGGAATTCCTCTTGGCGCGGCTGGCGGCGTTGCCCGGGCTGACAACGTTTCCCAGCGTGGTGAATTATCTCCTGGTGAAACTCACCCGGCCGGGGATGAGTGCGGCCGCATTGCGACAGCAGATGCTGGCCCATCGCATCGTGATTCGGGACGCCAGCAATTTCCGGGGGCTGGATGAGCGCTTTTTTCGCATTGCGGTGCGGGGCCGTGAGGAGAACGAACGGCTGCTGGCGGCGTTGGAGGACTGTCTGAGGAGTTGAAAATCGGCCGGAAGGCCATGTTATATTACTCGTTCCCAAGCTGTGCTTGGGAACGCATTACCGGCCAAGCTTAGCTTGGCATCCATTGTTGTTCCCAAGTGCAACTTGGGAACAAGGGGATAGTGCCAGTGGCACGGGCTTCCAGCCTGTGGGCTGAGCTTCAAAACCACTGCTATTTCCACAGGCCGGAGGCCTGTGCCACTAAACTGAACCTGGAGTAAATTATGGGTCTGGCCCTGCCTTTTCTGCTGGCTTACCTGCTGGATCTCCTGCTGGGGGACCCCCCCGGTTGGCCTCATCCAGTGCGGCTTTTGGGCAGCATCATTCAGTACTGGGAGTCGGTGCTCTATAAGGCCCGGGTGGGGGCCGGGGCGCTATTCTGGCTGGCGGTGATGGCCACCACCGGCGTCCTCATGCTCGGGGTGCTGGGAGTGGCGGCGTTGCTACCGCCCTGGGCCGGGATCGCGGTACTCGCCTACTTCCTGTACACCGGCCTGGCCACCCGCAGCCTGCACTTGGAGAGCCTCAAGGTGGAAGCGGCCCTGGTCAAGGGCGACCTGGACGGGGCCAGGGCGAACCTCTCCATGATCGTGGGCCGGGAAACCTCCCACCTATCCCTGGAAGACATGCGGCGGGCCGAGATTGAGACGGTGGCCGAGAACCTGGCCGATGGGGTGGTGGCCCCCATGTTCTTTACCCTCATGCTGGGCCTGCCCGGGCTGTTTTTTTACAAGGCCGCCAACACCATGGACAGCATGGTGGGCCACAAAAACTACTGGTATGCCAAGTTCGGCAAGGTGGCGGCCCGGGCGGATGACGTTCTCAACTTCATCCCGGCGCGTCTCACGGCCCTCCTCATGATTCCCACGGCCGCGGCGCTGGGCCTGGATTGGCGGGGGGCCTTGAAAACCCTCTGGCGGGACCGGCGCAAAGCCGCCAGCCCCAACGCCGGCTGGCCCGAAGCCGCCATGGCCGGGGCCCTGGGGGTGCGCCTGGGGGGTCCCAGCACCTACTTCGGCCGCCTGGTGGATAAACCCTTTATCGGCGAGGCCCGCCAACCCCTGGACCAGGAGCGCTATAGCCAGGCCATCCGCCTTTTGTACGGCACCTCTCTGGCGATGGCCGCGATCACCCTGCTGGGTCTCCTGATTGGCCGCGCCGGGGTCTGGGGCTTGCTCTCCCTGGTCAGGTGAGGGTTGCGCAGTCGGCCATATTTTCAATCATGGGGAATTTTAGATAATTTTCTGTCGTGGTCAGTAATACCATGTTCGCCTTGTAGGGGCGGACCTGTGTGTCCGCCCTGGAGAGAGGGGGCACACGCAGGTGCCCCCCTACAATACTGTAGCCTATTGATTGCGACTTGGACTTAGGGAGTTACCCCGCCCAGAGGATGAGGTACGGTTTCGGGTTCTCCGGGGCCGGGGCCGGAAACCTCCCGCCAGGCCAGGAGGTAGAGGAGTTCGGGCCCGGGGTTCGTGACCGCGTGGGCCAGGCCCGGCGGGATGTGGATCAGGGTGGTCTCGCCCGAGATGACCCGTTCCCGGACCTGGCCGGGGGCGGCTTCCCAGATGAAGACGGCGTGGCCGTGGAAGGGGTAGAGATACTCCGCCTGGCCGGGGTGGAGGTGGTGGCCCCGGCTCTGGCCCGGGCGGATGGAAATGAGGTGGAAGGTCGAAGGCAGCTCCCCGGGCGCCTTAAGCCGCCCCTGCCAGGGGAAAAAGCTCAGGCCCCGGTCGTCGGCCTTGATTTCTCCGCTCAGATCGATGAATTGAACTTCGGTCATCCGGTGGCTCTCCTGGGGCGCTACGCCCTCCCTCTGTCCCGAGGCAGGTGATTGAGCTGCTTTGAAAAGTTCAAGGTTCAAAGTTCAAGGTTCGCTCAAAAAACGATACGTATCGCGCACCATGATAAAAAGCCCGCCACTTTTCGTACGTTTGGGGCTGGGCCAAAGGCCCATGAATGACTGCTCTGAAGAGTTTTTGGGGGCACCGGTATCCTACCGGTGCGGGAGCACAGGCTGGAAGCCTGTGCCACCAAAAGCGGCGGGCGGGACGCCCACCCTCCTCCCCAAACCCTTGCTTTTTGGCGCTGATCTGGTAAAGTGGTGCCGCCGGTCCACGCAGGCGTAGTTATCCCGGCCGGTTACCCGGTACTATACAGTCATGGCCACGATTAACGATTTGGTGCTGGTCCACCTGGACCGCAAGCCCGCATTTTACGCCCGCATCGACGATATTACCCCGGATGCCAAGCGGGGGTGGTATCAGGTGGAATTACTGGTGCTCTCTCTGCCTCCCCAGACCCTGGTCTGGATCCTGGAGGAGACGCACCTCCAAGGAGAGGAGTACACCATGGGGGGGCGGCCGGTGCAGCTGAGGCTCATTCCCCTCAAAGCCCCGCCCCAACCCGGCTCTCCGGCTCCGGCCGGTAAGGCCAAGGTGATCCCGCTGGTCCGGAAGACCTGATTTGATGGCACCCTATCCGGGGGTTCACTGGCCGGAATCTGTCGGCTGATACATCCAATATTTCTGCCACCAGGGCATCTTGCGCCAGATAAACAGCAATTTCAGGTAATAGAGGTACCGGTGACGGGAGATGGCCCGCCTGACCTGGCCGGCCACCCGGGGGTCCACCACGGGCGGTTGGGGCACGCCGGGGCGGGCCAGCATCTGAAACGCGTCCCGGCGCCAGACCAGCAACTTTTCCTCCTGCCAGCCGGCCTTCGTCAGCAGCCATCTCAGGGTCTGGGGGGCAAAGTAGAAGTTGTGGGCCGGGGAAAACATCCGCCGGAAGCTCACCTTGGGGGCCATGATGTTGGGGGTTTCCAGGAAGAGCCAGGTTTTAGGGCCGGCATAGGTGCGGGCCTGGCGCAGGAAGGCCAGGGGCTCGGGAAAATGCTCGATGACGTGGGAGGCCAGGATCAGGTCGAAGGGGGCCGCGTCCAAGGCCGCGTCCTCGAAGCGGCCGCAAAAAACCGTCAGGCCGTGGTGATCCCGGGCATAGGCGGCCTGCTCGGGGTCGGGCTCCACGGCCCACACCTGGGCCCCCAGGCCTTTCAGCCTGGCCCCGACCAGGCCCAGGCCGCAGCCGACCTCCAGGACGCGACAGCCGGGTGAAAAGACCGGCTGGATCATGGGCCACTGGAGGTTCCAGCGTTTCTCCAGCTTGCGGAGTTGGCGCGGGAAACCGGCGGCAACACCCGTATGCCACTGCCGGTGACTCACGGCCAGCTCGAGGCGATCCTGGTCCTCGATCACCGGGTTGTGATAGACCAGGCCGCAATCCCGGCATTCCACCGTGGCGAAAGTGAGGCCCCGTTCCCGGCGTTGGGCCACCAAAGAGGTGTGATCGTGCTCACAGAGAGGGCAAAGGATATTTCGCATAGGGTCTCAGCTTTACCGTAGTAACCATATATGCTGATAGAGGCCCGCAAGTCAACCTTGCACTCCAGGCCCTATAACCTTATTATAAAGTGTAGTGCACTGACTATCTTCATAAAATGTCGGGAGATGGCTCGTTGCCCCTGATTCTGGGGCTGGAGTTTTTTCATGCGGATTTTACTGGTTCAGCCCACCACCAAATATCCTAACCTCAAACCTCTCCGCAGTAAAACCCGTTGGCTGGTGGGGATCACCCTGCCGTACCTGGCGGGTCTCACTCCCAAGGGCATCCAGGTGGACCTGGTGGATGACCGCCTGGCACCCATCCCGTACCACGGGGACTATGACCTGGTGGGGATAACCACCACCTGCGCTACCGCGGAACGGGCCTATGAGATTGCGGCTGAGTTCCGCCAGCGGGGCCGGCTGGTAGTCATGGGCGGGTTTCACGTCTCCTTACACCCTGAGGAGGCCATGGAGCATTGCGACGCGGTGGTGGTGGGCGAGGCGGAGTCGGTGTGGGGCGATGTGCTGGAGGATGCCCGGGTCAAGCGCCTGAAGCGCCGCTATCAGGCGCCGGAGTTCCACGATCTGACCGGGCTGCCCCGGCCCCGCCTGGAGTTGCTGGATTACCGGCGTTACCGGGTCAAGATTATCCCCACCCAGACCTCCCGGGGTTGCCCCTATCACTGCGCCTTCTGCGAAGTCCCCATCGTTTACGGCCACACCTACCGCCGTCGGCCCCTGGATGAGGTCATCGCCGAGATCAAGGCCAACGTGCGCATTACCGGCTTGAAGAACATCTATTTCATCGACGACAATCTCACCGGCCACCGGGAGTATGCCAAGGATCTGTTCAAGGCCCTGAAGCCCTTGCACCTGAAGTGGAGTTGCCTCTGGACCATCAACACCTCCCGGGACGAGGACCTGCTGGACCTGGCCAAGGAGTCCGGCTGCAACCACGTCAACATCGGCATCGAGAACGTCTGCCCGGAGAGCATCTCCTCCATCGAGAAGGTGCAGAATCCGGTGGCCGAGTACGAGTGGCTCCTGGGACGGCTGCGGGAACGGGGCATCTTTTACTCCCTGAACTTTATGTTTGGCCTGGATGGTGACTACCAGGAACTGTTTGACGAAACCCTGGCCTTTTTGGAAAAGATCAAGGCGCCTATGGCCTTCTTCAATGTGGCCACGCCGCGGCGGGGCACTCCCATGTGGGACCAGCTAAAGACCGAAGGCCGGGTCCACAACCCGGATGCCGAGAAGTATTTGGGCATGGTGTGCAATTTCTTCCCCAAGCACATGACGCCCGAGGCGTGCGAGGCCGGGGTCTGGCGCTGCTTTCAAAAATTTTATTCGTTTCCCTCCATCGTCCGCCGGCTGCTCATGCCTCCGACCAGTTATATCTTTCAGGGGCTGCCCAGCAACCTCTTTTTCCATTGGGCGGCGATGCGCAAGATCGACCCGGTGGATTATTATTAGGATAGTGATATGCTTAATAAATAAGGTGACATTGCCGGGCTGCTTTTTTTACCCCTCTTTTCTCAAGGGGGGCAGGGGGGTTATAAATAATCTCTTGATGATCCTCCTTTAAGCAAGGGGGACTTAAGATTCCCAGCCGGTGGCGCTGGGTTGTATTTTAAGTCAGGTCACCTATGCAACACACCACGAGTGATGCAGGGAGGGAAGGCCGCACTCAGGCCCTCGACGACGAATTGCACCGCCAGGGCAGCCATGATCAGGTCCATGATTCGGGTGAGCAGGCGGGTCGATGATGATGAACCGAGAGATCAGGCTGGTAACGAGGCAGGCCCCATGAGCATCCAGGAAACCAGGTCCCATGATGAAAATCGCCTCGCTAAAGAAGGGTAAATTATGAGCAACTTTCAGGTGAATAAAACCTACCAGGAAATTAATGACAAAATTAAGCGAGGTCAAGCGGTAGTGGTTACCGCCGAAGAGATTATTGACATCGTGCGCCGCAAAGGCGAGGTGGCCGCGGCCCGGACCGTGGACGTGGTGACCACCGGGACCTTTTCCCCTATGTGCTCTTCGGGGGCCTTCATTAATTTCGGCCATGCCAAGCCCCCCATCAAGGCGTCCCGGGTGTGGCTCAATCATGTCCAGGCCTACGCCGGTATTGCGGCGGTGGATGTCTATCTCGGCGCCACCGAGCCCTGCGAGGAAGATCCCCTGAACAAGGTCTATCCCGGGGAGTTCAAATACGGCGGCGGCCATGTCATCCAGGACCTGGTGGCGGGCAAGTCCGTGCACCTGGTGGCGGAGGCCTACGGCACCGACTGCTATCCCAGCAAGCGCCTGGAGAGGGAAATCACCCTGAGCCAGATGCCCAATGCTATCCTGTGCAACCCCCGGAACTGCTACCAGAATTACAACGTGGCGGTCAACCTGTCGAACCGGACCATCTATACGTATATGGGGCCGCTCCGACCCCGGGCCGGCAACGCCAATTTCTGCACTGCGGGAGAACTGAGCCCCCTGTTCAATGACCCGTACTACCGCACCATCGGTATCGGCACCCGCATCTTCCTGGGAGGAGGGGTGGGCTACGTGGCCTTCCCCGGTACGCAGCACAACCCCAAGAAACCCCGGGCAGAAAACGGGGTGCCGCTGGGTGCGGCCGGGACGCTGATGGTGATGGGGGACATGAAGCGCATGGACCCCCGGTACCTGGTGGGGGTGAGCATTTTGGGCTACGGCTGTTCCCTGGCGGTAGGGATAGGGATCCCCATCCCCCTGTTGAATGAGGAAATGGCCCGCTTTTGCGGGGTCAGCGATGCCGAACTCACGGCTCCCATTGTCGATTACGGCAGCGATTATCCCGCCGGCACGGGACAGGTTTTGGGACAGGTGAGCTACGCCCAGCTGAAGAGCGGCACCTTGTCTCTGGACGGAAAAGAACTGCCCACCGTGCCCCTGTCCAGCATGGTACGCGCCCGGGAGATCGCCCGGCACCTGAAACAGTGGATCGAATCCGGCCGGTTTCTCCTGGGAGAACCGGTGGAGCCGCTGCCCCTGAATGACGATGCTTCCTTTCTCAGCACCGCCAGCCGCGACAGCTGAAATCCAGACGAGGAACACCTGTAGGGGCGACCCGGTGGGTCGCCCTACTTTCCCCGCATATCCCGGAGACGAGGTTATCAAACCCTTACAAAAATACCTCCGGCGCCACCGGCGGGCGGCCCTGCTGTTCTCCGGCGGGCTGGATTCCAGTCTCCTGTTGGCCGCGGCGGCCATCGCCTTGGGGCCGGGGTTGACTGCCATCACCTTCACCGGACCCCACACCGTGCCGGGAGAGTTGGCCGCGGCCTGGGCACTGGCCCGGCGCTTCCGGGTCGACCACGTGGTGCGGGAAATTGATCCCCTCAGCCTGCCGGAATTCCGGCACAACCGCCGGCAGCGGTGCTATGGCTGCAAGCAGGCTATCATTACCCGGGCCTGGGAGATTGCCGCTGCCCGGGGACACAAGGTCTTGTGGGACGGCACCAACCTGGACGACCTGGCCGATTTCCGGCCGGGGTTGGTCGCGCTCCGGGAACAGGGAGTCGAAAGCCCGCTTCTGAAGGCGCACCTGGGCAAGGCGGCCATTCGCGCCCTGAGCCGGGACCTGGGCCTCGACGATGCCCGGCCCTCCCAGAGTTGCCTGGCCACCCGCTTCCCCTATGACACCGAGCTGACCAGGGAGGACCTGGCCCGGGTGGGCCGGGGCGAGGCCTGGCTGAGGCGCCGGGGCTTTTCCCGGGTGCGTCTCCGGGTTCAGGGGGACCGGGTTCGCCTGGAACTGGCGCCCTATGAGTGGCCGGCCTTCCTGGCCCCAAGGGTGCGAGGGCCGTTTAGGGCCTATCTTGCGGCCCTGGGGTTCGAGGGACTCTGCCTGGAAACCGCCCAATAACCAGTTGCTCTCAAAAATCCGTAGGGCGCGTCTCACGCGCCGTTCCCGGTGCGCAGGAAGCACCTTGCAATAACTATAGCGTTTGCCAAAAGTTCTTTCCTCTTATCCCCTCTCCCCCCAACGGGGGGAGAGGGTTAGGGTGAGGGGGGGGAGAAAAGACTTTTGGCAATGAGTATAACTATGACTAAGACCATCCGAGCCCTGGGGCTCTTTTCCGGAGGGCTGGACAGCATGCTGGCCGCAGCAACGCTGCGCGCCCAGGGGATCGACGTCAGCCTCGTTACTTTCGTCACCCCGTTTTTCGGAGCGGCGCGGGCCCGGGAATCGGCGGCCCACCTGGGCCTGCCCCTGATGGAGGTGGACCTCACCGATAAATATCTGCCCCTCATTTATGATCCACCCCACGGGTTCGGCCGGGGCCACAACCCCTGCATCGACTGCCACACCCTCATGCTCCGGGAGGCCGGGGCCCTGATGGCCGCGGCGGGGTTTGACTTCCTCTTCACCGGGGAAGTTTTGGGACAGCGGCCCATGAGCCAGAACCGGGGTTCTCTGAACCTCATCGCCCGGGAATCGGGGTTTGCCGATCTGCTCCTTAGACCGTTGAGCGCCAAATCCCTGAAAACGACGCAACCGGAGGTCCGGGGCTGGGTAGACCGGGAACGGCTGTTGAACCTAAGCGGCCGTGGGCGCAAGCCCCAGTTGGCCCTGGCTCAGGAATTCGGCATCACCCGCTTTCCCGCCCCGGCGGGGGGGTGTCTGTTGACCGATCCGAGGTATGCTACCCGGCTCAAGGAACTGCTGCGGCACGTGCAGGAGGCCACCCGGTGCGATCTGGAACTGCTCAAATACGGCCGGCACTTCCGCCTGCCCGGCGGCGCCAAGGCGGTGGTAGGGCGGATTCAGCGGGAAAATGAGGCGATTGAGACCTTGATAGCTTCCGGGGATTTCTTGCTGAAAGTTGAGCAATACCCCGGTCCGCTGGTCCTGGGGCGCGGGGTTGCATCCGAAGAGGACCTGGCCGCAGCGGCGGGGCTGGCCGCGGCCTATAGCGATGCCCCGGAGGGGGCGCCGGTGACCGTAACCGCCGAGCCCGGCGGCTCGGACCGGGTCTTCCACCTCACTACCCCGGCTAAAGACCGGTTTATACCCTGGCTGGTGTGATGGAGTCGGTAGAATACGAAGTTGCAGTCACAAACCTATTAATATTCGTGTCATTCTGAACGGAGCGTAGCGCAGTGAAGAATCTCGGCGGCTTTAAAAGAGAGATGCTTCGCTGCGCTCAGAATGACAAAAAATATTCTCTTGATTGCTCGTTGGCATAAGAGGACAGGGATAAAAAAAAGGGAGGGGCTGCGGGTTGCCGCCCCTCCCTCAGATTGCCACTGCGGTTAATGAGTCGTAATCGGCCGATAGTAGGCCAGAGAACCGTCCCGCCAGACCAAATCGTAACGTACTCCTTCCACGTTAATTTGCTTGTTCACCATTAACAGGGGGAATTCTGCCAGCCGCCCGTGAACTGGATGCGGTAGAATGGCGGTGATCAGGTTTAGCCCCTGCAATTGTTCCTCTGGTGTTGCAAGATTTTGACCAGTTTCAGTTAACATCGCATATTCCTTATCAGCAAACCTGGATGCAGGTCTGCTCTTTCGGTGAGATTGTTTCCCGGTAGCAGTCGCACATGAGCCGTTGGCTCACCCATAAACCATGAAAAGCCGTTGTAGGGGCGGTTCGCGAACCGCCCCTACGGGAACTTTTCAAGAACAGGAAGCTCTACCGGGGGAGAAATCAAATTACTCTCCTTGGTTATATAAAATAATCATTCAGGAGGGGAGACGCCAGGGGTGATGGCCGCATAAAGTATGGGCCGGACAGATTACTTCAGGAGATAATCAGGCCGCCTCCGGCTTCAGCCCGCACCGGCGCCAACGGGACACCGGTGTTGCGGGTGGGATGGCGATTTGGCCGGAGAGGCTCTCATACCAGGTTGCGCTCATAAAAGTAAGAAAAGCTCACGGTCTGTAGGGGCGCACCCGCGTGTGCGCCCTCATGCCAGGGCGGACACATGGGTCCGCCCCTACAGAAGATAACTTAGCGGTATGATTACAGTTTGGTATCAGGCAGGGGTTGCCGGTCTTCGGCCCGCTTCCCCCAAGGCCTCACAGAGGCGAGGCACCAGGTGGTTGAAGTCGCCGTTGGACATCACCAGGACCACGTCGCCGGGGCGCAGGGCGTCAAGCAGGCCCGTAAGGAGCGCATCGGTATCGGGGAAATAGAGGGCTTCCTTGCCTGCGGCCGTAAGGTCGGCTACCAGTTCCCGGGAGGAGAACTGGTCCTCGGGCGCCACCTTCCACAGGTCCGGAGGTTCTCGCACCAGGACCAGATCAGCGTCTTTAAAGGCCCGGGCGTAGGGCTCCTGAAAAATCCGGCGCCGGGAGGTGTTGGTGCGGGGCTCAAACGCCGCCACCAAGCGCCGCTGGGGGTAAGCTGCGCGCACTGCGGCCAGGGTCACCGCCACCGCGGTGGGGTGGTGGGCGAAATCCTCCACCACTAAGACCCCGTCGAACTCCCCGGCCACTTCCTGGCGTTTTTTCACCCCTTTAAACCCGTTCAGGGCCTTTCGTAGGGGCGCGGCCTCGGCTCCGATTTCTGCCAGGACCGCCAGGGCGGCCAGGGCGTTCAAGACGTTGTGCTCCCCCACCATGGGCAGGAAGAACTCTCCCCACCGGGCGCCCTGCTTCAGGACGGTGAAGTTCATGCCGCCGGGGGCAGGGCGGATGGCCGTGGCCTGCCAGGCGACGTCGCCGCCTAAACCATAAAAAGAAACCGGGGCGTGCTTGCGCTCGCAGACCTCCCGCACCAGGGCGGCGTCCCCCCAGGCGAAGACCCGGCCGCCGGGAGCGATGGTGTCCAGAAAGGTCTCGAAGGCGGCAATGATGACGCCCAAGTCGGGGTAGATGTCGGCGTGGTCGAACTCGATGGAGGTGAGCACCGCCGCCCGGGGGGTAAAGTGGACGAATTTGGGGCGCTTGTCGAAAAAGGCGGTGTCGTACTCGTCGCCTTCCATGACCACGTAGCGGCCGCTCCCCACCCGGTAATTGGCCTCGAAATTCTTGGCGATGCCCCCCACCATGAACCCGGGGTCCAGCCCCAGGGCAAAGAAGAGCCAACTGATGAGGGCCGTGGTGGTGGTCTTGCCGTGGGTGCCCGCCACCACAACGGATTGCCGGTCGCCCACCAGGAAGCGGTTCAGGGCCTCGGGCAGGGAGAGGCGGGGGAGGTCCCCGGCCAGCACCGCCTGGGCCTCGGGGTTGTCCCGGCGGATAACGTTCCCCACCACCACAAGGTCGGGGGCCGGAACCAGGTTTTTCGGGCGGTAACCGTTTTGAATGGGAATTCCCAAACCTTCCAGCAGGGTGCTCATGGGCGGGTAGACGTGCTCGTCGGAGCCGGTCACGAGATAGCCTTGCTCCTTCAAGATGCCGGCCAGGGCCGCCATGCCGGTGCCGCAGATGCCCAGGAGGTGGATGTGCAACTTATCGCTGGAGAGTTTGTCGTGGGTCATTTCCGTCCATTGTGGCAGGGGCGGGTTTGAAACCCGCCCCTACGATGCTGGTTTAGTTTGTTGGGTGGCTTTCCGGATCAAAACCCCAAGGCCCGGGACGCGGCCTCATGAAATCGCGGCCGAAAGGCCTGGATTTTGGTCTTATCATCCCGGCCCAGGTGGACCCGGTTCGTCAGTAAGACTACCATCTGGCCAGTCTCCAGGTCCAGCCAAAAAGAGGTGCCGGTGAAGCCCAGGTGCCCGACGCTCCGGGGCGAAAAATAACGGCCCGCGGCCCGCGCGGCCGGGTCCACGCCGGGGATGTCGAAACCGCAGGCCCGGTCGGCCCCGGCAGGGACCGTCAGAAAAAGCTGGACCGCGGCCGGGGTGAGGGGGCCGACCGGCTCTCCGGCATAAGCCCGATAAATGCTGGCTACAAGCTGAAAAACTTCACGGCCGGGACCGAAGAGACCGGCGTGGCCCGCCACCCCGCCCGCGGCCCAGGCGTTTTCGTCGTGCACTTCCCCCGCCGGGGGCCGTCCGGCAATGAGGCCCGGCTCGGTGGCAGCATACAAGCGGTTTTCGGTTTTCGGTGGTCGGTTTTCGGTGGTCGGAATAGCTGGGGCCGGTTGGGGCAAACGGATGAAGCCCAAGGTTTTCAGCCCCAGGGGCCGGTAGATTTCTTCCTGGCAAAACCGATCCAGATCCTTGCCGCTGAGGCTCTCCACTACCGCTTTAAGAAGCATGAAACCCAGGTCGCTGTACAGGGTTGCCGTGTCCGGGGAGTATTCCAGGGGGGTGGCCGCAGCCAGGCGCGCCAAAAGGCCCGGGCGGGCCTCAGACGGGGCCGCCAGCACCTCCTGGTAGAAAGGCCGCCAGGCCGGCAGTCCGGCGCGGTGAGTGAGGAGGTGTCTCAGGGTCAGGGGACGCTTGTCCGGCGGCAGCCATGCGGCTGGGAGAACCTCTCCCAGAGGGGTGGCTAAATCGAGCTGCCCTGGGCCCGCCAGGACCATCAGGGCCAGGGTGGTAGCCAGGGGTTTTGTCAGGGAGGCCAGGTCGAAGACCGTATCCAGGGTTGCGGCCGCCGCCCCCGGATCTCGGGACAGAAAGCCTGCGGCGCCCTGCCACCGGAGTTCCCCCTTCAGCCCCGCCAGGGCCACCGCGGCGGTAAATACGCCCTGGCTGACGCCAGCTTCCAGAAGTTTTTGTAGGGGAGCCCAATGGTCTGGCATGAAGACGCCTCAGTTGTTTTGGAATAAACCTACCGAGTTACAATCGAAGGATTATGGTTGTAGCCGTAGGCTGTGCCGTAAAACTAAAATCCCCCTAAATCCCAGTAGTGTCCGGTTAGGAATTCGCATGCGGCCGTTCTGCCCCCCTCACCCCCCGAAGCGGGGGGAGAGGGAGTAGTGCTGTCACCGGGTTTAGTAACCATAGGACATTAAATCGGTTCCAGCTTTTCCCCTCTCCCCCAATGGGGGAGAGGGTCAGGGTGAGGGGGAAGTAATCTTCTCGGAGCAAAAAGTGCGTCAGCGAATTTATGCATTGTTTGACGACGCATAACGCGCCTCCTTTGCAAAAACCAAACCGGACACTGCTGGGGGTAGGGGGGATTTTTCATGCCTTGGGGTGAGACGCCTGTGGTTCATGGACTTTTAGCCTGCGCCGGTGCCGGCGAGACGCTGGTGCCAACTGTTTGATTGCGAACTGGTATTAGTGGTGCGCCCCGGGCGCACCTAGACCTTCTCCCGGGCCAGGGCGATCAGGGTGTCCAGGAGGTCCGGAAAATCGATGCCCGCGGCCTTGGCCCCCTGGGGGAAGAGGCTGGTGGCGGTCATGCCGGGGATGGTATTGGTTTCCAGAACATAGATATTTTGCTCCCGGATCATCATATCGGTGCGGGAATAGCCCCGGCAGCCCAAGGCCTGATGCGCAATGAGGGCGCACTCCTGGGCCCGTTTGGTCATCTCCGGGGACAGTCTGGCCGGGCAGATTTCCTCCGTGGCCCCGGGCTGGTACTTGGCCTCGTAATCAAAAAAAGCGTAGGTGGTGGCCGGGATGATCTCCACCAGGGGCAGGGCCTGCAATTTGGCGTTGCCCAGCACCCCGCCGGTAACCTCGGTGCCCGGGATGAATTCCTCCACCAGCACCCGGTTATCCAAAGCGAAGGCGGCGGCCAGGCCGGTTTCCAGGGCCTCCAAGGTCGGGGCCTTGGAAATCCCGATGCTGGAACCTTCGTTGACCGGCTTGATCACCACCGGCAGGCCCAATTTGGCCTCGATTTCTGAGGGACTGGGGGCCTTGTGGCGGTGAAAGGCCAGGGCCGCGGGAACCCTGAGCCCGGCCATTTGATATATGGCCTTGCTCAACTCCTTGTCCATGGCGACAGCCGAGGCCAGGACCCCGGAGCCCTGGTAGGGGATCTCCAGGAGGTCCAGGAGACCCTGCATGGAGCCGTCCTCCCCGCCCCGGCCGTGCATGATGATGAGGGCCGCGTCCAGTTCCCTGGCGTCGTGCACCAAGCGCTCCAGGTCCGTCAGGGGATCGTAGCGCCGGATGTCGTATTTATCTTTGTTAAGGGCCTGATAGACCTGGGCGCCGCTTTTCAGCGAGACTTCCCGCTCCGAGGATTTGCCCCCGGCGATGAGGGCCAGCCGCAATTTTCCCATGATTCCCTCCGGCAAAAATAGCTATCAGCTATCAGCAGTCAGCTTGCAGCAAAAGACCAAGATCAGATTCAGCGCTGCCTCAAAAATGGCGTTATCGCAGCAAAGATGATGAAGACTTCGGATTAAACCACCATGGCCGTTTGGGGCCACCCCCAATCATGAAATTCCTTGTAGGGGCGGTTCGCGAACCGCCCCTACGGGTAGACTTTCACGGTAAAGATGTGGAACCGCCACCCTCGGCGGTGATAGATCAATCATCTTTAGGAAGATTTCCCATAAGTTTTGGGGAATTTTTCTCCATTGACCCGGAGCAGATCCAGGGGACTGAGCTGCAATGGCGCAAAGAGTTTCTCCTCCAGGGCCCGGGCCCTGACTTCCGTAACCTGGATGCGGGCCAGGGCCTCGGGAGTGCGCCCGTAGCGCACCTTGAGGTCGGCAAAGCGCTCCTCCAGGGTGACTACCGTTTCATGGAGCACCCGCTTGTCGGCGTAATTGACCAATTCGGCTTCCCGCAGCGGTCTGGTGTCAGAAATGTCGTGATGGAGATGGACGTGCTCCCGGACCACCTGGGCCACGTAGGGGTAGCCCAACTCTTCCAGGATGCCGGCCCCCAACTCGGCGTGGTTCGTCAGGGTCCCCAGGCACTGGGTCTTGCCCAGGTCGTGGAGGAGGGCGCCGGCCGTAACCAAGGGCAGAAACAGGTCAAAACCGGCCTCCACCAGGGCCTCGCCCAAAAAACTGGCCACCTCCATGACCCGAAAGCTGTGCTCCCGGATATTGGGGAGCATGCCGTGGGCCTCCATCAAGGCCAGGCATTGATTATGAGACGGGAGGAGGATTAAGTCTTGTTTCTCCATGATGTTATTTTAGGGCGAAAAGGGGAAATGGGGAAAAGGCGAAAGGGGAAAAACAAAAACCCCATTTTTAATCCTCTTCGCCTTTTGCCCCCTATTCAAAAACGCTTCAGGTTTTAGTAACCAGAACCACAGCGTACGCGGCCATGCCTTCGCCCCGGCCGGCGAACCCCATGAGCTCGGTGGTGGTAGCCTTGACATTGACCTCGGCCGGGGTCAGGCCCAGGATGGGGGCCAGGTTCGCCTGCATGGCCGGGATGTGGGGGGCCAGCCGGGGCTCTTGGGCCACGATAGTGGCGTCCACATTCTGGGGCGTAAAACCCCGGTCCCGGACGATTTCCATGATCCGTTGCAGCAGGATCAGGCTGGAAATGTTTTTGTAGGCCGGGTCTTTATCCGGGAAATGGGTCCCCAAATCTCCAGCCCCCACCGCCCCCAGGAGGGCGTCGCCGATGGCGTGCGTCAGGACGTCGGCATCGGAATGGCCCAACAGCCCCAGGGCATGCGGAATTTCCACCCCTCCCAGGATCAGGGGGCGCCCTGCCACCAAACGGTGGGCGTCATACCCCAGGCCGACTCGCATGTTTTTTCCTCCGCCGAAGAGCAAAGATGGCCTCAGCCAGCAGCAGGTCTTCCGGGGTGGTGATTTTCAAGTTAAAGGGCGACCCGGGAATGACCACCACCGGCTGCTGCAGTTCTTCCAGCAGGGAGGCCTCGTCGTTACCGTAGAAGTTACGGCTGTAGGCCTCGGTGAAGGCGCGCCACAACAGGGGCGCCTGGAAGGCCTGGGGGGTCTGAATCTGCCAGATGTCCGTGCGCTCCAAAGTCTGATGCACCCTGCCTTCGGGGGTTACTCTTTTCAGGGTATCCTGGGCCGGCGACCCCAGGACCGCGCCCCCGTGCCGCCGGGCGGCGTCGATGACCCGGCGGATCTGCTCCGGGGTCACGAAGGGCCGCACCCCGTCGTGTACCACAATGATTTCCAGTTCATCCTCGTTTTTCAAGGCCTTGAGGGCGTTATAGACGCTGTCCTGCCGTTCTTTGCCCCCGGGCACCAGGCGCAGCACTTTCTTGAGGTGGAAGGGAGCGATGACCGTGTCCTGGCACAAGTCCAGATCTTCGGGATGGACCACCACCGTGACCTCCCGGATTTCGGGCATGGCCTCAAAGATCTTTAGGGTGTGGGCCAGAATGGGTTTCCCGGCCAGTTGCAGGTAGGGTTTGGGGATATGGTGCCCCATGCGTTTCCCTACCCCGGCAGCGGCAATAATGGCGGCAATCATGAGGAACGCGCCTCTTGTGGCCCCTGGCAGGAGACGTGACCGGCCCGCCCGGGCAGACGTTGGGAGTTGACCTGCGCCTTCGGCAATATGTCCGGGTTCCGGAGAAGTTCCCGGGCCCAGTCCTCCAGCCGGAAAAACTCCACCCGCCGCTCCCGGCAGCGGCTCAGCAGCCGGGCGAACTCGCCCAGGAAGGGGCCGCCTTCCATCTCGGCGTGGATGGTGAGAACCTGGGGCAGCCCCGACTCCAGGCGGGAGAGGACCAGGTTGGTAAAATCCTGGGGGCGGCAGCCGTGAAAACCCAAAAGCTCATCCAGGGTGGGCAGGGTGGTGGGGATTTCCAATATCTTCGTCACCGTGTCCCCGAAGGCGGGGAAGTACGGGGCGGTGCCCCGGGTGTCACTGCCATAGAGAAAATTCCGGGCCGATAGCACGGTGCGGCTGCTCAAAGAGCACTGCCACCCGGGAGCGGCGAAAGAGTAGGCGGCTTTTCCCATCAGCGAGGTATAGGTCGCTTGGGCCCGGTCAATCTCCCGGGCCACTTTTTCCCCGGACATGTTGTAAAGGTGATCGTGCCAGCGCACGTGGTCGTAGCCGTGCAGCCCCACCTCGTGGCCGGCCGCGGCCAATTGCGGCGCTAGGTGCGGAGCGGCGGCGCCGATCTTGGGGCCCGGCAGCAGGGTGCCGTAGCACATGGTCTTGAAGCCGTAAAGGGCCGGAGCCCGGGTGCGCCACATCTTTTCCAAAAAACCTCGCTGCCGGAAAATCCGGAAAATGGCCCGGCCGGAATGATCGGGGCCCAGGGCCAGGAAGAAGCTGGCCTTGACCGCATGGTTGGCCAGCACCTCCATAAGGGCGGGCACCCCCTGACGGAAA
This sequence comes from Deltaproteobacteria bacterium, assembly GCA_030655955.1. Classification (GTDB taxonomy): domain Bacteria; phylum Desulfobacterota; class Desulfobaccia; order Desulfobaccales; family 0-14-0-80-60-11; genus 0-14-0-80-60-11. The sequence continues at coordinate 22,187 of JAUSOZ010000077.1, forward strand.
CCATCCAGGGTGTCGACGTCGACTTTGATGGCTAAGCGCGGGGCCACATTATCTCCCAAATAGCTGTCAGCATTCGCTGTAGGGGCGGACCTGCGTGTCCGCCCTGGGCGCACGCGCGGGTGCGCCCCGACAATACCTGCTCACATCTGCCCCGCCTTGGCCTCCTCCAGGAAAGAGTCCAGGGTGATTGCCAGCGAGGTGGTGAGGTCGGTAACCGGCTCCCAGCCCAGGAGCGCCCGGGCCTTGGCGATGGAAGGCTTGCGGCTGGTAATGTCCTGGTAGCCTTTGCCGTAATAGTCCTCGTGGGGAGTCTCGACGATCTCGGAGAAGACCCCGTCGTTCTTATGGTCCGGGTGCGCCTTAAAGAGATCTCGTAAGAGATGCGCCAACTCTTTGACCGAAGCCTCGTTGTCCGGGTTGCCGATGTTGAAGATCTGGCCGTCGGCGACGCCGCCTTGGTTTTCGATGATCCGCATCAGGCAGTCGATGCCGTCCTCGACGTAGGTGAAGCAGCGCTTCTGGTAGCCGCCGTCCACCAGCTTTATGGGTTCCCGCTGCAGGAGGTTGAGGATGAACTGGGTTACCACCCGGGAACTCCCTTCCTTGGCGGCGTAGAGGTCGTCCAGCTTGGGCCCGACCCAATTGAAGGGGCGGATCATGGAGAATTGCAGTTGGCCGCCCTGGCCGTAAGCCCAGATGACCCGGTCCAGGAGCTGCTTGGAGCAGCTGTAGATCCAGCGCTGCTTGTGGATGGGCCCCAGCACCAGGGTGGAGTTGTCCTCGTCAAACTCCGCATCGGGGCTCATGCCGTAGACTTCGGAGGTCGAGGGAAAGATGATGCGGGTGCCGTACTTGACGCACTGGCGGACAATGCGCAGGTTTTCCTCAAAATCCAGCTCGAAGACCCGCAGGGGCTGCTTGACATAGGTCATGGGGGTGGCGATGGCCACCAGGGGCAGGACCAGGTCGCACTTGCGGATGTGGTATTCGATCCACTCCTTGTTGATGGCGATGTCGCCTTCCAGGAAATGGCACCGGGGATGGTCCAGGGACTCCTCCAGCTTGTTGGAGTAGAGGTCCATGCCATAGACCTCCCAGTCCCGGGTGGTGAGGATGCGCCGGGTGAGGGCGTTGCCGATGAAGCCGTTGACGCCTAAGATTAAGATTTTCATTGGGTTCCTAACTTTATTTTCAATTCGGGTTGCCTGTTTTTTTGGTCAGGGGGAAAAGGGGAAGAGGTTAAGAGGGTAAAAGGGAAAAGCTCTAAAACCTTTTTCCCCTTTCCCCTTTTCCCCGTTTAACCCAAAATTTCCGCCACCAGGTGTTTCCAGGTGGCCAGCACCGGCCCCCAAAATTCCGGCTCGCCCTCCCATTGGGCCTGGGTGATGAGGAAGTGGCCGTCGCCCGTGGCCACTATCAGCCCTTCTCCCGGCAGCGCCGCGGTGATGCGGCCGGGGGTGTCCGGGGCCGCCGATGCCGCGGCCAGAGCCCGGCCGTTCCAGATATACAGCTTCCGTCCGGCCAGATCGGTAAAGGCGCCGGGATAGGGGTGGGTCACGGCCCGCATCAGGTTATAGATGGCTGTGGCGGGCTGGCGCCAGTCGATCTTACCGTCTTCGGGCCGGCGCCCGCCGAAGTAGGAAGACTGGGCGTGGTCCTGGACCAGCCTAGGTGCTTGGCCGCTACGCAGGCGCGGGTAGGTCTCCCGGAAAAGGGTCCCCGCCGCCGCGGTCATCCGGGCCAAGAGCGTGGCGGCGGTGTCTTCCGGGGTGATGGGAATGCGATGCTGGGCCACGATGTCGCCCCGGTCGGCTTTTTCTTCCATGTAATGCAGGCTTATGCCGGTTTCGGCTTCACCAAAGACCAGGACCCAGTTCACCGGACAGCGGCCCCGGTAGCGGGGCAGCAGGCTGCCGTGGAGATTCAAGGCCCCCAGGCGGGGCAGGTCCAGGACGGGCTGCTTCAGCATGTGGCGATAATAGCACGAAAACAGCCAATCCGGTTGCAAAGCCTGCATGGCGGCCACGAAGGCCGGGTCATTGGGGTTAGCCGGCTGATACACCGGCAGGTAGTTCTCAAAGGCCAACTGCCGCACCGAGGCGAACCAGAGATTTTCTTTGGGGTCGTCGGCATGGGTGACCACCGCCACGATCTCATCACCCAACTCCCGGCACCGCTCGATGAGCGCCTCCAGGCAGGCGTGGCCGATATTGTGGTAACCCATGAAGATGATGCGCATGTGACTTCCCAGGACTTCTGATTATAAATCAGGCGCTTGCTTGAGCGGCGGCCAGGGACGGCCGCCCCACCGCCTTACTTTTTTGGTGGGGCGGGCCTCCGTGCCCGCCAAGCGCCGCTTTCAGGCCGAGTTGCGCTCAAAAGGCTATTTACCGTGAAAGTCCACCCGTAGGGGCGGTGAGCGCACCGCCCCTACAAAGAATTTCATGATTGGGGGTGGCCCCAAACGGCCATGGTGCTTTTGCCTGCGCCGGCACAGGCTGGAAAGCCTGTGCTACCAATTGACTGCGAGGTGGTATGAGACCCCCGTTTGTCGTTTTCCATTATACCGGATTTTGCCGAAGGGAAAAGGAAAGAGTTGCTTTATGATTCCGGCCCTAAAGTCTGGCGGATGACGAAGCGCGGCCGGCCGCGCACCTCCCGGTAGATGCGGCCGACGTATTCGCCGATGAGGGCCAGGCCCAGGGTGTTCAAGCCTACAAAGACGAAGAGGATGGCGAACAGGGTGAACACCCCTTCCACTTCCGGCCCCACGAAGATGCGCCGGATAATCAACGTGAACCCGAAAAAGAGTCCCAGGAAGGCGATGGTCACCCCCATGAACCCCACCAGGTGAATGGGCAGGTTGGAAAACCCGGTCATCAGGTCGAAGTTGAGGCGCAGGAGCTTGATGATGCCGTACTTGGACTTGCCGCGCTCGCGCTCGGCGTGGCCGACGGGAATCTCGGCCACCCGCTGGGCGAACAGGTTGGCCAGGGCGGGGATGAAACTGGAGGATTCCTGGCACTGGTTGATGCTGTCCACCACCGAGCGGCGATAGGCCCGGAGCATGCAGCCGTAGTCCCGGAGTTTGACCCCGGTGACCCGGGACATGACGTAGTTCACCAGTTGGGAGGGGAGCCGCCGGAAGATGGAGTCCTGGCGGTTCTCCCTCCAGCCCCCCACGGTGTCGTAGCCCTCATCCAGCTTGGCCACCAGGCGGGGAATCTCCTCGGGGGGGTTTTGCAGGTCGGCGTCCAGGGTGACCATCACCTTTCCTTTGGCCGCCTGGAACCCGGCGAAGATGGCCTGGTGCTGCCCGAAATTGCGGTGGAATTGCAAGGCCCGGATGTTCTGGGGATATTGCCGATTCAGGTCGGTGAGCAGCTGCCAGGAGCCGTCGGTGGAGCCGTCGTCCACGAAGATGATCTCAAAGGGGCGGTCCATGGCGGTGAGGGTGCGGATCAACCGCTCGCCCAACTCCCGGAGATTTTCTTCCTCGTTGAACACGGGGATGACCACCGAAATCTCTGGGGCTGGCGTCGGCTCGCTCACGGGGAGAACCTGGTCGGGCATGGCTCCTTACCTTTTGGTACCGGATGAGGAACTGGGAAACCGATTCCTCCGCCAAGCGGCCGGGGACGGCCGCCCCACCGTCTCAAGGGAAAGGGTGGGGCGGGCCTCCGTGCCCGCAGCAATTCCAAGATAATGGTGCGCAGGGCGCACCCTACGAAAAACTCGGGCCGGGGGCCAGGGACGGCCACCCCACCGTCTCAAGGGAAATGGTGGGCCGGGCCGGGGGGCCTACCGCCCCGCATGCTTGCATCTTATGCGGCAGAGCTCTGCATGTAAAGCGGGAAGCCGTATTCAGTCTAAAAAAAAATCCACCGGCGCGTATGGACCGGTGGCCCCAAAGGAGGCGCGAAGCAGGCCGTAAGCCGAGTTCTGTCCCGGGTCGCCCCGGTGATGATCATTCCTCTAGGACCCCGGTTACCCGGGGCCTCCAGCAACCTACCCGGGAGCTTCGGGCGGGCCACCCTCAAACGCTCCCCTATTTGGTCTTGCTCCAGGTGGGGTTTTCCAAGCCGGCAATGTCGCCACTGCCGCTGGTGAGCTCTTACCTCACCCTTTCACCCTTACCGTGGACGTACCACGGCGGTCTGGTCTCTGAGGCACTTTCCCTAGGGTTGCCCCCGCTGGGGATTACCCAGCACCCTGCCCTGTGGAGCTCGGACTTTCCTCCGGCGGCCTCAAGGGCGGCCGGCGATCATCTGGCCTGCTTCGCGATCCTGTGGAGGTAAAAACTTTGGGGTGCGGCGAACCATCACCCCTCATTACTATTTTACTTCACCGTCGCCTTTTGGTCAATGGCCCGGTTAGCCGCGGCGTCGGCCAGATGGTTTTCCTCCCGGGGCACGTGGGCGATGGCCCAGGCCTCAAAATTTTTCAGGGCGTTGACCGCTTCCTGCCACAAGGGGATGAGGTGGGGGCTTTTGACCCGGTAACGGCCGGTGAGTTGCTTCACCATGAGTTCGGAATCGGCAAAGATCCGGAGTTTCTTTACCTCGATCTTCCGGGCCTCGGCGAGGCCCAGGAGCAGGGCCTGATATTCCGCCACATTGTTGGTGGTCTCTCCCAGGTAGCGCCCGGTGTTGACCCGGAGGCGCCCCTGGGGGTCATGCAAGACTATCCCGGCGCCGGCGGGCCCGGGATTGCCCCGGGAGGCCCCGTCGCAGTTAAGGCGCCAGAAGCCCTCCTGCCGCACCCGATAGAGGTCGGCGGCGTCTCGGAACAACTCCTGCAAGGCCTCAGGGGTCAGGTCAAAACGTTCCCGGACCCCGGGGAGGTCCAGTCCCTGGGCCAGCGCCGCAAAGATGGCAGCTCGCTTGTCCAACCGTCTCAACTGGCCGCCTCAGAGGGCCGGCTGGTTGGCGGCGTCTGCTTCCCCCATTTCATCGGCCCAGTAGAGAATACGCTGACAGTGAGGGCACTGGAGGATCTCCAGGCCTTTCTGCAGGTCGATGAACTGTTGG
>JAUSOZ010000239.1 GCA_030655955.1 Deltaproteobacteria bacterium
ACTGCGTCGCCGAAATGGGGGGGTGCCGTGAGCAGCACTACTATACCCTGCCGCTCGAGGCGCAAGCTCCGCCTTCTTTCTTTCTGGCGCCGCAGGTGTTGATTTATGGCGAGGAGGGCCTGTTGCTGGCGCCGCCATCTGTGGAACCCCAGGCCCGGGAACCCTGGCGCTGGCTCCGGCCGCCCTGGGAAACGCCGCCCCTGCCGCCCAAACCGGCAGTCTGGCAATTTCTCCGAGAACATATCCCCGCCACCCTTATGAAACCCGAGGTGCAGTCTTGGGAGGAAATCTACCGGATAATCGCCCCTCACGGCGCCATGTTGAAAGCCCTGCTGATGCCCTCCACCTCTCAGGATGAGTACTATCAAGGAATTATCAACACTGCCCTGGAGCTAGGGTTCAAAGATCCGGCGTTGTTGTTCGGCCTGTTGTGGCACGCCCCCCACGGGGAGGCCCGCCAAAACCCGGACAAGTGGGACTATCTTCAGGCCTTGGCCGACACGGCCCGGGACCGGCAGGCAGACGGCGCCCCGCTTCCGGGGCTGCCGGCCAGGATGCCCGGGGTGGCCTGGCCGGATAAACCGGCCGTCAGCATGGAGACTGCCTCCCCGGCCACCCAGCCGGCCCAAGATGTCCGGGATATGTTTTCCGGCTCCCAACCGGCCGATCCGGGACGAAACGAGAGGGAGGCTGCACCTGCCCCGCATTTTGATCAATCGGTTTCGGGGCAGTTCTTTCAATTGCTGGCGGGGCTGGGGGAAAGGGTCATTATGGAGAGCTGTCGCTACGAAGCGATGGTTACGGGTGTGAGCCATCAGGCCGGGGAAATTAACAACCTGGTATCCCAATGGGAACAATATTTCGCCGGCTCCTCCCCCAACCTACCGGGTCAGAGCGAAAAGCCCGCGGGAACCACCGTGGAATTTAGTTGGGATGCCATAGTTGGCCAAAATAGTGACAAACAACCGCACATCCAGGTAATCCAGGCGGCAGCCGGTGATTTTCTGAATCATAACCCCGACCTGGCCGGTGACCGGAACAAGGTCCAGATGGTGATCTACTGTCTCAAGAACTATATCAGCATCAACCCCGAAAATGCCGCCCTCCCCTTCCGTGAAAAGCTGGATCGGGCCGGCATTATGGCCCGGGAGTTTCTCCGGATGCAGGGGGAAGCGTGATCGAAGACACATCGAGCCCCGGTGGCGAGATTAACGGCACAATTCGCCGGGGCAGTTTCCTCATCTGAGACGTTCAGGGGCCAGCGGTAAAACCGGCCTCAAGGAGCACAGCATGACAGCAGGCCACTTCGAACCGCAAGCAAAAACTCCGAGATCTCCTGCCCTCAGATTAGAGATTACCGACCAGGAGGCCAATACCCCTCGCCTCATACCGGTGCTTATCCGGAACCTGTCCACCGGAGGGGTTACCTTGACCGTGACTAACCCCTGGGGCATCCCCGACTGGGATCGGTACCGCGGCGCAGATTGCATCCTCCGGGTGGAAGACCCTGGAGGCGGAGAACCTATTAATATCAAAGCAAAAATAGCCTGGACCAGGTCCGGCGGTTCTGGTCAGCCGCCCTTGTCTCTGGGATTGCAACTGATTAAACCGCCCGGCGAGGCCATCATCCGGTTGAGCAATCTCCTGCCCCACACCTCTCAGGATATCAAGGGGCTCTGGGACCGATATGACCAGGTCCGGAAAAGCCCGGAAAAATCGGATTGGGTGCGCTACTGCTACATCGCCGGGCTGGTGATGTTGTTGGGCGGATTGGTGCTCCAGTTTGCCGCCTCCCCCGGTTACAAGGCGTGCAGCTGGGCCCTCTGGTTGCTTGGCAGCCTGGGGATTGCCGGGAAGATTATCCGTCCTCTCTGGGCCAAGCAACCTTCCAGTGACCGGATTGGCAGGAGTCTTTGAGGGTTATGGAGAATAGGTCATGCCAACGAGATTAAACCGGATCAAGCTGTGGAGTATTGGCGGCGGCAAAGGGGGTATCGGTAAGAGCCTGGTCACCTTAGGACTGGGGGTCGCCCTGGCCCGCCTGGGCAAGAAGGTCATCTTGATCGACGGCGACCTGGGCGGCGCCAATCTGCACACCTTGATGGGAGTCCGTTACCCTCATGTCACCCTGGAACATTTTCTGACCAAGAAAGTGACCCGGCTGGAAGATACCGTTATTGAAACCGCGGTTGAGGGTATCAGCCTCATCTGCGGGGCCGACGATCTGATGGGCGCGGCCAACCCCACCTTCTCCCAAAAAATCCGGCTGCTGCAACAGATCGAAGATCTGCCGGCCCAGTATGTGCTGTTTGACCAGGGGGCCGGCACCTCCTTCAATACGTTGGATTTTTTCAACTTTTCCGGGGGGAAAATTGCCCTGTTCACCTCCCAGACCACCTCCCTGCAGAATGCCTATGGCTTCATCAAGAGCGCCCTATACCGCAAGTTATCCCGGGAGTTCGCCAAAGACGATGAAATCCTCCAGTGCCTGTACCAGGGTGGCGACGCCGGGAATGGGAATAACTTCAACACGATTCAGGACCTGCTGGACCATTTTAAGGCTGTCAACCCCGAGAAGCAGGCCCGGTTGACCCAGGCTTTATGGGAGTTTCATCTCTTTCTGGTGGTCAATATGGTCAAGAGCAATGCCGACCTGAAGGCCCCGGAAATTATCCGCTCGGTGTGCCAGGATTTCCTCAATATCCAGCCTGACATTATGGGGCATGTCCTGTTTGATTCCGGGGTCGAGGCGGCCATCAGCCAAATGGTGCCTTTCCCCCTGCACCAGAAAAAGAGCAAGGCCATGTTGGGGTTGGACCAGATCGCCTTGACCCTCGTGAGGCAATCCCGGCTGCCCCGTAGGGACTGGATTGGGGCCCGGGAGGCTCACGAGGAAGAGGACTTGCCGCTAAATACGATCATTGCCCACCCCTCCAGATCGTGATAGGCAGACCCAGGGGATAGTTTGAGTCTATAATACTATGGCCATTGAGTCCGGAGCCCAACCAAAACCGCCAGAAACCAGTGGATTAACCCCCTGTGGGGAGGAGACCGTCATGGACCTGATTATGAAGTTTACCTGCGATGAGGCCGGTGCTTCGGCAGTGGAGTATGCCTTGCTGATGGCGTTTATCGCCGTGGTCATCGCCACCAGCGTCTCGACTTTCGGCCTCGCCGTCAGGGGACTCTTTGAAAAAGCGGTGTTTTAGTTCCCCGGCCGTTAGATTGGACGAGGGGCTGAGCTGTTTTAACCTGAGGTGTAACCCATTCCCTCTTCGCCCGGCGCGGCCTTGCCTTTCCTGGGCCTCATCCTGGCGACTGCCGGTGATTCGAGTCCAATTTAGCCTGGGAAAACCGATTATGGTGAAATTCATTAAGGTGACTCTGACATGAACCTGGCCCAACGCCTAGTTAAAGCCGGAATTCTGGAGCCCGAACAACTGGCTCCGGCCTTGTTCCGGCAGAAAAAATCCCGCGGTTACCTGGCCCAACATCTCCTGGATCTCAACCTGGTGGAACCTGAGACCCTGGGCCCGTTTGTCCACGCCTATCCCCCTATCCCCGAAACTTTTGAAGACCTGGGCCTTCCCAAAGGTCTGCTGATTCAACTGCTGCTCAAGCAATCCTTCTTCCGGGATTCCATCTCCTGCCAGGAGATGGCCCACGATATCAAGATATCCCGGCGCCTGGTGGACGAGCTTTTCGCCTACCTGAAGGGTCAGGGGTATGTCCAGGTTAAAGCCCGGGATGCCCTGAGCCAAACGAGCCAAATAGCCCTTGATCTGCGCTATTCCCTGACCGATAGCGGCAAGATCTATGCCGAGCAGTGCCTGGAGTCAAACCGGTATGTGGGGCCGGCCCCGGTGCCCCTGGAGGATTACTGGGATTGGGTGGAGGCCCAATCCATCAATCAGGTCAAGGTGGAGAAGGCCCGCCTCCAGGAAGTATTCGCCGATTACGTCGTGCCGGACCATCTCATCACGAAACTCGGTCCAGCCGTCAACAGCGGCCGGTCGATTTTCCTTTTCGGCCCGTCGGGCAACGGCAAGACGTTGATCGCCAATTGCATCGGCCACGCCTATCAGGATGCGGTCTATGTCCCGTATGCCCTGTTGGTCTACGGCCAGATTATCCGCTTGTACGATGAACTCAATCACCAGCCGGTCCCCCCCACCCCGGAGACCCCGGTTCACGACCGGCGCTGGGTGCTGTGCCGGCGGCCCATCGTCATCGCCGGGGGCGAGATGACCGAAGATGCCCTGGAACTGAGGTTTAATCCTCATCTGAAGTATTACGAAGCACCCCACCAGATGCGGGCCAATAACGGCGTGTTCATCATCGACGATTTCGGGCGCCAGAAGATTACCCCCCGGCAATTGCTCAACCGCTGGATTTATCCCCTGGAATCCCGGCAAGATTTCTGCAGCCTCCACACCGGCCAACAGTTCGCCGTGCCTTTCGACCAGCTCATCATTTTTTCCACCAACCTCAACCCCTACAGCCTGGCGGATGAGGCCTTCCTTAGACGTATCCGCCACAAGATATTTGTCGGGTATGTCTCCCCGGAACAGTATCTGGAGATCTTCCGCCGCATCTGCACCGAGCACCAAATCGACTTTAATCCGGAAGTCATCCGGGACATGATGGCCCGCTATTATGTCATTTCTTCCCGGCCCTTCTGCGCCTGCCACCCCCGGGACCTTGTCGAGAACCTCATTGACCGGGCCCGGTTCCTGGAGCAGAAGCCCCAACTCACCTCCCAGGAATTGGATTACGTCTGCCAGACCTATTTTGTCAAACCCATGGGCGTCACCGACTACGACGCCATCGGCGACGAGCCCAAGGCCATGGTCTGAGACGATCGGGCCCCAGCGGCCCCGGCTGGAGGCAGGCCTGATCCGTACCGGAAAGTTTATCCGACGCCGCCGGCAACAAGACGCCGGGGCCCCAGGCGTTCGGCTCTCCCTGCAACCAACCACCCCCCTTATAAAAAAATCGTCTCAGTCTTTTTGTTTCCCCACAGCTGAAATCCTGATAAAATCAAAGATATCCATGATGTCGGGAGGAAAACTATGAGGACCGGCAACCCGGCTCTCGGTGACAATACCTTCACTGCGGTGGGGCGTGTCGCCCGGGCCGACGAGGCTATGACCATCCAGGGAACCGCCAATAAAGCGATCTTGCTGCTATTGTGCGTCCTGGTGACCGCCTCCTGGGTGTGGAGCATGAACCCCCAGGCAGTAACTCCCTATGTGGCGGTGGGGGCCATCGCCGGCTTCGTCGTAGCCCTGGTCACGATCTTCAAGCAGACCTGGTCGCCCATCACCGCGCCCCTGTACGCCCTCCTGGAAGGGTTGGTCATCGGCGGCGTCTCCACCATATTCGAGGCCCAATTCCCCGGCATCGTCATCCAGGCCGCGGGCATGACCTTAGGCACCTGCCTGGCCCTGCTCCTGGCGTACAAATCCCGGCTGATCCGGGCCACCGAAAACTTCAAAATGGGCGTTGTGGCGGCCACCGGCGGCATTGCTCTGTTTTATCTCATCACCCTGGTGGTGGGCTTTTTCGGCATCCGGATGCCGCTCATGTATGGCAACAGTTGGATGAGCATCGGCTTCAGCCTGTTCGTGGTCGTCATTGCGGCCTTGAACCTGGTCCTGGACTTCGATTTTATCGAGCAGGGAGCCGCCCGGGGCGCCCCCAAATACATGGAGTGGTATGGGGCCTTCGGCCTCATGGTCACCCTGATCTGGCTCTATCTCGAGATGCTCCGGCTGCTGGCCAAGCTGAGGAGCCGGGATTAACGGCAACAGCGCCTGGCCTGAACCGAGACCGTTCGCGCCTGGGCTTTTGGCCCACCTGTAAATCATCAAGAGTCTGGTAGGGCGGGCCTCTGTGCCCGCCGCCAACCAGTCAAGTGGTGCGTAGGACGCACCCTATGAAAAACTATCTTTTCTAAGCACTTAAAGAGCCATGTAGGGTGCGCACTGCGCACCTTAATCCACCCCCCCCGGATAGGCCCATGCTACTCACTTCGGGGGCGTTTTATGAACCATTGTCGTCATGGTGCGCAATGCGCACCCTACGTGTTAGCGCCTTTGTGCGCGACCTAATCTTTTCGAAGCAAACGAGATGCCGCCCCCAGATAACCTCACCTCCGAATGGGACCTTATCAATGCCCTGAACCGGGAGTTCGGCCCGGCCCCTGCCGGCGTCATTCTGTCCATCGGCGACGACTGCGCTGCCATCGAGATTCCCGGCCCGGATTATCTCCTGTGGACGGTGGATACCCTGGTGGAGGGCGTCCACTTCGATCTGGCCTACACCACGCTGGCCCAGTTGGGCTGGAAATCTCTGGCGGTGAACCTGAGCGACATCGCCGCCATGGGCGGAGACCCGGGACCGGCCCTGCTGTCCCTGGGCTGGCCCCCGGACCGGGATCGCCGTGAAGCCCTGGAATTTGCCGCCGGCCTGGCCCAGGCCGCCCGGGAGTACGGCGTGGCCGTCATCGGCGGCGACACCGTCGCCTCCCCCGGTGGCCTCATCGTCACCGTGACCCTGACCGGGCGGGTGCCCGCCCACCAGATGCTGCGGCGCGCCGGGGCGGGGGTCGGCGACCTGATCTTCGTCACCGGACCTTTGGGGGAAGCCGCAGCCGGTCTTAAGATCCTGCAGCAGGGCCTGGAGTTGCCGCAGGAATTACAAGAGGCGTTGACTGAGGCCCAGCTCCGGCCCCGGCCTCACCTCCGGGCCGGCCGCCTCCTGGCCCAAGAGGGCCTGGCCACGGCCCTCATCGACACCTCCGACGGCATCGCCACCGACCTGTACCATATTTGCCGCGCCAGCGGCGTCGGGGCCCGCATCCCCGCCGCCGCGGTCCCCGTCTCGCCCCGGGTTACGGCCGCAGCCCCGCATCTGGGCTGCGACCCCCTGGACCTGGCCCTCTTCGGCGGAGAAGATTATCTCCTCTTGTTCACCGCTAAGCCTGCGGTTGCCAAGCGCCTGCCCGCATCCTTTTCCCGGGCCGGGCTGACGGCGCCTCACCCCTTGGGCCGCATCGTGACCGGGGACCGGGTCGTCCTGGCCACATCGGCGGGCGAGGTGGATATCTCCGGCCAAGGTTACGACCATTTCCGCCTTGACCTTAGAGGCGATGCACAGTAACATGACCACAGGCAGGGCTTTGTCCCCATAGGGGTGTACCTGCGTGTACGCCCTCAAACCAAGGGCGGACACACGGGTCCGCCCCTACAATAGATAAATTACCTGTTTGAGTCCAACTCGATTCGCAGGGTTTTGCGTGCCGCGGTATTGAGTTCAATATGCCCCAGAAAGGGATCGTCTCATCATGCCTGTCAGTCTGAAAGCCCAGCCGTTGAAGGTCTGTTCCACCTGTCATTACTGGATTTACCGGTATAAGGGGTTGTGCACCCGCCTGAACCAGGGGGTGGGGAGGTTCTGGT
>JAUSOZ010000244.1 GCA_030655955.1 Deltaproteobacteria bacterium
GTTCAGCAATCGCACCAAGTCCCCATGCACGCAGATACGTCCGACAAAACTGAGCTGGGCGTCGGTTTCATAGGCCCGGAGCAGGACCTGCAAGGCTTCACGAAACGAGTCATCCCCGAAGTCCTCCAGGCCGGTTTGGGCACAGGCCTTGTTGAGCAGGGTCGTTTCATCCAGCCGCAGGAAGGAGAGCCCATTTTTCGCCCACGGGCGGCCGATGGTGTTGATTAGCCGCAAGAGCATCGAGCGATTGGGTCGGTCAGGCTGCAACATCGTCATAGCAGACTTGGTGGTCGGCGGTAGTTTGGGAGCCGGTTATCAGAGGCCCGGCTCGTTTGATTTCCCCAGCATTGTACCCGGCGCGGGGCCATTCCACAACCGGGGAGAGATAATTTTCGGGATATTTTCGGGTAAGTCATGCATGGGCCTTGGGCCCAGCCGTTCATTTTGACAGGTTCATGCCTGCCCGTGCTCTTGACTTTGAACCTTGAACTCTGAACTTTTCCTGGCCGGCTCCGGATCGCGGCCGCCGACCGGTGGTGGCTACCCGGCTGCCCCCAGGGTCTTGATTTTTGGCAGGCGATGCGGCTAAATCAACAGACAGAAGGAGAGGATGCCATGCAGTGGTGTGACCTGTCTTGTGAACATGCCTCATTTCCCCAGACTGATGCGGTTGACGGGGCCGGGTCCTGCCGAACCTTTGCGGCCTTGTTTTGTGCCAGGCTCAACCGACTCGTCCACAAGAACGGTCCCTGTCAATGCCAGGACCAAACGGGCCCTTAAGCCTGGCAATGCCTCTCGCCCTTTTCCTGCCGGCCGAACTGAGGTATCATCCGGTATGAGAGTTCGCAAGGCTTTTTAGGCCGGGCCTTCGCAGGGAATCAGCCTCCAGGGGGAGAGTTTGGCGTGGAACCATTTGTCGAAAGGCTCACCGCGGGGGGGCTCACTCCCGCCGCCGCCCAGCGATTTCGCCGGCACCTCTACCGGTTTTTTCACGACCAGGGGCGACAGCTGCCCTGGCGGGCCACCTTTGACCCCTATCACATCCTCGTATCTGAGATCATGCTGCAGCAGACCCAGGTGGAACGCGTGGCGCTCAAGTATGAGCCCTTTCTCAACGCCTTCCCCGACGTCTGGTCCCTGGCCCGGGCCCCCTTGCGGGACATCATGGCCGCCTGGCAGGGACTGGGGTACAACCGCCGCGCCCTGGCCTTGCAGCGCATCGCCCGGCTATTGGTGGCGGATTTTGACGGCAGCCTCCCCGCCTCGGTTGACACCCTCCGCACCTTTCCCGGCATCGGCGAGGCCACCGCCGGGGCCCTGGCCGCCTTCGCCTTCAACCAGCCGGTGGTGTTCATCGAGACCAACATCCGCCGGGTCTTTATCCACTGCTTCTTTCCGGGTCAAAGCGGGGTCAGGGACCGGGAAATCCTGCCCCTGGTGGACCAGACCCTGGACCGGAAGCAGCCCCGCCCCTGGTACTATGCCCTCATGGATTACGGGTCCATGCTCAAGCGCGCCGCCCCCAATCCCAACCGCAGGAGTGCCCACCACCAGCGGCAGGCCCCCTTTGCCGATTCGGACCGCCAGATCCGGGGCCTGATCCTCAAGGCCCTCCTGGGGTCCCCGGCTCTCTCGCTGGGGGATCTGGTTAAGGCCGTGGGGAAAGACCCGGCGCGGACCACCGGGCTTATTCATACCCTGATCAAAGAAGGTTTCCTGGAGCAGGAGGGTGGCCATCTCCGCATCGCCTCAGGCGCCGAGGCGCCGGGAAGCGATGCCGGGGACCCGTGAGGCGGTTTCCCGGCATAGCTCAGACCTCCGCGGCGCCCCTCACGGCGGTCGCTACATCGCTCAGTCGCCTGGAGGATTGAGACTTTCCGGGGCCGTCGGCTCTGGAACGGGCCGCAGCGCCTGGGAAATGAACATGCCCACCAGCCAGCCGATGAGCACTGCCATGTAGAAGTGGCCCACCACCGCCTCCACCACCGCCACCATGCGGGGGAAGGGCAACAGGGGCAGAATGTCGCCGAAGCCCACCCCCACGATGGTACTCAGGCTGAAGTAGACCATTTCGGTCATCAGCAAATGGGGTTCGGTCACGATATTTGAGAACGTCAGGTTGAAAGAGGCGGGATTGAAGGAATATACGATGCTGTAAAAGGTGGAAAAGATGATGCTGACTAAGAAGTAGGCCACCACCGCCGCGAAGATGGTGTCCAGGGTGACTCGGGGACTTTTGAAGACATAGGTGAGGATGGCGGCGATGCAGCCCACCAGAAACAGCAGGTAAAAAGACGCCGCCAGCACCAGTTCCAATTGGTGCAAACCAGGTGACGGAAACAGGTTGTACTTGGAAAACAGGACCATCCCGACGGTCCAGAGCGCCACCAGCACCCAGCGCAGCCGTGAGAGGCGGTCGCTGGCCGACAGCGACACCATCAAGGCGTTCAAGAGTACAAGCTGGAAGAAAAGGTTGATGAAGGGATGGCCGGCCATAAACGGCAGGATCAGGATAAACAAGAGGATAAAGACGGTGAGCTGCAAAAAGCGCAGAGACCTTGACCAGGCAACGAGATTCTTATGCATGCCGGGCCCTCCGAAGTGATGGGACAATGATGGGTGTGGGCAAAATCATGCCTGCCTCGAGAG
>JAUSOZ010000080.1 GCA_030655955.1 Deltaproteobacteria bacterium
TCTTTGCGGATATAGCGGGTTTCCAACCGGCAGACATCTTGGCCGCCCGTGAGCAATTGCTGAAAATTATCCCAACTCGAGGCGGCATTCTCCGGATGGTTGATCCGGGTGAACTCCATCCCGTGTAATTCTCCGGCAGCATACCCCAGCATGGCCAGCAGCGCCGGGTTGCCTTCAATCACGCGGCCATGCTTGTCAATGAGGGCTATGCCCAGGGCGGCTTCCCGGATAATCGTCCGGAACCGGGACTCACTTTCCATCAAGGCCTTCTCCACCCGTCCCCTTTCGGCAATCTCCCGGCGCATCTCTTCGTTGGCCTTTTCCAGGGCATAGGTCCGGGCTCCGAGCCGTTCCCCCAGCTGGACGTTGTCGCGGCAGAATTGTTGGATAAGCTTCTGGTACTTCAACAATAACAGGCAGGCGCAAACGGTCGCCAGGGTGCAGCCGATAATAACCAGGTAGAGATTCGAACTGACGGCGCCGGCATGAGCAAAGATAATACCCTTGAACAACTGAAATATGGAGATGGCCACAATGAGTTGCATCGTCACCAGTATCAGCCGCGTAATCCAGGTATTGACCCTTCTTTTGTCCCCTGGCGAAACTTCGTTGTCGATGCCGGCAGCCAGCTCCCCTTCGCAAAGCTTCGTCCGATCCATGGATTACCATCCTCTCCGGTTGCGATAAACCCTGCCTGCCCTACCTTTCCTGCACCTCAAATGTGCCACTTTTTCGCCAAAACGTAATGGGGTATTCCCTGAAACTCAAGGTGAGTAATCCCTGGTTTTTCCCTGCGGAATATCCAGGGGCGGGTAATTTATCTTTTGTAGGGGCGGACCCATGTGTCTGCCCTGTGGTTGGGCGCCCACGCGGTTTGCCCACACAGAGTCTGAGCTTTTCTTCCTTCTATGAGCGCAACTTGATGTCAGGGCGGCAATTGGCGCCGTGTGATTGGAGTATTGACGGATGGACCCCTCGATCCTCTCCGGCAAGAGAATTTACGGGGTTGAAGGTGGGACTCTGAGGGGCGTCACCGGCGAAAAATCCTCTGGTCCCCTGCCTCAGCTCATATCTGCCAAAACCTGTTGCAGGAAGGCGGTGGCGGGACTTACCGGTACCGGCGCCCCGTTGACTGCGGCCACCGGCATCAGCCCCATGAGGGAGTTGGCCAGCCAGAGGCCGTCGGCCTCCTTAAGCTGGGCCACAGTGGTGCGGCGGGCTTCCAGGGGCAGGCCCCGGGCGGCTAACCCGCGGCCCAGGACCGTTACGGTCACCCCGGGAAGGGCGCTGGCCGAGGCGGGCAGGTAATACTGCCCCTGATGGAGATAGATGAGGCTGGTGGCGGCCCCTTCCGAGACCAGGCCGTCGGCCTCCAGGATTAGGGCCTCTTGGGCCCCCTGGTCCAGGGCGAATTGCCGGGCCGCCAGGTAAAACAGGTAATTGAGGCTCTTGTGGCGGCCCACGAAGGTGGAGCGGCCTTCGGGAAAAATGACCACCGGCCAACCGGCGGCATAGGCTTCAGGACTGGGCGGCGTATAGGCCTCGGCATAGATGACCAGGGTGGGACGGCGGCCCTCCGGCAGGCCCAACCCCGGGGCCACGCCCCGGGTCAGGAGAAATTTCACCCGGGCCAGACCCCGGCTCAATCCGTTGGCCGTGAGCACCTGCGCCAGGCGCTCCTGCCAGGGGAAATCTGCCGGGAAAGGCAGGCGAAAAGCCCGGGCCGAAGCCCCCAGGCGCTCCAGATGCTCGCTCAGAAATAGAACCCGACCAGCCTCGGCCCGCAGGGTTTCAAACAGGCCGTCCCCGTAGAGGAAACCGCGGTCGTTCACCGGCACCCGGGCCTGGGAAATCGGGATCAGTCCGTCATTGAGCCAGACGAATTCTTGGTTATGTTCGATAGAAATCATAGTTCCAGATTCTCACCGGAGGTGGTTGGCGGACGCGGAGGCCCGCCCCACCTAAGCAACCAAGAGGCGGTGGGGCGGCCGTCCCTGGCCGCCAACATAGGCCTGCGCAAGACGCCAGCCCCGCCAAGCCTTCGATTCATCTTAAAAAATTCATGAAGATGAATACTAACTCGATTTATATCTGCTAAGGTAAGCCCGCCAAACAATCTCGGTTATTTATAAAATTTGCGCGTGCATTCACAAGCACCGCAGATAGAACAAATGATCCACCCACAGATCAAACATTCAAAATCATCTACATTATCAACGGGATATTTACAGTTCCAACAAATGCTTTCTCTCCGCCCATGAGGAGAATTTGGTTTGCGAGCGCCCTTCGATTGAATTCCGTATTTTTTTAAAAAAACCTTATGTTTTTCTTCTATAGTTATATTATTGTAATTATTGTATTTATATCTCATAATATCTTTATAAAGTTTGTTCTTTTTATTATTATATTCAGCTTTAATCTTATCAAATTCCTTTTTTTCATTAATAGCTTTTAAACCAGAAAGTGATTTTAAATAACTATCACTAAAAACATAATTCGGTAAATTCCATTTTACCGATTTCTCTTCATAAATAGTCCAATCGCAGCATCGGAAAAAAATTAAATTAGCCCAAGTGCCCGGTCGGTTATTTGGAATACTTCTATCCAAAACTACCCAACCATGTTCCTTGCTAATTCCCCACCATTCCATTTAATTCTCCTGAATTAACTTGCATTTGTTATAAACAGGGGCGGCCGTCCCTGGCCGCTAACCTGGGCCGGGGCGGTTAACTGTTCGATTCATACCATCATTCCTGATAATTTTCTATGGCTAAGTCCTCACAGGTCCCCGGCGATGAGGCGGAACAGGGTGCTGGCCTTGTGGAGGGTCTCCTCGTATTCATCCTCTTCCCGGGAGTCGTAGACCACCCCGCCCCCGACGGCGAAATAGGCCTGGCCTTGGGTAATAATGGCGGTGCGGATGGCCACGTTCAAGTCCAGGTTGCGGTGCAGTCCCAGGTAGCCGATGGCCCCGCAATAGACGTGGCGCACATGCGGTTCCAGTTCGTCGATGATCTCCATGGCCCTGATCTTGGGACACCCGGTGATGGACCCCCCGGGAAAGGTGGCCCGGAGAATGTCCACCGCACTACAGCCGGGATTGAGTTGCCCCGCGACCACCGACACCAGGTGGTAGACGTTCTGGTAGCCCTCCAGGCGTTTGTGCTCCAGGACCTTGACTGTCCGGGGCCGGCAGACCTTGCCCAAATCATTCCGGAGGAGGTCGACGATCATGGAGAGCTCGGCGTCGTCCTTGAGGCTGTCGACCAATTCCTGCCGCAGGATGGCATCCGCCGCCGGGGTGGCCCCCCGGGGCCGGGTGCCCTTGATGGGGCGGGTCTCGAGATAATCGCCCCGTTGATACAGGAAGCGCTCCATGGAGGTGGAGAGTATCTGAAAATCATCACAGTGCAGATAGGCGTAAAAGGGCGCCGGATTGAGCTGGAAGAGCCGCTGCATCAGGTGGTACGGCTCCCCGGACAAAGGAAAAGAAAAGCGTTGGGTCAGGTTGACCTGGTAGACGTCACCGGCGCCGATGTACTCCCGGATGCGGGTGAGGGCCGTCAGATACGCCTCCCGGGTAAAATTGCTCTGGGGCGGCCCCACCCGGTAAGCGCCCAGGGGAGCCGCCGGGGGCCACAGCTCACCGGCCTCCGGGGCCACGGCGCGGCCTTGGGCATCCTCATAGGTAACGCCCACCTGCCAGAAACGCCCGCCCCGCCGGTCGTGGATCACCAGGCGCCGGGGAAAGGCGAAGACCATTTCGGGCAGGTGTAAATCATCCACCGCGGTGGTGGGCAGACGCTCCAGGTGATTTTTCAGGTCATAGGCCAGAAACCCCAGCCCACCGGCGGCCATGGGTGTGAGGGGCGAGTCGCCCGGCAACTGTAGGGCGCCCAGGAGGTCTTCCAGCACCACGAAGGGGTCAGCTTCCAAAACCCGGGTGTCGCCGTCCTGCTGGACCTCAACCCGGCGACCCTTGGCCCGGAGCACCAGGAACGGGTCCCAGCCCATGAGGGAATACCCGGCGCAGTCCAAATCCCCGCCGCTCAACAGCAGCATGGCATAAGGGCGCTGCCGCACGGCCGTGAACAGATCCACCAGGCCAACCACCCCCGGCGGCGGCTCATACGGCTTGATGTCAATATCTACTATGCGCCCGACCATGGTTGCTCCTGAACGAGATGATATTTGAAAAGAGGGCGGGGAACACTGACAAAAAATCTCCGCTCTCTCCTCAGCCCCCTCCCATCCCCTGTAGGGGCGGACCCGTGTGTCCGCCCTGAGGTTGGGCGCACACACGGGTGCGCCCCTACAAAACAACCAGGAGGCTCAGAGCCCCCCTGACTCTGACCCCCTGCCCCAACTATCACTTTCTGCCAAAAAATTCGCCGCCAGGGCGTGCCCGTGGTCAGTCAGAAAAGATTCCGGGTGGAACTGGACCCCGTGGAGCGGAAAGGCGCGGTGTTGAAGGCCCATGATGACGCCGTCCCCGGTTTTGGCGGTAACTTCCAGTTCCGGGGAGTTGGGGACCGCCATGAGGGAGTGATAGCGGGCGGCCCCGAAGGGCGACGGCAGGCCCTTAAAAAGGCCCTGGCCCTGATGAAAAACCTGGTGGCGCTTGCCGTGCACCGGGACGGGGGCCCTGACGGTGGCGCCGCCGAAAACTTCGTTCAGGGCCTGGTGTCCCAGGCAGACCCCCAGGATGGGGATCTGGCGATGGAAATGGGCGATGACCATTTTGCTGATGCCGGCCTGCTCCGGGGCCTTGGGTCCCGGCGAGATACAGAGCCAGTCTGGGGCAAGCCCCCCGATGCCGGCCAGATCGATCTCGTCGTGGCGAAAGACCAGGACCTCCAGGTCGAATTCATAGAAGAGCTGCACCAGGTTATAGGTAAAGGAGTCGTAGTTGTCGATCATCACCAAACGCATCGGCCGCTCTCAAGAATGAAATTCCCTGTAGGGGCGGACCTGCGTGTCCGCCCTCTGAGGGCACACAACTAAGTGCGCCCCTACAAAATCACATAAAAATAAAAAAAGCCGCCCAGTTGAGTCTGGGTGGCTCTCGCCTGACATAACTCTGACTTGATACTACAATATAGCCTGCCGGGCTGTCAACGGCTTTCTCGCCGGGAAGGGGTGGCGAGGCCCGGGGGCAAAACCGCGGCCGATTAATCCCCGCCTAAGGCCCGCAGGCGCACGAAGTACAGGGTCCCAAAACTATTCGGTTCCAGGCGATGGAGTTCGACGTTGTATTTTTGGACGTAACCGACGTCATAATCTACGCCCTCGGCCAGTTCCATGGCCCGGTCCATGTCGCCGCCGCTGACCATGAGCAGGGCCTGTAAAAAGACCGCGCCGCCGTTCCTGGCGGTGGGGTCGTGGGCAAAAATCGCCCCGCAGGTGCAGGACCCGGCGGCAAAATCGTACCATTCACCGCCCTCCACCTCTCCCGGCCGCAGGATTTCGGCGCGACAAAACGGGCATAGGGCCGGCAGGGTGCGGTCACGGACGAGCTTCGGCATACAACCCACCTCAAAAAAACAGATTTACCGTGAGAGTCTCCCGTAGGGGCGGTTGGCGAACCGCCCCGACAAGGAATTTCATGATTGGGGGTGGCCCCAAACGGCCATGACCGTTTAGTCAGCCGGAACCCCTCTGATCCCGGGACGCCCCGGACCCGGCGGGCCATGGGCCTACGGGGGGAAAATCTGAAAAACCCGCAGCAACCACCGCCCGTTGTTATTATCGCTGATTTTTCTAAATACGCAAATGTCTCGCCTTTCCCTTGACACCCCGGCGCCTTGAGCTTAAATTGTGTTCAGTGACAATGTATGTGGAGGTAACTATGGCGGACAAACACCTTGCCTTTTCGGTTCAGGAGCAGCAGAAAATCGAGGGCATCGTCATCGACAAGGACGGGGAAGAGGCCCTGCGGTATCTGGGCGACCTGGTAGGTCAATTCAAGGCCCACGCAGGCCACGCCTGCGGCCCCAAAGCGGCCGAAGGCCCTCCGGGTCACGGTTGAGACGACGGGGCGGCGGGAATCTTTTGCCGGCGCCCGCACCTGTTCAACGACACGCAGTCACCCGAGGCTGAGACGGGAGATGAGAGGCTGGCCCTGGGACTTGACAGCCGGCCGGTGAGCCACCCCTGCAGGCGCTGCCTGGCGGCGCTTCATCAATTAACCACAAGGTGAAAAACTATGGCAGACAAACAGATCGTGTTTTCAGACGTGGAACAGCAGCAGATTGAAGGTATCGTCATCGACAAGAACAAAGAAGAAGCCATCAAGTATCTGGCCGGGCTGGTGCAACGCTTCAAAGGCACCGAAGGCCATGCCTGCGGCCCCAAACCGTCCAAATAAACCCGTTTAGTGGCTTCTCGAGACATCATGGAAAGGCTGGCGCTGGTAGCTGACACCCATACCTACCACGCCGGCCTTCCCGCGTTGCTGGCATTCTTTAAGGACCAGGGGCTCCATCACCTGGCCTGCCTGGGGGATTGTCAACCGGAGCCTTTCCGGCCCTGGCTGACCATGGACCCGGCCAACCGGCTTTATTGGGTGTACGACGTCTTCGGACCGCAAATGCCCGAGGCCACCGGCTGCGGCATCGCCCTGGAGCTTGAGGGACGGATCTTTTTGGCCCACACCCGGGCTTTGATCTGGACCCACTACAATGAGCGCATCCGGGCTTACGGGCACGGGACCCACAAGTACCGCCCGCCGCTACTGGCGTGCCACGGCCACACCCACGTCCCCTGCGTCACCCGCTATACGCCGCCCTTCAGCCGCCTGCTCTACACCAACGACGCGGTGCGGCCCCGGGAATTTCAGGCGCGCCAAGCCTGCCTGACTTTGGAGCCGGACACCACCTACCTCATCGTGCCCGGCGCCTTCACCCTGGAGGAGCAGCGGCATCCCACCTTCAGCTTTGCGGTCCTGGACCTGGTCAGCTCCCGGGTGGCCATGGTTTCCCTGAAAGATTTGGCGAATCTGGAATCAGTCGAGCTTTTCCCTGCTTGAGTTTCGTTACCACCAGGGCGTCGGTGGGGAAGGCCAGGGGCTGCGGCGGGGCGTCTAGGGGGAAAAATTTTGCGGCCGATAGATCATCGCCGGCCTGAAGAACACCGCCGGTCACGAGACCTGAGAACCAGATCCCCACGGTGAGGCGCTCGGGGTCATGAAAGTTGGAATGCACTGCCAAAACCGGCCCCAGCTCCACTATTAGGCCGGTTTCTTCCCGAAACTCCCGGGCCGCGGCGGCCCTCACTTCTTCGCCCCACTCCACATAGCCGCACGGGATGCACCAGGCGCCGCCATAAGGTCCGCTGCCCCGCTGACCCCAGAGGATGCCCTGGCCCCGGCGCACCACCACCGCCACCCCCACCGCGGGATTGACATAGAGCACCCGGTTGCAGGTGCGGCAGGCCAGACGGTCATGGTCACCCCGGCGTTGGGTTTCCAAGGTACCGCCGCAGCAGGGGCAGTAGCGGAAATTCGAAGAATTACAAGACATAACGCTCCCGGATCAGGCGCCCACAATATTAAAGGTTGAAAGTCGGGCCAAATTCATTTACAAACGAGGTTGTCTATTTTGGAGTGTACACCGTGACCACCCCCAGACTCAAGGCCATTCGCAACCTCGGCATCATTGCCCACATCGACGCCGGCAAGACCACCTTGACGGAGCGTATCCTCTATTACACCGGCCGCACCCACAAGATGGGCGAGGTCCACGACGGCGCCGCGGTCATGGACTGGATGCCCGAGGAGCAGGAACGAGGCATTACCATCACCGCCGCGGTCACTACCTGCCAGTGGAAGGGCTGCGTCATCAACATCATCGACACCC
>JAUSOZ010000268.1 GCA_030655955.1 Deltaproteobacteria bacterium
AATTACCCTGATAGTAAGAGCTTAGGGGGTATATGCCGGCGCCGGGTTGCCCCCCGAGGACCCAGTATTTCCCTTGACAGGCCTGAAGGCTATCTGGTAAGTGATTTTAAGCCGACGGGGCTTGGCTGGGTCGGGGCGCCCAGCCTTTTATTTTAGGGTGGGACGCCCCGGCCGGGTCGTATGGCCCCAGGAGGAATTGATTGACGACCCTGATGTTGGCTTCCATGGCCTTGGAGATAGCGCTCCTGCTGGTGCTGCTGCTCTACAGCCGCGGGCATGTGCGCCGGAGTTTTCCGGGGCGTGACCCCGGGGGCTCAGCCCCGGCGGTTGCGTCATGGCCCGCCTGCCCCCGGGTCGCCCTCATTGTGCCCCTGACCGGGAACTCGCCGGAAATGGAGGCGGCGCTGACCTCGCTGCTCAACCAGCCCTACCCCAACTATGAAACCGTCCTGGTGACCCGGGACCTTGATGACCCCGCCACTCCCCTGGTCCGGGCCTTGCTGTCCCGCCACCCCCATAGCCGCCACATCGTCAGCGGCCCGGCGGCCGGCTGCTCCCAGAAGAACCACAACATCCTGGCCGGGGTCGGGGCCCTGGACGACACCGTCGAAATTTTGGTGTTTTGCGACAGCACCCACCAGGCCCGGCCAAACTTTCTCCGGGACCTCATTCACCCCCTGGTCACCGGGGCTGCAGTGCTGGCCTCCGGTTTCCACCGCATCGTTGCCGGCGACGCCCGGGTGCCGACGCTGGGGCAGCTCCAGACGGTACTAACCCTGCACCTGCTGCACGGTTTTGCCTTTATCGCCCTGCCCTGGGGCGGGGCCACCGCCCTGCTCCGGTCCGTCTTCCACGATTATGGGCTCGCCGGCGTCCTCAAGCAAAATGTGCTGGACGACTTTCCCCTGGGGCAGCGCCTGCTGGGCTTCGGCATCCGGACGGTCCCCGTGGCCACCGCCATCCTGGAAACCCATCTCATCGGCCAGACCATGGCCGGCTGGAACACCTGGCTGACCAGGCAACTGCTGTATCTGAAATACTGCCTGCCCTGCATCTGGCTGGCCTCGGCGCTGGTGGTGTGGGTGCTGGCCGGGCCCATTCTTATGGCGGTGCTGGCCGGTCTGGGGGGCGTGGTCGGCCTGGTGCCGCCGTCCCTGGCCCTCATAAGTCTGGGGTTTTTGCTGACCCTGACCGGCATCGGGGCCTGGTGCCGCACCCTGGTCCCCCAGCCGGCGCCTTTGGGACCCTGGCTCCTGGCCTTTTATGCCAACATTTTCATGGCCTGTTGGTGCTATATCCAGACCTGGCGCCCCGGACCCATCGCCTGGCACGGCATCTCCTACCGGGTCACCTGGGGCGGCAGGGTAAAAAAA
Organism: Deltaproteobacteria bacterium; assembly: GCA_030655955.1. GTDB lineage: Bacteria > Desulfobacterota > Desulfobaccia > Desulfobaccales > 0-14-0-80-60-11 > 0-14-0-80-60-11. Next base: position 1,374 of record JAUSOZ010000268.1, read on the forward strand.
ATTATCCTCACACCGGAATCCGAACGGAACCCTCGATGAATCCAGCTCAGAGAAACATCACGCTCCCCCTACCCCGGTTGACCCCGGGCTCCCCCCGGCTTACCCGGTCCTGACGCTATGGCCAGAATTCTCTATGGGGTTCACGGCATCGGACACGGCCACGCCATGCGGGCCCTGACCATGGCGCGGCACTTTCCCGAGCACGAGTTTCTCTTTCTCAGCCACGACACCGGGGCCGCCATCCTGGGGCGGGAATTCCCGGTGGAGCACTGCCCCAACCCGCCCACGGTGGTCAAGGGGCATCGGGTGGACGTCGTCGCTACCCTCATGGCCAGCCTCAAGGTCAGGTGTCAATCCCGCCGTTATCTGCGCCAGGTTCTGGACCTCATGGACCGGTTCCAACCCGACGTGACCATGACCGATTACGAGTATTTCCTGCCCCGGGCGTCTCGCCAGGCCGGAGTCCCCTGCCTGTCCATCGACCATCAACACGTCATCACCTGCTGCCGCCACCCGATCCCCTGGACCCAGTATCCCAGTTATCGCTCCACCAGCTACGCCGTAGCCTCCCTGTTCAGCCGGGCCACGGATTATCTGGTGATCTCCTTTTTCCAGGCTCCGGTAAAACCCGGGGTCCGGGCCAAAATTCTGCCGCCCCTCCTCCGGGAAAGCGTCATCGAGCGCCGGCCCAGCCTGGGCGACCACGTAGTGGCCTACCAGGGCTATACCACCTTCAAACGGTTTTTCCCCTTCCTGAGCGCCATCCCCTCCCCGGTGATGGTTTACGGCTTTGACGAGGACCGCACCGAAGGCAACCTCATCTTCAAGAAGAACTCCGAGGCCGGCTTCCTGGACGACCTGTCATCCTGCCGTTACGTGGTCTGCGGCGGCAGCCACACCCTGACCTCCGAGGCCCTGTACTACGGCAAGCCGGTGATCTCCTTTCCCATCAAAAACGCCTTCGAGCAATTTTTGAACGCCTTTTATATCGACCGGCTGGGATACGGCCGCTATTTCACCGGCTTTCACCCGCGACCTTCGATTATCCCCGCCTTCGAGGCGGACCTGGACCGCTACCGCGCCAATATTCAGGCCGGCAACTTCTGCGGCAACCAGGAGATCTTCGCCTTAGTAGAGCAGTTTATCCGCGAGAAAAAGTTGGATTATTGAGCGGGTGGGGCCTAACGGGGGGGCCAGAGCGTGCAACTGTTACGCAAAACTCCTTGAGAGTTATGTAGGACAGCCGCCCCCGGCTGTCCCGGCACAGGCGGGAAAACCTGTGCCACCGATACAAAACAGTAATCGTAGCGCTATCCGGCCGAACGCGGCCGGGTAGCCCCCTCGAAAAGAACCTTCAAGCGGCCGTAATTTGTTCCGGAGTCGAATTCCCGGGCCACCAGCGCCCCGCCCGCCCGGCCCCGGCGCCGGGCCTCGGCGGGGTCGGACAGGGCCGCCAGCATATCCCGGGCCAGGGCCTGGGGGTCCTCCGGGGGGGTCAGCCAGCCCGTATCTCCCGGAATCACCACCTCAGGAATTCCGGAAACCTCCGTGGCCACCACCGGCACCTCCTGCAGTAAGGCCTCCAGGATTACCGTGGGAATCCCGTCCCGGTCCCCGGAAGGCGCCACCAGACTGGGCATGATGAACAGATGGGCCTGCTGCAAGAGACGCGACACCTGCCGATGCGCCACAAACCCGGGGAGTTCCACCCGCGCTGTCAGGTTATATTCCCGGATGAGCTTGACAATCTGGGGCCGCTCCGGACCATCGCCTGCCAGGGTCAGCTGAAAATCCACCCCTTGCGCCGCCAGCAGCCGGCAAGCCTCCAACAGCAGCGAAAAGCCTTTTTTGCGCACGAACCGTCCCACTGCCAGCAAGCGGAAAGGGGGCGGGGCCGGGATGGGTTCCTCCTGGGCCTTGGCCAGGGGCGCGCCGGGGTAAATATTCTCCATCTTCCCGGCGGTCTGGGGGAACAAACCGCTCAGGTACCTCAGGTTGGACCGGTTTTCGGTGCGGATAAACGCCGCGGCGGAAATTTTCTCCAGCAGGGCCCCATCCGGAGGATAGATATCCTGGGCGTGGGCGCAGAAGCTAAAGGGGATGCCACTCAGACCGGAGGCCACCCAGGCCGCGGTAGCCGGGCCGTCGGCCCAGGGGGCGTGGATGTGATCGATGCCTTCGGCGGTCATGATCCCGGCCAGATGCACCCCGGCCAGACAGGCCCACAGGGCCTCGCCGCCGGTTTCCAGGCGGCGCCAGCGGCGCACCGCCACTTGCCGCAAAAACCGCGCCGCCCCGCGACCCCAGGTGCGGCCCAGGCGCAGCAGGTCTTGTAGGAGCGTCCCCGTGGCGGCCAGCCCCAGATGGTGCACCGGGGCCAGCACGTCGGCCATCCCGGCCAGGCGGCTGGGCGGCCGGGGGCCATAGAGGCTGTAAACCCTGACGTCGAGGCCCAAGCGCACCAGGGTGTTGACTTCGTCCAGGATAAAAGTCTGGGAGGGCTCGGGAAACCAGAGGAGGAGGTAAGCTACACGCGGTCCGGGCATTTTGAAGCTCTCCTGTCCATCAGGAGGTTTGACAGCACTGTTTCGTACCGGCGCGTCATGGCCTCCAGGGAAAAATCGGCTACCGCGATCTCGCGACCGGTCCGGCCCAAGGCCTCTCGTAAGTCGGCATCTCCCAGGGCCTGGCTCATGGCCGCGGCCAGAGCCGGGGCGTCCCCCGGGGGGACCAGCCAACCGGTGCGGCCCGGAACTATCAGCTCCGGCAGGCCTCCCACCCGGGTGGCCGCCACCGGCAGGCCCGCGGCCATAGCCTCCAGGACCACATTGGGCAAGGCCTCATAACGGGAACTCAAGACCAGCAGGCAGGCCTGGTGCAACAAAGGCCGGATGTCGGGCTGCCCCGGCCAGAACCGGACCCGGCCCAGCGGCAGGGTCTGGGCGGCCAAGGCCTCGATGGCCGCCCGCCGGGGACCGTCCCCCAGCAGCCATAATTCCGCCTGGGGAAAGGCCGCCGACACCTGGCTAAAGGCGGCGATCAGGGTGTCGTGGTCTTTATCCGGCACCAGGCGCGCCACCGACAAAATCACCTGGGGATTTGCCCGCGGACCCGCCGGGCCGGGGCAATAAAATTCCGTATCCACCCCGTTAAGAATCACCGTAATTTTTGCCGGCGGAATCCCGTAGCGTTGGGTCAACTCGGTCTTTAGGGCGGCGGTGTTGCACAGCAGGTGATCCATCAACGGCCACAGCAGGCGTTCGTGCTGGCGCCAGGGGGCCCCGCCGCCCCGGCAGTTGCCCACAATCACCGGCACCCGGGCCAGGCGCCCCAGGATGCGGCCCCAAATATTAGGCACCACGGTCAGGAGCATCAGCAGGTCAGGCGGCTGGCGATGCAATCGACGCCAGAGATTCATCAGGGCCAGGGGGCCAACCAAGGCTTGGCGGGCCAGCCGGACCACCGGGATGTGCCACTCCCGGGCCAGGGGCATCAGATCGTCCCCGGCGGTCATCACCCAAACCTCGACCTTAAACCGGGCGGGATCAAGACGCCGGGCCAGTTCCAGGGTCTGGCGCTGGGTGCCGCCGAATTTCAGATCCTGAAGAAGAAGGACCAGGCGGGCCGGCGGACCCGGCGCCGCAGGTTTGCGGCCGGCGCCGGGGGCCGAAGCTGTTGCGGTTATAGTGTCATGCTTCATAAATTGTATGGCAATGATTTTGCCCGGACCTTCCAAAAGTTCTTTTAAAGTCCCCCTTTTTTAAAGGGGGACTTAGGGGGATTATTAAGCACTTATCTAATCCCCCCTGCCCCCCTTTAGAAAAGGGGGGAGAAAAACCCAACGAACGTCACTTTATACCAAGTTGCCGTCAAACAAGTAATAATCCGAATTGTAGGGGCGGTTCGCGAACCGCCCCTACGGGGGTGTCGATCATAAAGCCAGAATTACCTTTATGACGGCAACTTGGTATTAGCCCCCACTTCGCCCACCTCAATACCCCATCAGACCGCAGCAGCGGGAGCAGACGGGCATCAAGCCCTCGGTGGCGAGGCTCTGCCGGAACTTACGGTAGGCCGGGGAGTTCCACAGCTCGGTGATGGTGGCCTCCTTGATGTTCCCCACCACGTAATCATGGTAGTCCCGGCAGGGCGAGAGGTCGCCGTTGCTGTTGACTTCCACGGCCTGGTAGATGGAGATGCACTGATTGAAGCCGAAGTAGTTGGCGTGGTCGGTGTAGTAGGACCGCAGGTTGTCCTCCCCGGTAATGGAGGGGATCAGGGTGACCGCCGGCGCCGTTCCCGGCCGGGACCGCTCGAGCACCGCCTCGAGCTGGCGGTTCAGCTCCCGGTAGTCATCCGGCTTCCAGCCCCCCACCCAGCCCCGGGGGCGCACCGGTGTAAACCCGAAGCGGCGGCGAAAATCCGCTTCGTGGGCCTCGCACCGCGCCGCATCGATCCACCAGGACAGGTAGAAGACAAACAGGTCAACCTTGTCCCGAAAGGCATCGTAGATATCCACCAGGTGCCGGAAATTGGTCTGCGAAATGGTGGTCAGGGAGGCTACCAGGGGCAGGGTGCTGCCGTGGGCCCGCTTGGCCTCACCCACCGCGGCCAGGGCGGCCTGGATATCGGCGAAGTTGTTGGCCCCGCCCACCCCCGGACGCGCCTGGTTGTGCATGGTGGCATCGGGGCCGTCGATGGAAAGCTGCAGGAGAAACATGGGCGCCTGCACCAAGCGCTCGGCCGCCGCAGCAATCCGGGTGCCGTTGGTGGCGATGGCAGTGGGCAGCCTCAGGGCGCTGGCCGCCTCGATCAATTCCAGGGAGCCTTCGTAGAGCATGGGTTCGCCGCCCCAGAGGTAGACAAAGGGGTGGTGGCCGTGGGTCGTCAGATCCCCCAGGACTTCCAGGTAGCGCTCCAGGGGGACTTCGCTCCGCTTCAGGTCCCGGAGATTCTGGCCATGCAAAAACCCCTGGTCGCCCCATTGGCCGCAGGTATGGCAGCGCAGATTGCACAGGTCGGTGATCCGGAAACTCAGCTGCCGGATCTGGTTTGCTTCTCCGGTTTGAGCCCGGGGATAGAGCAGATTGAAGAGCCACTTTTCGCCCTGGAGAGTCGCCAACTTGCCGCCGATCCAGGGATGTTTCGCCAGGCGCCGGAAATTTTTGACTATCATTCCCAGCGCGATCCTGCTCCTTGTACCCATGAAAACCTTGTGCCTCGATAACGGTTATTTTTGTTATAATAAGCGGGGCGGGGCCCGACGAGTTCCGGTTTACCCGCCATTATACCCCAGTGCGGCGGAATCCCCAACCATTAGACGCACGCGGGACAAGAATGGTCTTGACAAGCGCCCCTTCCCGGGCCAGAGTCCTTAGCATCACCGGGGATGAAACCTGTTCCCCCATGAATCATACGCAGTTGCAGTCAACAACCTTATGAATATTCATGTCATTCTGAACGGAGTGCAGCTTCGTTAAGAATCTCGGCGGCTTTACCGTGAAAAACCAAATCCCCCTAGATCCCCCTTTTCCAAAGGGGGACTTTAGAACCCCCCTTTGAAAAAGGGGGGCAGGGGGGATTTTCATTCTCGGGAGTGAAACATTTGTAGGTCATGGACGTTTAAAAGAGAGATTCTTCGCGGCGCTCAGAATGACAACAAAATAGTCTTTTGATCGCTCATTGGGATCGAACCGCATGAAAGCGCTGGTTTATTATCGCTCCGTAGTCCGCTACCTGCTGGCCAAAGGATTGAGTCGCTTCTGGCCCCGGACCTTCTGTGCCCGGGTGGCGCCCCTGAGGTTGCAGGAGATCGAATTCAGCCCCCCCGGGCCGGACTGGGTGGTGCTGCGCCCCCGCCTGTGCGGCATCTGCGGCTCGGACCTGAGGCTCTTGAAAGGGGCCGAATCCTTTTTGCTGGAGCCGTATGCCTCCCTGCCGGCGGTGCTGGGGCATGAAGTGGTGGGCGAAGTGGTGGAAGCCCCCCCGGGGTCAGAATGGCGGGCGGGCGACCGGGTGGTGGTGGAACCGATTCTGCCCTGCGCCGTCCGGGGGGTGCCGCCGTGCCGATATTGCGCCGCCGGAGCCTATAACCTCTGCGAAAACTTCCTGGCGGGCGAGCTGGCCCCCGGGGTGATTCTGGGCTTCACCCGGGGCGCCGGGGGCGGCATGGCCGAGATGATGGCCGCCCACCCCAGCCGGCTGGTGCGGGTGCCGGATCATCTCCCCGATGAGGTGGCCGTGCTCACCGATACCCTGGCCTCGGCCCTGCAGCCGGTCCTGGATAACTGGCCCTCCGACCGGGACACCGTGATCATCTATGGCGCCGGCATCATCGGCCAGCACCTGCTCCGAGGGCTCCGGGCTCTGGGCTCGAAGGCCCGGGTGGTGATGGTGGCCCGGTACCGCTTCCAGGAAGAACTGGCCCTGGAAGGGGGCGCCGATGTCATCATGTCGAGCCCCAGCCGGGCCTTGCTGGGAGAGGCGGTGGGGGCCCGATTAGTCCCCACCACCCTGGGGGGTGGCAACCTGGAGGGCGGCGCCGACCTGTTCTTTGACTGCGTGGGCAGCAACAGCTCCCTGCAAGAGGGGCTCCTGACCCTGCGGGGCCGGGGGACCTACGTCATGGTGGGCACCGCCGGCGCCCTGGGGCCGGTGGATTTTTCCAGCCTCTGGTTCAGGGAACTCAAGCTTACCGGCTCCGCCATGTACGCCCACGGCGTCTGTCAGGGCCAGACGGTCCGCACCTATGACAAGGCCGTGGAATTGCTGGCCCGGGGGGATTATCCCAGCCGGGGACTGGTTTCCCACCTCTTCCCTCTGGCCGATTATCGCCAGGCCTTTGAGACCGCCTTTGACAAGCGCCGCCATCAAAGCCTCAAGGTGGTTTTGGATCTGAGGGCTTGAGGGTGCCGGGACCACCCATGAAACTGGTGATCTCCATCGACGTGGAAGAAGAAGGGCTGTTTTCCGGCCGCTATTCCCGCACGCCTCCGGGGGTGACCAACGTTGCGGCCTTGGAGCGCCTGGCCTTCATCCCCCGGGATTTCGGCTTGCCCCTGACGCTCCTGGTCACCTACCAGGTGGCCCGGGACCCCGCCGCCTGCCGGGTCCTGGCCGAGTGGCGCGACCTCTACGGGGCGGAAATCGGCGCTCATCTGCACCACTGGAACACCCCGCCTTTCGCCGACCTGACTGAGGCCGAACCGGTGGCCTCGGAAAGGCTGCCCCGAGCCCTCCTCCGGGATAAGTTCGCCAGCCTGCTCTCCCAGCTCCGGGCGGGATTAGCGGTTACGCCCCGGTCCTTCCGCATGGGGCGGTTTGATGCGGGGTCCCAGGTCTTCAGCCTCTTGCCGGAATTCGGCTTTGAGGTGGACAGCAGTGTGGCGCCGCTCACCCGCAAGAATCCCGATCCCCGCTTTTTCCTGGCCCCGGCAGACCCGTTTCCCTTGGGTGACTTCAGCCCGGAGGGCAAGCCCCTCCTGGAGGTCCCCATCACCCTGGTGCCCGTGGTGGCCGGGAGCCCGGAGTTGATTGACCGCCTGGCGGCAAGGGTGCCGCCAACCTGGGGTGCCCGCGTACGGACCTTATTCCGCTATGGGGGCGTCGCCGGGGTCCAGCCGGCCATGTATCCTCTGGCTTCCCTGCAACTGGCGGCCTACCTCCACCGCCGCCGCGGCGGCCGGGTGCTCACCATGTATTTCCACTCTTCCGAACTCGCCCCCGGGACCAACCCGCTCTTTACCACCGAGGCCGCAGTCAACCGGTTCGTCGACAAGATCCGCACCTTCCTCACCTGGCTGGTCAAGACCGGCCCGGTGGAGGGGGTGACCCTGGCGGCATTAGGGGAGGATTGGCGGCAGGCAGACGGGGTGGCTCAGACCGAGTCGCAATCAAAAAGTGCGAAAATATAGGGGCGCACCCGCGAGTGCGTCCTCAATTCAGGGCGGACACCCGGGTCCGCCCCTGCAAGAAAATTATCGTTTGTTGGCAAATTGGTATCAGACCGGGGCCACTGGCGGCGAGGGGTCGGGGCCGCCCGGGTCCGCACCCGGCTCGGCATCATAATCCCGGGGCATAAGCCCCCGGCCCTGGGGGGAGAAGATGCGGCACTGGCCCAAGCCCCGCTTTTGCAGAAAAAATCCCACCGAGGTCGCCAAAACTCCCAGACCGTATTTGACGCTCCGGGGAAAATTGATGGAAGAGGCTTCCGGAAAATAGCGGGTGGGGCAGGAAACCTCGCCGATGGCAAAGCCGAAGTAAATGGCCTGGGCCAGCATCTGGTTGTCGAAAACAAAATCGTCGGAGTTCTCCCCCAGGGGGAGAGTCTCCAGGACTTTCCGGGAAAAGGCCCGGAAACCGGTGTGATATTCCGAGAGTTTGGCGCCCAGAAGCAGGTTCTGGAACAGGGTGAGCACGCGGTTGAATAAATATTTATAGGGCGGCATGCCGCCTTGGCAGGCTTTGCCCCCCAAAATACGGGAGCCGATGGCCACCTCGTATTCGCCGCTGGCCACCAGACCGGCCAGGGCCGGAATAATTTTGGGGGAATATTGATAATCGGGGTGGACCATCACCACGATATCGGCGCCCAGTTTGATGGCCTCGGTGTAACAGGTTTTTTGGTTGCCGCCATAGCCCAGGTTGCGTTCATGTAAAAAGCACCGAATGCCGAGCCGCCGGGCCACCTCCACTGTCTCATCGTGGGAGGCGTCGTCCACCAGCAAGACTTCATCCACCACATCAAAGGGGATGTCCTGATAGGTGCGTTCCAGGGTTTGCGCGGCGTTATAGGCAGGCATGACTACCAACACTTTTTTCCCGGCCAGCATACTTCCCTTTCTCCTGATAACCTGCTATAGATAGAAGTTAATAATGCTTTACATGGATCGACCCGACGAATCTTCTACACATCAGTAGTAACTGGCTATTTGAGGCCAAACGGGCACGGAAGCTCTTTCTGATACCTTCGGCCTATTCCCTGAAGTTCATACAGAGATTTTTCCCAAAATGCAAACCGGTTGAGGGTAATAATATGACGGCCCCCGGCGAACAGGCAGCAATGATCAGATCGAAAAAGATTATCCGGATCTTGTTTTGCCGCGGCCTTCGGGCTTCCGGGGAAATTTAAGTTATTTTCCTAAAGCACCGATGGGATAATCGTCATTCAGAGAACGTCAAACATACAGCCGGGTAAGGCGGTAAACCTTGGGGCAGCAAAACCGGCTCCGGCAGCCTGGCACCCGCTCCTGGTGTTGCTGGTGTTGCTGGCTTTGCCGGTAATAATCTTCTGGAGACCGGGTTTTTTTTATATTATCGATGATTGGACTGCCCTAATCCAAATGGCGGAACGTCCTTTCGGACAATACCTCCTCACTCCGGATGGAGAGCAATGGTTTCCCTTCTTCCACCTGCTTTACTATGGCTTGGTGAAAATTGCCGGGGAAAATTACTCTATCTTGGTATTGATCAATTGCCTGGGGACCGGCGTGAATGCTTTTCTGCTCTATAGCTTTTGTCGGCGGCACTGGGAGCCTGGCCTGGCTTTGATCCTGAGCCTGCTCTACGCCATGTCGGCAGCCCATCACGCCATTGCCTGGAATGCCTTTTATTTCGGCTATCTTTTAAGCCTGGGGTTCTTTCTGGGGGCGCTGCTCATCACTGACCGGTATCTGCACGCCCCCTCGGGCGGCAAGCTCTGGGGCATTGGGGTGTGCGCTGCCTTGTCCATACTGTCGCACAATTACCCGCTGCTCGGTCTCCTGGCTTTACCCCTCTATATCCTCATCATGGGGGAAAGGGTCTCCTGGAGAGCCTTCTGGGCCGTTGCCGGGGTAGTCGGCCTGGTGTGCGTTCTGTTTGCCGTCGGCTATTTCCGCTTTGCCGGTCTCAACGCCGCCGCCAGCCGCAATTTTCAGATATTTTCCGGTCTGCCCGGCCCCGCCTATCTCTTGCACCTCCTGTGCGGCGCCCTGGTGTCGCCCTTCCTGTACCTGTTTTGGGGTCATTTCCATTTTCCCATCCTGGCGTATATCGCCGGGATAGCCTTGTTGACCGCATGTTTGGCGGCCATCTGGTTCTGGGGCGAGAAGGCGGATAAACGTTTGGCCCTTTGGGCTCTGTTGACCAACTTCCTGCCTTTTTTCCTGGTCTCCCTGACCCGCTATCAGCGGTCGGTGAGTCAGGCTTTTGTGGCCCGCTATGACATCTTTACCTTGATCGGCGCCCTGCTTTTGGTGGGAATTGCCTGGCGCCTGCTGGCCCCAAGGCTACCGTCGCGACGGTGGGCCACGGCCCTGGCAGGGGTTATCCTGGCAGTGATGGTGGGCGGGCAGCTCCGCAGCCTGCCGATCTGGAGCGCCCAATACCTTGAGATGAGCCGGTTGGCCAGAAAATGCTATGTCGAACTCAACCGCGGGACCTCTGTTGCCCAGCCCCTGACGGCGGAGGAATACGGCAAGTTTTGTCCTGATGCCCATCCCAGCATTACGCCCGGCCAGGCCCGGGCCATACGACGCCTGTTGGGCGGGGTCCCGGAGAACTCCTAACGCCTCTCAGGCAAGGATTTTGCCCCTGGGGCAGGGCGAAAGGGCGCATGGCATCTGGACGCGCCGGGGCAAGGTCACAGGAACCCGGGCCATTTTTATTAACCTTAAACCTGTGGCCGTGGTCTAATGGTTAAAGCTCAGGTCGGGGGCCCCGGCCGTGGACGCCGGGTCTAACGCCTCTTCTGGATCTGAGTCTTAGGTGAGAGAGGTCCGAGGCCGGGTTCGCCTGTAACAGCGGGCGTAAATTTCGCCTGCCGCCGAGCCTGGGCGGGTACGTAAGCCTGGCGGCAAATTTTTTCGGAGCATTCGCAGCAGGAGACAACTAATAAAAACTGTTTTGATTCGTAATATTTGCCGATATATCCCCATATAGGAGGTTTTTTTGTCAAAAATTGGGTCTAAGTATGGTAAGATGCATTGATGTCAATGGGTGGTGTGGGGGAGTTGATCTTTTTGGTGATACAAATCTCATTGACATTTTCTCGAGATAGAAATAAAAAGGTGTAAACCTACCGGAGGGGGAGGGGGTAGAATCCTTTTATGAAACTTAGAAACCGCTGCCAACCTTTTGCTCTTATGGTCCAAGACGCCAAGGAACAAGGGTTTTACCCTTACTTCCGGCCCATAGACCGATCTTGGGGCACGGAAGTGGAGGTGTCGGGCCGGCGTCTGATTATGATTGGGTCCAACGACTACCTGGGATTTACTCACGATCCCAGAGTAATTGAGGCAACGGGCAAGGCTGCACGTCGGTGGGGTAGTGGACCCGGGGGATCCCGATTCTTGTGCGGCAACTTGACCTTGCATGAAACCCTGGAGGATCGACTGGCCGCCTTTGTCGGTAAGAAAAAGGCGGTGGTCCATGCCACCGGGTTCACCACGAATCTGGGGGCTATTGCCTGTATGCTGACCCCCCAGGACATCATCGTGTGTGATCGGGAAAACCATGCCAGCATCTTTGAAGGGTGTCAGGCCTCGCGCGCCCGGCTGATTCCCTTTGGCCACAACGATGCGGCAGCCGCGGCCCGCAAGTTGGCGGCCGCGCGCCAAAAGAACTCCAACGGTTGCCTGTTCCTGGTCACCGAAGGCGTATTCAGCATGTCTGGGGATCTGGCGCCCCTGGATGAACTGGTAGCGCTGAAGAGAAGTCATCCGGACCTGCTCGTTTATCTGGATGACGCCCATGGGTTAGGAGTGATGGGCCGAGGGGGAAGGGGGACGGCCGATCATTTCGGACTCACGCCTGAAGTTGACTTTATTATGGGCACCTTCAGCAAGGCCCTGGCTTCTATCGGTGGATTCATCGCCGCCGATGACGAGGCGGTGCTGGAGTATATACGACACCATTCCAAGCCGCTTATTTTCTCAGCCGCCCTTCCCGCCAGCAATACCGCCACCGTTCTGGCCTGCCTGGATATCCTGGACGAGGACCCTGACCGGGTTACCCGCCTCTGGGATATCACCCGCCGTGTCCATGCCGGATACCGGGAGATCGGTCTCATCACCAAAAATTCCAAATCCCCCATCATCCCCATATACATCGGGGGGGAAGAGAAAGCGGCTCTCTTTGCGCGTGATTTGTTCGAGCACGGTGTTTTTGCTTTGCCCGCCATCTATCCAGCCGTTCCTCGGGGGCAAGCGGTAATTCGCACTGCTTACATGAGCACCCACCAGGATAAACAGATTAAGTTCGTTTTGGAAGTCCTGGAAAAATTGGCCAAAAAACATCGTATCCGGGCTTGTGACTTCACCCAGCCGGACTCTTTCCTGGAGGAGAGCGGATTTACTACGACCTATACCGGTGTCAATGGCACTGCCACCAGCATGTTAGGCGATTGATTGGCCAACCAGGGAGAGAACGCTCCTCATGCAGCTTAACGACCTCATGCGGGTTAGTGTGCGTCAGGTGATACGCCATCGCCGCCGCTATATGGGGGTGGTTTTGGCTATTGCTTTGGGCGTGGCCGGGTTCCTGAATATTGTCACTATGAGCCGGGAGGTCAAAAACAACTTTAACGAAAATCTTGACCTGATCGGCGGGGTTACCGTCTTAAGAATCTATTTCGACAATCAGCGCTCTTACCGGCCCCAATGGTTCCGGGAGCAAACCCTCACCGCCCTCAAGCGCCTCGACGGCGTCAAAGAATTAAGCCTCACGGCCGCGAGGCATGGCCAAAAAAGCAACTTCAAAGGCCAGCACTTCGCTTTTATGGTGCTGGCAGTGGATGAAGGTTTCTGGCAGGTCCGCAATTTTTGGCCTCTCACCGGGAAACTGTTCGGCCTTGACGCCGTGAACGCCCATACACGAGAGTGTGTCATAGGGGCCGAACTGGCTAAAAGGATGTTCGGCGATACCCAGGTCAGCGGCACAGATCTGGAGATCAACCTGGAGATATATCGAATTTCCGGAGGGTTGGGGGGAGTTACCGATAGCGGGTTAGCAAACTCCGTGTTTCTTCCCCTCACAACCGCCGCGGATCGTTTCCCGGGGCGACTGCTGGCCGACCGTCTCTATCTGCGTTGCGCCACCTGGGATGATGTCGGGGCCGTAGCCGCGGCGATTCCCGGGATCGTAAAATCTTTCCAATCCCCCGAGGAACTCCACGTCGAAGTCGCCTGGGAAGCTTTAAAACGGGTCCAGTTACTGGCTTGGTGGATCGAGTTTTTGATTTACCTGGCCACCAGCGCTACCTTTCTCTTGGGAGGCGTCGGCATCTGGAATGTAATGATGGCCGCGGTCACCTCCCGAACCCGGGAAATCGGTTTGAAGAAGGCCATGGGCGCTGAAGATCGCGATATTCTGGCGCAATTTCTCTCCGAGGCTCTCTGTCTGAGCGTCGGCGCGGCCCTCTTGGGAGCCGGAATAGGCCGCATCCTGATGGAAATCTTGGGTTACGTCATCGAGAGTCGCCCGCCGGAAAATCTCTTTTTCTTCGGAGTCACCCTGGCCTTTGTGTTCGCGGTGGTGATCGGTGTGGGGGCTGGCCTCTACCCGTCTATCCGGGCCAGTCGCATGGAAGTAGTATCCGCCATCCGCTATGAATAAATCTGCTTCTTCCAGCCCGGGCAACGGCGCCTTGATTCGGGTGACCGACCTGTGCAAGACCTACGACAATGGCGTCGATCTGATTCAGGTGCTCCGCAATATCAATTTTAAGGTCTACCCCGGAGAAATCATGGCAATTATGGGGCCTTCGGGATCCGGGAAGTCCACCCTGCTCTTTATCCTGGGAATTTTTCTCCATCCCAGCAGCGGCTCATATTTTTTGGGCGGTCAGGATGTGCTCAGCCTGGATCGCAACGCCCAGGCGGAATTTCGCCGCAATCGGGTCGGATTTGTCTTTCAGAGCTGTGATCTGTTGGAGAACTCCACCGTCTATGAAAACCTGGAATTTCCGTTAATCTATGCCGGAGTTGACCGGCAGGACCGACCGGAGCGTATTGCCGTCGCCCTGGAACGCGTCAACCTGGGGCACCGCATTCACCACTCTTCCAATCGCCTTTCCGGGGGTGAGCGCCAAAGGGTGGCAGTGGCCCGGGCCCTGGTAAACCAACCCCAGGTCATCCTGGCGGACGAACCAACCGGCCAGCTCGACCGGAGCCATGGCCACTCGATCCTGGACCATTTTTCCGAAATCGTCAGTGATGGTAAGACTGCGATTATAGTGGTCACGCATGATCCCGAAATTGCCGCTGGATGTACCCGGATCAGTTCGATACGAGACGGCGTTCTTTATGAACAATGAGCCTCTTTACCAGAAAACCCCGAGCGCGCCTGACCATGATAACCCAGTGGGCTGGTTTCTCTGGGAATACCATGGTTGACCCTGCCGGAACGGGACGGGGTCACCGGCACCTATTGTCTGGTTACACCCCCTGGATCGCCGCCACCCAGGCCTGCCTGATCATCGCCATGCTGGTGATGGCTGGCGGGGTAATGTGCTGGTGCCGGCCGGCCCATGCCGCCGACCAGCCCCCGGCGGCCCAGACCCCACCCCCTGGCACTCCGCTCACCTTTGAGGAAGCCGTCAAAATCGCCCTAACCCAGTCCCCTGCTTTCACCAAAAGTTCCCTGGAAATCGACATCGGGCGGCTGGACGAAACCGACAGCCGTTATGCGCTGGTTCCCCCCTTGACCTTTCGCACCTATTATTATGTCAACCGCCCCTCGGGGACCAACTACGGCAAACCCTACAGTTTGAATTTTTCTACGGAACCATATAACCCATTAGGGGCGTACTTTACCCTCCAGGCCCGGAAGTTGGCCACCCAAGTCGCGATTCTTGGTCACATGGGCGTAATTTCCCAAGGTCTGCTCAGTCTGGGAAGTTGCTATCTGCAACTGGACGGCGCCCACAAGCAGGCGGGAATTCAGAAAGACCTGATTAAGCTAGCCCAGGAAAACCTCACCTATGCTGAAAACCGGGTGGCTATCGGAACGGGCACCTCCCTGGAAGTCAAGATGGCCCAGCAGCAATTACAATTGTTCCGGGGCGAGCAGGAGGGCATCGCCCTCATCGAAAAACGGGCTTTAGCAAACCTGAAGAATCTTCTGGGATGGCCATCCAACCAGGTTATCACCCCGGCTTTTTATGACAGTCGGCGTCAGGTATTGGGCAGTTTCGATCCGGCCACCGTTACGTTGGAGCAAGCCAAAACCCGTTCCTACGAACTGAAGGTTTTCGAGATCTATAAACAGCTCCAGCAGTATAATATCCGTCTGGCCATCGCCAAGTCCTTGCCCACTATCATCTATACCGCCCAGACCCCCGACCCCTTGAGTCAAAGCTCGAGTTATGGCCTTTATGTTGGCTTCGGTCTCGAGATCCCAGTCTGGGATGGGTTTACCCGGATCCGTAACGTCTCCCGGCAAAAAACCCTCTTAAAACAGATTGGGGCTAAAAAAGGGGAAAAAGAAAATTTATTAGAGGATAAATGGTTCGGCCACCTGGAAAAGATTCAGGGAAATGGTCAACTCCTGAAAAGTGCTAATTCCCTGGAAGAACTAGCCCGGCTCAAGTCCCACCAGCAAGAAGTCCGCTACCATTCCGGAGAGGTGCCCCTCTCGGCGTTCTTGGAGAGTCGGATTGAGGTTCTCAAAGCCCAAAAGAACACGTTAAGTAAAAGTCTGCAGTATGACCTTTCGGTTCTAAAGTTTCGGGAGTTAACAGGAGATTTAGGGAATACCTATGTTAATGCGAGTGCTTGGCAGAAGTAAGTGGGCGGCCTTAGGGGGCTGGATGTTGGCCATCTGCCTGGGATTAAGCCTCCCGGGAGTGGGATATGCCGGAGAGACGCCGGTCACTCGGGCCACCACGCCTCCTGCAAACGGGGAGCCGGAAATAATCTTTAACGCTAAGGTTTTCTGTTCCCTGAAGCGCCGGGTCGATTTGCCCTTCAAGGGCGTCATCACCTCACTCAAGGTGCACTCCGGACAGCAGGTGAATAAAGGAGATGTCCTGGCAACTTATCTCTTGGCTCCGGAAGCGCGCATGGCGATCCAACAGCGTCTGTCGCCGCCTCAACTGGCCGAAATGGAGATGAAACTGTCGACCATGCAGCGAAACATGGTGCCTCTGAAGAATAAACAACGGGAACTCACCCAGTTGGTCCAGAAAAAATTGGCGCCCCCCCAAAGCCTGGCCCAGGTCAACGAAGAATTGCAGTTCCTGGTTAAGGAGAAGGCAACCCTCCAGGAGACGCTGAAAAAGGACCGCCACCTGGCCCGGCAAGACCAGGAGGTCTTGAGTAGCTTACTGGGCACTGCCTTGAAACCCGGCCAGGTTCCTCGGGAAGTGAGCCTGAAAGCCCCCTGCAGCGGCTACGTCGTCTGGGTCAACCCCGAGATGCGGGAAGGGGCCGAACTGCCCCCCATGCCGGCCGCCTTTCAAGTCGGGGTGATGGACCCCATGCTCCTGCGGGCCCAGGCCTTTGAAATCGAAGCCCTCCAGGTTAAAATCGGCCAAAAGGCCGAGGTGACCCTGGACGCCCTGCCGGGGAAGAAATTCCAGGCCACAGTCAGCCGCGTTGCCTGGTCCTCAATTGCCACCGGCCCCGACCAGCCTGCCTACTATGAAGTCGAGTTAAAAGTCCCTAACCCCGGCCTGGACTTAAAAGAAGGCTTGAAGGCTCGCGTCGTTCTACGCAAATCCGAGTAAGAGGTACATCGATGAAGTCAAGCGGTGAGATTAGGGTATCTCCCGTTCAAAATGACGCGTCCTTATGGGAATTTCTCCGCCTGCCCTGGCATATCTATCAAGGGGACCCTTACTGGGTGCCCCCTATTCTCTCTCAACAGCGCCAGTTTCTGGATCCCCGGCGCGGACCCTTCTTTGAGATCGGCGAAGCCCGGTATTTTTTGGCCTCCCAAGACGGCAGGGCCGTGGGGCGCCTGTCAGCCCACATCAATCGGCTCCATGACACCTGTCACGGCCCGGAAACCGGTTTCTTCGGGTTCTTTGAGTCTATCCAGGACCGGGACGTGGCCGCGGCCCTGTTTGAGGCGGCAGCCGCCTGGCTGCGAGAGCGTGGTAAGACTCGCCTGGTAGGTCCCTTGAATTTCGGCATCTACGATGAGATGGGGCTGCTGGTGGAGGGTTTTGACTCCATGCCGGTCATGTTCCAGACCCACAACCCGCCCTATTATCAGGACCTCCTGACCTCCCTGGGTTTTGTCAAAGCCATGGATTGGCATGCTTATAAGATAACCAACCGGCAGGCGGACCT
>JAUSOZ010000271.1 GCA_030655955.1 Deltaproteobacteria bacterium
GTCTCCGAGGCGCTCGGGTCGCTCCCCAGCGTTGCCCTATCCTCCCCAGAGACAACTGCATAATATGACGATAGCCCTTAATAATCAACCGGACATTTTATGTGCTATGAAAACCGGACATCTGTTTGTGCTATTGACACCGTTGTTTCCGCGCTATTGCCAGGAAGCGATGGGTATGTTACAAATCACTTTGATGGTGGGCGTAGCTCAGTTGGCAGAGCACCGGGTTGTGGCCCCGGCGGTCGCGGGTTCAAGTCCCGTCGTTCACCCCAGAGAATTCAAGGGGTTAGGCTCAATGGCTTAACCCCTTATTTTTTCCATTACTCGCCTGCCCTCAACCAAAAAATTTGGCTAGGGGGAATGCATTCCCCGCCTGACCATGAGGGTATCGGAAGAGCCTCTGGTAAAACTGGTTTTTCTGTCCTCCTGAACGAAGTCCATGATCTCAACCTTTTGAAAATAAGACATTCTTCGTTTCCCTCAGCATGACAATTATTGTCAATGGGGAGTTTTGCCAGAAACTCGGAAGAATAAAAATATCTTCGTCAACCCTGCCAACCCCGCACCCCCTTCCTGATTAATCAATTTTTTTTACTGCGATAGTGTGTTTCATCCTATTGCCCCTGACGATACCGCTGTGAGGGCTGAGCTTGATCTGAGAGGGCCATCTCAAGTTGGAAAATCGGGGTCCTGGAAGGTTTGGCTTTCGAGTCGCCCACCGCCCGTCGTCAGGAATTGCCGGAGTTTCATCCTAAGCACGTCAGGGCTGGCAAGGTTTTAGGTAGCCCAGGCGCACTTCACGCCGTTGAACCTCACTCAGGGGAACACCAGTTCCATTTTTCTGGGTTCTTCGGACCACTGTTTCCCGTTGAGAGAACATGGCGCGGCTAGGCGGGGAAAATATCGAGTCGGACCCTATCTTCCGGCTTCGGCTCGGCATCAGGCCCGCACCGCGGTGAGACAGGCCGGTCAGGCCAGGTGGGCCATTAAAGGTTAGGCGTAAACTGCCGATGTATGGAGAAGGATATCCGGCTGCGTCTAGGTCTCCGGGGGCGAGGCCCTACGTGGGTCCTGCCCCTGGAGGCAAGTTATGCGAAAAGCCAAGGTCTGGAGACCAGTTAACCATCCCGGCGCCTAACGACAGCCTCATTCTCGGCTAGGTGAACCTGAAGATCGTGGAAGCGAACGAGCGGACTCTTACGGCCTCTGGCCATAGCCGTGACGCACCCAGGCAGAGGTCTCGGCGTGATCCGGCGGGACTCGCCAGACCGGCCACACCAGGAGGGGGTGCAGCGCCGCCGGAAACCAGAGACATCTCTGGTCTGCCGGGCGGTGCGCCAGCGCCTGGAGGAGCGGACTACCCCCCGGGGATTAGGGAATACCTCATGGTAAGTATTACGGGCCAGTCACCGGAGACATCCTTCCGGCGCGTCGCCATGCTAGGCGGCGCCATGGTAATGATGCTGGGGATTCTCGGTTTGGCGGGCTGGTTGGCCGGGGCGGGGAAATTGGCCAGAATATCCTGGCGTTACATCCCCATGGCCCAGAGCACGGCCTGGTCCTGCCTGTTTTTGGGTTCCAGCCTGCTCCTGCACCGAAGCCGGCCCCTGGCCGGCCGGGGCCGTGGCCTGGCGCTGGCGGTGATAACCCTGATCGCGGTCTTTGGGTTTCTCAATTTCCTGGAGTACTTCGTCGGGGTCGACTTGAGTTTTGAAGAGGTCTGGTTTCCCGCCACCGAACAATTTGGGCGCGTGGTTACCAACCGCATGTCGCCCATGACCGGCGCCGGCATGTGCATCTCCGGGATTGCCCTGTTCCTGGTCCTGCGGCCCTGCCACCTCACCCGGAACCTGTCGGGAGTCTTGGGCTTGCTGGTGGCTATGCTTGGTCTGGTCGGCACTGTGGGCTATCTGTTCGGCACCCCGCTGCTCTATGGCGGGAAGGTCATACCCATGGCGGCCAACACCACTCTTGCTTTCCTGGTGATGGGAGTGGGGCTCACGGCGGCGGCAGGCCCGGAGTGCTGGCCCCTGCGGGCGCTGGTGGGCTCTTCGGTCCGGGCCCGGCTGCTCCGGACCTTTTTGCCTATGACGGGGTTCATCATTCTCGCCCAGGGGTGGCTGCACCAGATCATTCCCGGCTTATTCTCTAACCCGGCCCTGACGGCAGCCTTGTTGGCTCTGGGCTTCGCCGGGGTTATGGTCCTGGTGGTAACCGCGGCGGGGGGCGCCATCTCCAAGGACCTGGACCGGGCCAGGGCGGCCCGCCAACAGGCGGAGGCCGAAATCCGCGCCCTCAACCTCGAATTGGAAGGGCGCGTCCGGGAACGCACCGCTCAGCTGGTAGCGGCCAACCGGGAACTGGAGGCGTTCAGTTATTCAGTTTCCCACGACTTGCGGGCGCCTTTGCGCGGTATTGACGGCTGGACCCTGGCGTTTATGGAAGATTATGCCCACCGGCTGGACGACCAGGGGAGGACGTACCTGGAACGGGTGCGAACCGAAACCCAACACATGGGGCAGCTTATTGACGACCTGCTCAGTCTTTCCCGGGTGGGCCGGACCGAGATACAGCGGCAGCCGGTGGACCTCACCGCCCTGGCCCGGGCCATTACCGGCCGACTGCGGGAAACCGGGCCGAAGCGCCTGGTGGAGTTTGTCATCCAGGAGGGGTTGACCGCGGTGGGCGACCCCCAGTTACTATATGTCGCGCTTTCGAACCTGCTGGACAACGCCTGGAAGTTCACCGGCAAGCGCCCCGGGGGGTTAATTGAATTTGGCCGGATGCAACTGGAAGGACATCCAGTATTCTTTGTTCGGGATAACGGGGCGGGGTTTGACGAGGCCTATGCGGACAAACTGTTCGGGGCCTTTCAACGCCTGCACAAAGCCTCGGAGTTTCCGGGCACGGGCATCGGCCTGGCCACGGTCCAGCGCATCGTGCACCGCCACGGCGGCCGGGTCTGGGCCGAGGCGGCAGCGGATCGAGGCGCAACGTTTTATTTCACCCTTTAGGAGACAGCATGCAGAAAAAGGTCATTCTCCTGGTAGAGGACAATCCCAGCGATGTCGGGCTGACTAAACGGGCCTTTGAGAAGCACCGCATCCACAACGAGCTGGTGGTCGTGGAGGACGGTCAGGAGGCGCTGGATTATCTGTTCGGCACCGGCGCCTACGCCGGCCGGGACACCAGCGAAATGCCCGCGGTCATCTTACTGGATTTAAAGCTGCCCAAGATGGATGGCCTGGAGGTCTTGAAACGCATCCGCAGCCATGACCTGACCAAACGCCTGCCGGTGGTGATCCTCACCTCCTCACGGGAAGAGCAGGATGTGGCCAAGAGTTATGATCTGGGAGCCAACAGCTACATTCGTAAGCCCGTTGATTTTCACCAATTTGCCGAGGCCGTCAGGGCCTTGGACCTGTATTGGGTGGTCATGAACGAACCGCCGCCGCTCAAGTGAGGTTGCCATGAACACGCCGCTCCGGGTCTTGATGGTGGAGGACTCTGAAAGTGATGCGGGACTTATCATCCGCCGGTTGCAAGGGGCGGGCTATGATCTCGTGCATGAACGGGTGGAAACTGCCGGCGACATGCGAACCGCCCTGGCGAAACCGGATTGGGACATCGTTCTGGCAGACTATAGAATGCCCCATTTTTCGGCGTCTGCGGCCCTGGAGATCTTAAAGGAAAGCGGCCGGGATCTGCCGTTTATCATCGTGTCCGGCACCATCGGCGAAGAGAAGGCGGTGGCCCTGATGAAGGCCGGGGCCCACGATTACGTCATGAAGCATAATCTGGCCCGGCTGGTTCCGGCAGTGGCGCGGGAGCTAAAAGAAGCCGAGGGGCGGCGGGAACGCCGGCGAGCTGAGGAGGCTCTGCTGCAAAGCGAAGCCACCTTGAGCAGCATCTTGCGGGCTGCGCCCATAGGTATCGGGTTGGTCACCCAGCGGGTGTTCGGCTGGACTAACGAGCACCTCTCCAGGATGACGGGATATTCCTGCGGGGAGTTGCAAGGGCAGAGCGCCCGGATGCTTTACGACCGCGAGGCTGAGTTTGAGCGGGTCGGGCAGGTCAAATACGCGGGCATAAAACAGCAGGGAACGGGGTCCTTAGAAACCCGTTGGCGGCGCAAGGATGGCAAGCTCATTGATGTTTTCTTAAGTTCCACCCCCATTGACCCCCTCGATCTTGAGGCCGGGGTGGTTTTTACGGCCATGGACATTACGCACCGTCAAGAGGCGGAGGTGGCCCTGCGGGAGAGCGAGGAGCGCTACCGCACCCTGGTGGAGAACATTGATCTGGGGATCACCTTGATCAGCTCAGATTACCGGGTAATTATGACCAACGCGGCCATGGCCAGGTTACTCCAGAAGCCTACCGGCGAAATGGTGGGCCGGGAGTGTTTTCGGGAATTTGAGAAGCGGGATGGGGTCTGTGCGCACTGTCCCGGGACCGAGGCCATGGCCACCGGGAGGAAGGCGGTGGTGGAAACCACCGGCGTCCGGGATGACGGCAGCCGGTTGAACGTGCGCGTCCAGGCTTTTCCGCACCGCGGCCCCGACGGCCGCATAACCGGATTTATCGAGGTAGTCGAAGACATCAGCGAACGTAAACGGATGGAGGCGGCGCTCCATGAGAGTGAAAACCTCTATCGTTCTTTGTTCGAGAACATGCTGAACGGATTTGCGTACTTCAAGATGCTCTTTGAGGACGGTCAGCCGCAGGACTTCATCTGGCTCAAAGTCAACAAATCCTTCGAGGCCATGACCGGGTTGAAAGATGTGGTGGGGAAAAGAGTGTCTGAAGTTATTCCGGGCATGCGCGAGTCTGATCCGGAGTTGTTCGAAAGTTTTGGCAGGGTGGCTTCCACCGGCAAACCCGAGAGGTTTGAGATCTATGTGAAATCATTGAAGATGTGGTTTTCGATCTCGCTGTACAGCCCCGGAAAAGGATACTTCGTCACCGTATTTGACGTTATTACCGAGCGCAAGCGGGCGGAAAGCGAACTGAAGTTGAAGGAAAGACTTCTGGATAGCGCCAGCGACTCCATTTTCCTCTATGACCTGGAAGGAAATTTCCTCTATGTAAATGAGGCGGCCTATATCACCCGGTGGTATGGGAAAGAGGAGTTGCTGAGCCTTGGGGCTTGGGCGCTGAAAACACCTGAGGCCGCGGTATACCAGGACAATGTCCTGAGAGAATTGTGGGCCAACGGTGAATTGATCTTTGAATCCGAGCACCGGCGCAAGGACGGCTCGGTTATACCGGTGGAGATTTTCGCCCGGATCTTGGCGGTGGAGGGCCGGGAGTTGATCCTCAGCGTGGCCCGGGACATTACCGAACGGAAGCAGGCGGAGACCCAGGTGAGGCAAGGGCTGGATAACTTGCACCAGGCATTGCATGGGACCGTGATGGCTTTAGCCAATACCGTGGAAATCAAAGACCCCTATACCGCCGGGCACCAGCGGCGGGTGGCGCAACTGAGCTGCGCCATGGCCCGGGAACTGGGGTGGTCGCCGGATCGAATCGAGGGGATACAAGTGCTGTGCTTTCTCCACGATATGGGCAAGATCGCGGTGCCCGCCGAGATCCTCAATAAGCCGGGGAAAATCAGCCTGACGGAGTTTAGCCTCATAAAAGTCCACCCCCAGGTGGGATACGATATCCTGAAAGATATCGCCTTTCCCTGGCCCGTGGCCCAGGGAGTGCTTCAGCACCACGAACGGCAGGATGGTTCCGGCTACCCTTCGGGGTTGACCGCTGGGGAGATTACCCCGGAGGCCAAAATCCTGGCAGTGGCCGACGTGGTGGAGGCCTTGGCCTCGCACCGTCCCTACCGGCCGGCCCTGGGCATTGACCAGGCCCTGGAGGAGATTACCCAGAATAGGGGTAAACGTTACGACCCGGACGCAGTGGATGTCTGCGTCCGACTGCTTACCGAGAAAAATTTCCGCTTCGATTGATCAGGATGGCGCTAACTCAGGGGGTCCGGCCGGTGAAAGGAAGTTGATTGAATTCTTCTCCCGCACCCGGATCAGGGGCTCAAGAGATGGGGCCATGGAGCCCGGCAATCCGCCGCTAGCCCCCTTGGTTGCCGGCTAACGCTCCGGCTCAATTCCCTCGCTCCAGCCGATCCACCCCTCTTACCCAACTTTTGGCTGAGTTTTGGGGGGAGAGGTCCGCACCACTAGCTTTACAAATTCTCTAAATCCTGCGAATAATGATACAATTTCTTTATTGACAGGGAACGTCTCTGAATCATCCGAATTCGCCGTTGTCCTCAGATAATGCCAGGTGCGCCTCCGGAGGCGGAGCCCCGATGGGCGCAGAGTAAGCGGGCAATTTTCCTTGATGCGATGAATGAACCATCCGGCCGTTTCGGCACCTACGTGCACTTTATGATCTGGGTCCTGGCCCTCGTGGGGTTTTATCTGACCAGTCGCTACAGCCTGGCGCTGTTCCACGGTATCGCCGGGATTTTCAGCGTCGTCATTGCCGCAGGCGTCTTTGCCGTCGCCTGGAATTCCCGGGGCTTCCTGGAAAATAACTACCTGCTCTTCCTGGGGATTGCCTACCTGTTCGTGGGCGCCTTAGACCTGCTTCACACCCTGGCTTATGGGGGGATGACGGTCTTCCCCGGCTTCGGCCCCGATTTGCCCGTCCAACTAGGGTTTGCGGCCCGGGGCCTCGAGAGCGTCTCCCTGTGCCTGGCCCCCCTGTGCCTGGGTCGCCGCCTGAAGCCTTATGTGGTTTTTGCCGGTTATGTTCTGGTCTTCGCGGTCATTACCCTGATGATTTTTGTCTGGCCGATTTTCCCCCTGCGCCAGGCGGCCGGGCCGGGTCTGACCGCGCTGAAGCAAACCGCCGACTGCTTACCCGGCATCATCCTGCTGGGGGCCCTGGCCCTGCTGTGGCGCCGGCGGGAGGAGTTCGACCCCAAGGTGCTCCGCCTGTTGATGGCTGCCATCGCCCTGGCCGCCGCCTCGGAACTGGCCCGTACCGTTTTTGCCGGGGCGTCCGACCAGTCCGGTGTGCTGGCCCAACTCCTCAAAATTTTGTCGCTTTTCTTGATTTACCAAGCCTTGATCGAAACGGGGATCAGGAGGCCGTATAATCTGTTGTTCCGTAACCTGAGGCTCGGCGAGGCCATGGTGCGGCAAGAGCGGGATTTTGCCGACAGCCTCATGGAGACGGCCCAGGTTATGGTGCTGGTCCTGGACCGCCAGGGACGTGTTGTCCGCCTGAACCCTGCCGGCGAGAGGCTCACCGGGTATTCCCTGGCTCAGGTACAAGGCCGCCTTTTCTGGGAAGTTTTTCCGGCTCCCGAAGCAGTTGACACCATGAAAGAGGCGTTTTATCATCTCACTGCCGGGGAGGTGCACCAGGCCGAGGAGATTGATTGGGTAGCCCAAGACGGCGCCCGCCGCCTGATCGCCTGGTCTGCCACGGCCCACATGGGGGAAGACGGGTTGCTTTCGCACGTGATCGGGACCGGCATCGACATAACTGACCGGAGGGGCGCGGAAATTCGCCTCCAACGGCTCCAGGCCGAACTGGCGGGTCAGGTTCAGGGAGATAAGGCGCCAACCGGGGAATTGGAGGTCATCAAAGGGGAACTGGACCGCGTCACCGCCGCGGTGTCCCGCGATATCAGGTCGCCGCTCCGCTGGATCAGCGGCTTCTGCCAGGCCCTGGAGGTTGCCAGCGCCCACCGGCTTGACTTTAGGGGGCGCCGGTATCTCCGGCGGCTGCGCCGAATGATCCGGCAGACGGGAGAGCTTACCGAGGCGTTGCTGGAGCACGCCCGGCTGGCTGGGGCTGCAATGGAGTGGCAAGAAATTGATCTCAGCGACCAGGCCCACACCATCGCCGCAGCTCTCCAGCGCACCGCGCCGGGGCGCCGGGTGGAATTCATTATCGGGACGAACCTGAGGGCCGAAGGCGATCCCGCCATGCTCCGTTGGCTCCTGTCGAACCTTCTGGGCAATGCCTGGAAATTTACCGAGACGGTTCCCCGGGGCAAGATTGAGTTCGAGGCCCTGCCCACCACGGACGGGACTCGGGGTTTCCTGGTCCGGGACAACCGGGCCGGATTGGCCCCGAACCGCGGCCACGGCTGGTTCAGAACGTTTCACCGATTGCACGCCTACAGGGATTTTTCCAGCCCCGACCCCGGCCTGGCCACGGTTAAGCGTATCATTCAACGTCACGGCGGTCGCGTCTGGGCCGAAATTGACCTGAGGCAGGGGGCCACGTTTTATTTCACCCTGCCGCCGATAGGCCCGGGATCAACCGCAAAACCGTCCGGGGGAGATCAGCCGGACTCTTTAACGGGATCGTCATGACCGCAGCCGTGCCTTTCAGCTTTGTGCATTGCGCCGACCTGCACCTGGACAGCCCCTTCGAGGGGATCCACGCCGCGGCGCCCGCCATTGCCGCCGTGTTGCGGGAGGCGACGTTTACCGCCTTCGACCGGATCATCGACCTGGCCATCGGGGAGGCGGTGGATTTCATCATCGTGGCCGGGGACGTGCATGACGGGGAGAACCGCAGCCTGCGGGCCCAACTGCGGTTCCGGGATGCCATCCGGAAAGCCGGTGACGCCGGCCTCCGGTGTTTTGTGGCCCACGGCAACCATGACCCCCTCTCCGGCTGGGAAGCCCACCTGACGATGCCGGCGCAGGCGGAGCGCTTCGGGGGCCAAAGCGTGGAATGCTTTACCATGCTGCGGCACGGCGCCATCCTGGCCCATATTTACGGCATCAGTTACCCGGTCAAGGAAGTGAACGTCAATCTGACACCCGGCTTCCGGCGGGACCCGGAGGCGCCTTTTGCCATCGGGGTGCTCCACTGCAACGTCGGCGGCAACCCCAACCATGACAATTATGCCCCGTGCGGGGTGGAGGACCTGGCGGCCGCCGGTATGGACTACTGGGCCTTGGGACACATTCACACCCGGCAGATTCTGCGGGGCCAGGAGCCGTGCATCGTTTACCCCGGCAACCCCCAGGGGCGCAACCGGCGGGAAATGGGTCCCCGGGGCTGCTACCTGGTGCGGGTGGATGGCGCCCGCCGCATCACGCCCACGTTCGTGGCCACCGATGTGGTGCGCTGGTTTATCGAGGACCTGGACATCGGCAGGCTTTCGACCTGGGATGACCTGCTGGACGAATTGGTCCGGGTGCGGGAGGAGGTGCGGGCCGGGGCCGAGGGCCGGGCCGCCATTTTGCGCCTCAACCTGACCGGCAGAGGGGAACTGCACCGGGAACTGGCCCGGAGGATCGACCTGGAGCGGGATCTGGCGGAGCCTTTGCGGGAGGGGGAACCGGAGCGCCCTGATTTCGTCTGGGTAGAATCGGTCCAGAACCGGACCCGGCCGCCCCTGGACCTAAACCAGCGGCGCCTGGTGCAGGATTTCGTCGGGGATTTTCTCAACGCCGCCCAGAACCTGCGCACCCGGGAAAACCCCGGGGCGGGGCTCAGAGAGGTGCTGACGCAAAGGCCGGAACACCGGGTGATCGCCGCCGGGCTGGAGCAGTTGACCGACGACGAACTCCTGTCGATCCTCAATGACGCCGAGGTCTGGGGGGTGGACCAGTTGCTGCCCGAGGAAGAATAACCGATGTATATCAGTGGCTTTCACCTCGACGGTTTCGGGATTTACCACGATCAGGGCGTCCAAGACCTGCCGCCCGGTCTGGTGCTGTTCGTGGGGGACAACGAATCCGGCAAAACCACCTTGATGGAATTTCTGCGCACCCTGCTCTGCGGCTTTCCCCGGCGAGCCCCCAAGCGCAATGATTACGAGCCGTTGCGCGGCGGCAACCACGGCGGCCGCCTCCAGGTGGTCATGCATGACGGCCGTCACTGTACCATCGAGCGGGCCGGACGCCACCCGGCCACCCTGACCCAGGCCGGCGGGACCACGATGCAGGCGGAGCCGGGCCTGACCCTGCTGGGGGGGCTGGACCGGGAGACGTTTAAGCACGTGTTTGCGGTAGGACTAGACGAATTGCAGGGGCTGGGGGTGCTGTCCCAGGAAGGGGTGCGGGGCCGCCTGTTGGCGGCCGGGACCGGCTTGGGGAGCGCCTCGGTGCCCGAGGTTATGAAGAACCTGGACAAAGAATCGGACACCCTCTTGAAAAAAGGGGGCCGTACCCAGCGGATCAATCTTCTCCTGAATGATCTGAAAAGAATTGAGCACCGGCTCAGGGAGGTCCAGGGTCAGGCTGCCGCCTATGCCGAGGGCCAGCGCCAACGGGAATACCTGGAGGCGCGGGTAGACGGCAACCGTCAGGAGGTCGAGGGCCGCCGCCGGGAACTGGGGCGGGTGGAGCGGCTGGAGCAGGCCCGAGTGCCCTGGTCGAACCGGAACCTGGCCCGGGAGAAGGCTGTTGAGGTGGAGTATGCCCAAAATTTTCCGGTGAACGGTCTCGAGCGCCTTGAGGGTCTCCATAAAGAGCTGGACGCGAATCGCCAGAGCCGGAAGCAGCGAGAGGGGGAGGTCGCGGGCCTTAAAGAGCAGTTGGGCCGGCTCACCCCGGATGAGGCGGTCCTGGCCGGCCGAGATGTCATCGAGGCCCTGGCCGGCGAGCGGGATAAGCTGGCCCAAGCCCTGGAGGACTATCCCGCCGCCAAGGGTGATCTGGACCAGGCGCAGACGGAGTTCGGGCGCAAACTGCGAGAGCTCGGGCCGGCCTGGGATGGGCCGCGCTTGGCGGCGGTGGATACCTCGGTGCAGGTGCGCCAGCGGGTGGCCGAGTTCGGCCGGCAGCTCAATGCAGCGGAGCGACGGTTTGAAGCCGCCCGGGTTCAGGAGCGAGCCCTGGCCGAGGCTGCGGCCGAGACGCAAAAACAGGCCGAAGCCGCCGTCCGGCATTCACAAGACCTTCCAGCCCCGCGCCTTATTGACAACCAGGAACTGGCGCGGCAGCAGGAGGCGGTGCGGCGGCTGCGGGCCTGGTTGCAGCAGCGGGAGGTTCTAACGGAGAAGCACCGGGGCCGGGCGAGCGCCCGGGACGAGGCCGGGGCTCGGCTGGCAGCGCTTCAGGGGCAACTGGCGGCGCCAACGGCAGCCCTGTCCGCATGGCTGTGCCTTCCCTGGCTGCTGGCGGGTCTGGGCCTGGGCGGTTTTTTTCTCTGGCGCCGGGATTACCTGACCGGCGGCCTGATTGCCGGCGTTGGCCTGGTGCTGGCGGGACTGTTTTTCTGGCTGTCCCGGCGGCAAGCCGCGGTGGAAGGCCAGCGTCGCGCCGCCATGGAGCAAGAATTGGAGCAGGTAGAGGGGAACCGGGCCGGTCTCTCGGAGGCCATCACCGACCTGGAAGGGCAAATCGAGGCGGCGGAGGCCGAGATTGCCCGGGCGGCGCAGATCATGGACCGGGAACCGCCGGGCGACCTCATTGGCCTGGAGGAGATGGCCGGGGAATTGGAGCAGGCCGCGGCGCAGCTTAGGGACTGGCAGGCCCGGGAACAGGAACGGCGCCAGGCCGAGGACCATCTGGCCCAGGCCGGGGCGCGGCTTGCCAAGGCGCAGGCGGAAACGAAGCAGGCCTACGAAGACTTGAAGCGCCTTCAGGATGAGTGGGCCGGGTGGCTCACCGACCGGGGCTTTTCGGAGGCGGTGCGCCCGGAAGGCTTTGAAGCGGTGCTGCAGGCGGTGGAAAATGCCCGGGCCGCAAGTCGGGTCCTGGACCACCAAAGCCGCCGCGTGCAGCAAATGTCCGGCTATATCGCTGCGGCTCGAGAGCGCATCGGCCAGGGGCTCAGGGCCTGCGGCCGCACCCCTGTCGCGGCGGAACCCGGGGTCGGAGAGTTGGACGCCCTCCGCCGGGCTCTGGCCGCGGCCCTGGCGGCCAGCCAACAGCAGCGGGGGCTTACTGAAAAGCTGGCGGCCGCCACTCAGGCCCTGGATATCCTGAACAGTCGTGGACAGGAACTGGAGCGGGAAGGGGACGACCTGTTGCGCCAGGCCGGGGCGGCCGACGCCGAGGATTTTAGGCGGCGAGGGGTGGCATATGCGGAATGGCAGAGACATATTCAGCAGATCTCGACCGAAGAGACCGCCCTCTACCGCATGGCCGGCACCCGGGAGGCCCAGGCGGCCCTGGAAGAGGAACTGAGCCACACTGATCCCCTGGAACTGCAAGAGGAAAAGGAACGCCTCCAGGCTCGCCTCAGTGAGCTTTCGAGCCTCATTTCGGCAGATGATCAGGAAATCGGGGATCTCAAGGGCAAGTTGAAATCAATGGAACAGGACGAGCAGTTGAGCGATCTGCTCTTCCAGCAGCGCCTCGTTCAGGAGCAGTTGACCGACGCCACCCGGCGCTGGGCTACCCTCGTGGTGTGCCGCCATCTCCTGGAGGAGGCCCGGGGCGTGTACGAACGGGAGCGGCAGCCCCAGGTGATTCGGGAGGCGGACCGGTTTCTCAACACCATGGCCCATGGCCGCTACCGTCTCCTGGCCGCAATGGGCCAGGACGGGGTCCACCTGGAGGATAAGTCGCTGGCCCGGAAAGAAGAGGTGGCCTGGAGCGCCGGGTTGGCGGATCAGGTCTACTTATCCATCCGCCTGGGGCTGGCCCGGGAGTTCGGGCGCCACTCCGAACCCGTGCCCGTCATCCTGGACGACGTGCTGGTGAAGTTCGACCCGTCCCGGCGCCGGAACGCCGCTCGGGTCATCCTGGATTTCGCCCGGGAGCAGCAGGTACTCCTGTTTTCCTGCCACCCGGAATTTATCGACCTCATCGCCGCGGTCAGACAAGACCCCGTCCACCAGGAAACCGCCCTGGCCTGCTTTGCCATCGCCGATGGGGTGATCAGCCGGGTCAGCATGGGGCCGGACGACGCCTTCCCGCGGCAATGACGGGTAGGACCTTCTATCCGAGATTTTTCCCTCTTAAAGTTAAATGGTCCCCCAAATTTCAAATGGCTCTGGCGCAGGACAGGCTGAATCCTTATTATTATAGCGACTGCCCAAGAATCTTTCTTGCCACCCTGAGCGTAGGCGAAAGGTTTCGAAAACCGAGATTCTTCATCGCCGGCGGCGGCTCAACATGACAGGGACAGGAAAATTCTGGGGGCAAGGGATATAAAAAATCGGTCGGTTTGGGGCAGGGAGACTCCGATCTTCTCCCGGGGATTTTCCTGACCAGAAGATAACCAAAAATTTAGGAGCAATGATTAGGGTATGACCGGGAAGGACACCCCCAAAAAAATTGCGGTCCTGGGTAGCTTGTGCGGCATTACCTCACAGTACTGGGACAATTTTGGCCGCCGCCACCGCACCTCCCAGGCCACCTACCGGGACCTGCTCAGCGCCATGGGCGTGGACTGGGAGGACCCGGAGGGCCTGGACCGGGAGATCGCCCGGCGGCATTTGGGTTCCTGGGGGGCAATGCTTTCGCCGGTGCAGCTCATCAAACCGGCGCCGGCTTTGGCCGGGACGACGATGCGGATCTGGTCTCCCGGGCCTGAACCCCCGGCCGCAGTAGACGTGTTGGCCGAGATGGTCAGCGAAACGGGAGAGCGTTACCGGTGGGAGCGGCGGCTCAAAGTTGCCGGGCGGCTGAAAAGCCAGGCGGTTCCAGGCGGGTTTCGGGTAGCGGTGCGGTTGCCTCTGCCCGCGGACCTGGAGTTAGGATATTATGATCTGACCCTGAAAGTGCGGAGCGGCGGCCGGTCGGAAAGCGGCCGCACCAAGCTGATCGCGGCGCCGACCCAGGCGTATGCGCCGGCCTGGCTGGAGGAGGGCCGCCGGGCCTGGGGTTTCAACCTGCCGCTCTATGCCTTGAGGAGCCGGGCCAATTGGGGCGTGGGGGATTTTGCCGACCTGATGGAGGTCGTCCGCTGGGCCGGACCCCTGGGGGCGGCGTTTGTGGGGGTTAATCCCCTTCATGCGGTCGGGGGGCGAGCCAGCGCCGACCCCAGTCCCTATTCACCCACCAGCCGGATTTTCCTCAATGTTTTGTACCTGAGCCTGGAGACGGCGCCGGAGATGGCGGCCTGCCGGAAGGCCCAGGATCTCGTGGCCAGCCCGGAATTTCAGGCGGCTAAAGCCCGCCTGGCCGCGGCTTCCCTGGTATCTTACCGGGAAGTCCACCATTTAAAGCGCCGGGTCCTGAAGCTCCTGTATGAGACGTTCTGCGAGGCGCACGGCCTCCCGGAGGCTCCCCCCCTCTCGGACCGGGGGCAGGAGTTCGCCCGATTTGTGGCGGTCGGAGGCGAGTCCCTGGCCAGGTTCGGCCAGTTTTCAGCCCTAACGGATCATCTTCAACAAGGCGACTGGCGCCGCTGGCCCGGACCCTATCAGCACCCCGAGAACCCCGCCGTGGCAGAGTTCGCCCGGGAGCACGAAAAAGAGGTCCGGTTCCACCAGTATGGGCAATGGCTGGCCGCGACCCAGCTGGGTCAGGTGGGCCAGGAGGCGAAACAACAGGGCCTGCCGTTCACGCTCTACGAGGACCTGGCCCTGGGGGCGAGTCCCGGGGGTTTCGACACCTGGGCTCACCAGGAGCTCTTTGCCCGGGGGCCGGCCATCGGTGCGCCTCCCGACGCCTTTAATCCCCAGGGGCAGAACTGGGGGCTGCCGCCCCTGATCCCGGAGCGCCTCCGGGCTTCGGGCTACCAGTTGTTCATCAACACCCTCCGGGCCAACCTCCCGGCCGGCGGCATGCTGCGGATGGACCACGTCATGGGACTGTTTCGCCTCTTGTGGATCCCCCACGGGATGGCGGCGCCCCGGGGGGCCTATGTCAACTACCCGGCCCGGGAACTCCTGGCCATCCTGGCCCTGGAGAGCGTGCGCCGGCGAGCCCTGATCATCGGGGAGGACCTGGGGACCGTGCCGCCCCGCATTCGGCGGGAACTGGGCAAGTCCGGAGTCTTTTCCTACCGGGTATTTTATTTTGAACGGGACGGCAATCGCCACTTCCTGGCCCCGGAGGCCTACCCGGCCCGGGCCATGGCCACGGTAACCACCCATGACCTGCCCACCCTGACGGGATTCTGGCAGGGGCATGACCTGGCGCTGAAGCGAACGCTGAACCTGTACCCCGAGGCCGGCCTGGCGGAGGCCGATGCCGCGGCGCGGGAGCAGGACCGCCGGATTCTGTTGGAGGACCTGGAATACCGGGGGTTGCTGCCCGATAACGCGGCCTCGAAGCCCGAGGCCGGTGATCCCTGTCCGTTGGAACTGCGGGAGGCAGTCTTGTCCTATCTGGCCCAGAGCGCGGCCGCCCTCATGGAAGTCCGCCTGGAAGAGGTCTTCGGGGTGCCGGAGCAGCAAAACCTGCCGGGCACCCAAAAGGAACATCCCAACTGGCGGGTCAAGCTGCCCCTGACCCTGGACCAGATGGAGCAGAGCCCGGAGCCCGCCCGGCTGGCGGCCCGGCTGAATAAGGCGCGCAACCAGTAGTCAGTAGTCAGTAGTCAGTAGCCAGTTGTCAGTAGCCAGAATTGTAGGGTGCGTTTTACGCACCATAAAGTGGCGCGGGAGACGCGCCCTACAGCGTTATTAAACGAGGTGATGCATGTCTGAACCAGCCTTGATCTACAATCTCTTTCCGCCCCTGGCCGGGACCATCCCCCAGTGGGAGGAGCACCTGGACCGCATCGCGGCCATGGGCTTCACCTGGATCTTTTTGAACCCCATCAATACCCCCGGCCTGTCCGGCAGCTTATATGCCGTCAAGGATTATTACGGCTTCAACCCCCGGTTTGCTCCTGAGTCCGGCCAGGACCCGGAGGCGGCCCTGGCGCACTTTCTGAAAGAGGCCGGGCGCCGGGGCCTGAAGGTGATGCTGGACCTGGTAATTAACCACACGGCCATCGACTCGCCTCTGGTCACCCAGCACCCCGAGTGGTACGCCACCGACGATGACGGCCAAATCAAACACCCCGGTGCCATTGACCCGGCGGATGCTACCAAGGTGACGGTGTGGGGCGATCTGGCGGAGCTGGAGTATTGGCCGCCGCCTGACCCCGAGGGGTTGCTGCACTACTTCGATGGGGTGGTGGCCAAATACCTGCGCCTGGGCTTCATGGGGTTTAGGGCCGACGCGGCTTACAAGATCCCGGGCGATTTTTGGGGCCGCCTCATCATTGAGGCCAAGAACCTGGAGCCCCGGGTCCAGTTTTTCGCCGAGACCCTGGGGTGCCGCATAGAGGAATGCGCCCAGCTGTCCTCTTCCGGGTTCGACTTCCTCTACAACAGCTCCAAGTGGTGGGATTTCCAGGAAGACTGGTGCCTGGAGCAGTACAATGCCTTTCGCCGCATCGCCCCTTCCATCAGCTTTCCGGAAAGCCACGACACCGAGCGGCTGGCGGCGGCAAGCGGCAGCGCCCCGGAAGTGGCCCGGCTGCGCTACCTCTTCGCGGTTTACTTTTCCACCGGGGTGATGATCCCCATGGGCTATGAGTATGGTTTCCAGAAGCGCCTCAACGTGGTGCAGACCCGGCCCCAGGACTGGGAGGCGCCCTCCTACGATCTGAGCCCCTTCATCAAGGGGGTGAACCGCATGAAAAAGAACTGCCCGGTGCTGCTGGAAGAAGGGCCTCAGGCCCGGGTCAACCCTAAAGGGGAGCCGGTGGCGCTGCTGCTCAAATCCCGGGAGAGCCGCAAGGGCCGGGTCCTGGCAGTGATCAATACCACCGGCGAGCCCCAGGAGGTCGCCATCCCCGACCTGGCCGAGCTCTTGGGTAAACCCCGGCGGGCCTGGAAAGACCTGACGCCGGATACCATCCCCTTGAAACTCCTGGGTTCTCTTACGTTCACCTTGCCGCCGGCCCGCATGCGGCTGTTCTATAATCCCGACGGGGCGCCGTTACCCGAGGAGGCGGTGAAGGCTGCAAAGTGAGCCGGCCTTCCCTGTTCTCTTGTAGGGGGGGACCTATGTGTCCCCCCTTCAAGGCGCACACCCAAGGGCGCACACACGGGTGCGCCCCTACGGCCAACCCCAAGACTGCTTCCCAAGGAACGAACCCATGACCCAGGCCCTGGCAGGGTTTAACGAGCACGGCATCGTGTTGGCCACGGACAGCCGGGCCACCCGGTTCGAAGTCGGCGGGCAGCCGGAGATCTTTAACGTCAACAAGCTTTTTGCCCTGAATCGGCGCTGCGGTATCCTGAGCGGCGGCGCCGGAGTGAGCGTCTCCCTGTCGTTGGCCTTGCGCCGGCAGATCGCCCGGCATCCCGGCCCCCTGGAACTGGAGGAACTGGAGGAGTTTGCGCTTCCCCTTCTCTCCCAGGGTTACAGCCGACACCTGGAAACCCATGGCCCCGAGGCCGAAGGTTTTCGCCGCATCTACTTCATCCTGGCCGGCTACGTTCCCGACAGCCCCCCGCCCCACTTCAAAATGATCCTCCTGGGCAGCGAAGAAAACGAGCTTCCCCTGCGGCGGATGCTGACCGGCAACGTGCTGGTCATGCCCCGGAACCTGGGGATGGAGATGCGCCTGTTCAAGGCCCTGAGCCAGGGGGCGGACCTGGAAGAAGTCCTGCACCTGAGCCAGGACTTTTTGGAAAAAATGGCCGCGATCAAAGAAGAGGTGGGGCCGCCCTTCCACTATGCCACCATCACTTCCCGGGGTTACCAGCCGGTAATTTTGTAATGCCGGTCTATGCTTTTCGCCGCTTTTGAGTCATAATCCGGCTGGAAAGGTCCTGATGATATGTAGGACAGCCGCCCCCGGCTGTCCCGTGCACAGGCTGGAAAGCCTGTGCCACCTGTTTCTTTATGATTTACGGCTGGGCCCACGGCTCATGCGCGACTGCATTGGAGCTGACGGCAAGGAGTAACGTATGCATAAAGCCATCCTCGTGGTCATGGACGGTCTCGGCGACCGGCCCGTCAGGGAACTGGGGGGCCTCACCCCCCTGGAGGCGGCGCACACCCCCAACCTGGACGCCCTGGCGGCCCGGGGCATCACCGGGCTCATGAATGCCTTGGGGGTGGGGGTGCGCCCCGGCAGCGATACCAGCCATCTGGCCATCCTGGGCTATGACATCGAGCGCTATTACACCGGCCGGGGCACCATTGAGGTG
The DNA here is from genome assembly GCA_030655955.1 of Deltaproteobacteria bacterium. Classification (GTDB taxonomy): domain Bacteria; phylum Desulfobacterota; class Desulfobaccia; order Desulfobaccales; family 0-14-0-80-60-11; genus 0-14-0-80-60-11. The sequence continues at coordinate 18,047 of JAUSOZ010000271.1, forward strand.
GCGGGGCTGGGCATGGGCCTGGAGGCGGGGGATGTGGCCCTGCGGGGCAATCTGGGCACGGTTGACGCCAACCTCATGGTGGTGGACCGGCGGGCCGGGCGCATCACCGACACCGGTCCCTTTGTCAAGGAACTGGACGGCCTTTCCTATGAGGGCGTTACCCTGATGGTTCGTCCCGGCACCGGCCACCGGGCCGGCATTATCCTCCGGGGGCCGGGACTGAGCTTCCGCATCAGCGACAATGATCCCCACGAGGTCGGGGTCAAGGTCCACGAGGTTCATCCCCTGGACGATTCTCCGGAAGCGGCCTTCACCGCCAAGGTATTGAATCACTTCCTGGCGGAAGCGCACCTTCTCCTGGCCCAAAACCCCCTCAACCAGGAACGGGTGGCGCAGGGGTTGCCCCCGGCCAATTATTTGTTAGGGCGGGGAGCCGGCTATTATAAGAAGATTGAGCCCTTCCCGGCCCGCTACGGCCTCAAGGCCTGCACCCTCGCCGGCGGCGGCCTCTACAAGGGCGTCGGGTCCTTCACCGGCATGGACGTGATCGAGGTCCCCGGCGCCACCGGGCTTCCCAACACCGACATCGAGGCCAAATTCCGGGCGGCCCTTGCCGCTCTGGCCGGACCCTATGACTTCGCCTTCGTCCACGTCAAGGCCGCCGACACCTTCGGGGAGGACGGCGACTTCCTGGGCAAGATGAACTTTATCAACAAGATCGACCTGGCCTGCGCGCTCCTCCTGGAGACCCCGCACCTTCTGGCGATGACCGCGGACCACTCCACTCCCTGTAATCTCAAGAAACACTCCGGGGACCCGGTGCCCATCATGATGGTGGGCGACGGCCTGGTGCGCCCCGACGACGTCACCGCCTATAACGAGCGCGCCTGCGGCCGGGGCGCCATGGGCCGCCTCACCGGCCTCATGGTCATGCCGGAGATCATCAATCTGCTGGGATTGGCGAAGCTGATCGGGGATTAAAGGAGAGAGGTCGGAGGAGGGCGGGGACCCTTAAAAAATTTGCGTCCTCGCCTACCCAACTCGCCAGAGAGGCCAGAAAACTATGCCCGTCTATGTCATTATCGATATTACCGTCGTGGATCAGGAATTGTATGAGGAATATGTGGCGCGAGTGCCGGCGGTGGTGGAACAATACCGCGGACGCTACCTGGTGCGGGGCGGCGAGGTGGTGGCCCTGGCCGGCGGCTGGCACCCCGAACGGATCGTGGTGTTGGAATTCGAATCCATCGATCAGGCGCAGGAATATCTTACCTCGCCGGAGAATCTGGCCTTGGCCCCCCTCCGGGAGAAATCCATCACCTCCCGGGCTGTTATCGTCCAGGGTTATGAATATGATCTGTGAGGCTCTCTGGTGACTCATAGAGTAACCGTAGATTTTCTTTGAGTTTTTCCCGCGACCCCTGCGTATTTTTTAGTATAATACCCCCGTGGATTTACTCACCTTCCTCCAGCAGCTCATCAACGGCCTGTCTTTAGGCAGTCTCTATGCCCTCATCGCCATCGGCTACACCCTGGTGTACGGCATCCTCCGGCTCATCAACTTCGCCCACGGGGACCTGCTGATGGTGGCGGCCTACGTCGCGGTCATGGGGGTGGGGCTGTTTTCCTGGCCCTGGCCGGCGGCCTTCGGTCTGGCCGTCGGGCTCACCGGCCTCATGGGGGTGCTGCTGGAGCGCGGCGCTTACCGGCCGCTACGCCGGGCCCCACGGATTTCGCTCTTGATCTCGGCCATCGCCGCCTCCTTTTTGCTGGAGAACCTCGCCCTGGTTATCTATGGGGGCCGGGCTAAGCCTTTTCCCGTCCCCGAGATGTTCACCGGGGCTTTTGTCTGGGGCGGGCTGTTCGTGCCCCGCTTGAGCCTAATCATCCCCCTGGTCACCGGCGCCCTCCTGGCCGGGCTCTTCCTCATCATCTACCGCACCGCCGTGGGCCGCGCCATGCGGGCCATCGCTTCGGATCTGGCCACCGTCAGCCTCATGGGCATCGACGTCAACCGGATCATCGCCTTTACCTTTCTCCTGGGGTCGCTCCTGGCCGGGGCCGGGGGGCTCCTGTGGGCCATGAAGTATCCCCAGGTCAATCCCTTCATGGGAATCCTGCCGGGGCTGAAAGCCTTCATCGCCGCGGTCTTAGGCGGTATCGGCAACGTCACCGGCGCGGTCTTGGGGGGGCTGCTCCTGGGGTTCCTGGAAGTCATGATCGTCGCTTTCTTCCCGGCCTGGGCCGGTTACCGGGACGCGGTGGCCTTCACCCTGCTCATCGTGCTTCTGCTGCTGCGGCCCACGGGGCTGTTGGGAGAGGCGTTGGGGGAGGAGAAGCTGTGAGCAGTAGTCAGTGGTCAGAAGTAGCATTGCGCACCATCACCCTGATTACCCATAACTGACCACTCAACCCCGAAGGAGAAAAACCATTCGCACCCGCTCTTTCACCCTGGCCGCCCTGGTCCTGCTGTTTCTACTCCTCCTGGGGGCGGAGCATTGGGCCGACGAGTATCAGGTGCGGCTGTTGAACAACGTGGCTATCTTCATCACCCTGGCGGTGGCCTACAACCTGATCAACGGGGTCTGCGGCCAGCTGCACCTGGGGCCCAACGCCTTCATCACCCTGGGGGCCTATACCGCGGCGCTCTTGACCATGACCCCGGCGGAAAAGACCCTGAACTTCCTGGTCACCCCCCTGTACTGGCCGCTGAGCCAGGCAACCCTGCCGTTTCCCGCCGCCCTGCTGGCCGGGGGGCTGGTGGCCGTCGCCTTCGCGTTGCTCACCGGGTTTCCGGTCTTCAGGGTGCGGGGGGATTACCTGGCCATCGTCACCCTGGGCTTCGGCGAGGTGGTGCGGGTCCTGGCCAACAATCTCCAAGGGGTGACCAACGGACCCCTGGGCCTCAAGGGGCTCTACCCTTACACCAACCTCTGGTGGTCCTGGGGGGTGGCGGTGGCCGCCACGGCGGTGGTCGCTGCCCTGGTCAACTCCAGCTACGGCCGGGCCCTGAACGCCATCCGGGAAGACGAGACCGCGGCGAAGGCTATGGGGATCAACACCTTTCGCCATCTGCTCGGCGCTTATCTTCTCAGCGCCTTCTTCTTCGGGGTGGGGGGCGGGCTTTTGGCCCACCTCATCACCACCATATCGCCGTCGCTCTTCACCTTTTTCCTTACCTTCAATCTCTTGATCATCATTGTGGTGGGGGGCCTGGGCTCTACCACCGGGGCGATTCTGGCCGCAGCCGGCTTTACCCTGGCCGGGGAGTGGCTGCGGATCGTGGAGGAGCCCACCGCCATCTTCGGGTTCACCATCCCGGGTATCCCGGGGATGCGCATGGTGATCCTCTCCCTGGCGCTGCTCCTGGTGATCATCTTCTGCCGCCGGGGTCTCATGGGCCGCCGGGAGTTTTCCTGGGCCGGGCTGGGCCGCCTGCTCCGGGGCGGGCTCCCCGGTTCGGTGCCCGGCGCCGGGAGACCATAAGGTTCCCATGGCTCTGCTGCACACCGAAAACCTGGACATGCGCTTCGGGGGGCTATCGGCCCTGGAGGATTTGAATCTGGCGGTGCCGGCAGGCGGACTCTACGGCCTCATCGGCCCCAACGGGGCGGGCAAGACCACGGTTTTCAATCTCATCAGCGGCTTTCTGAAACCCACCGGCGGCCGCATTGTCTGGGATGGCGAAGACGTCACCGGGGAGCCCCCGCACCGCCTCACGGACTGGGGCATCGCCCGTACCTTTCAGAACATCCGGCTCTTCAGCGATCTCAGCGTCCTGGACAACGTCCTGGTGGGGTTTCACTGCCGCAGCCACGCCACCTGGGGCGAGGCCGTCTTGCGGCTGCCCCGCTACCGCCGGGAAGAACTGGACCGCCGGTCCCGGGGGTTGGCGCTGCTTGAAGAAGTAGGCCTGGCCGAGGCCGCGGACCAGCCCGCGGGCAAGCTCCCCTACGGCCACCAGCGCCGCCTGGAGATCGCCCGGGCCCTGGCCACGGAGCCCCGCTGCCTCCTCCTGGACGAGCCCGCCGCCGGCCTCAACCCCCAGGAGACCGGCGATTTGATTTCTTTTATAAGAGGTATCCAGGAACGTTATAATTTGACCATCCTGGTCATCGAACACAACCTGCGTCTGGTCATGGGGCTCTGCCAGCACCTCACCGTGCTGGACCACGGCCTCACCATCGCCGCCGGCCCCCCGGCCGACATCCGGAAACACCCGGAGGTAATCCGGGCCTATTTGGGGGAGTAGCGGGTAGCAGTTAGCCGTTAGCTGTTAGCTATTAGCCAGAGCCAAGGCGCTTTTTTCCCACTCGTTCCCAAGTTGTACTTGGGAACGAAAATGGTTGCCAAGCTTAGATTGGCGGGCACGGGCGTTCCCCAGCCCAGTTCGGAAACGAGCCATAAAAAGAGCCTTTCCGACTTTATGGTGCGTGTATCATAAACAATTTTTTTTGCTTTTGGTTTTTCGCTGAAAGCTGACCGCTGATAGCTCTCAAGGAATTCATACCGTGCTGGAAGTCTTCGACCTTCAGGTCTCCTATGGGGCCATCAAGGCCCTGGATGGGGTCAGCTTTAGCGTCCCCCGGGGACGGATCGTCACCTTGCTGGGAGCCAACGGCTCCGGCAAGACCACCGCGCTCAGGGCCATCACCGGGCTGGCGGCGCCCGGTCGCGGGCGCATTGTCTTTGAGGGTCGGGAGCTCCAAGGGCTCCCCACCCACGAGATCATCCGGGCCGGCATCGCCCTGGTGCCCGAGGGCCGCCGCATCTTCGCCAATCTCACCGTCTACGACAACCTGCTCTTAGGGGCGTACTTCAGGCGGGACCAGCCAGCCCTGGCCCGGGACCTGGACCAGATTTACGACACCTTTCCCCGCCTGGCGACCCGGCGCACCCAGGCGGCCGGCACCCTCTCCGGCGGCGAGCAGCAGATGCTGGCCGTGGGCCGGGCCCTGATGAGCCGGCCGCGTCTCCTGCTTCTGGACGAACCCTCCCTGGGGTTGGCGCCCTTGCTGGTCAAGGAGGTGTTTCACCTCATCACCCGCCTCAACCAGCAGGGCGTCACTATCCTCCTGGTGGAGCAGAACGCCGCCGCGGCCTTGAAAATCGCCCACCACGGCTATGTCCTGTCCACCGGCCGGGTGGTGCTGGAAGGCGCCGGGGCGGAGTTAGCGGCGCACCCCCAGTTGCAGCCGGCCTACCTGGGGGATGAACCTGAGGCGGAGGCGCCGCCGTTCTCTTCCTAATCCATGATTTTTCTGATAAAATTTATCGTTAATGATTGGCTAAGTTTGAGGCGGCATGAAGCGCCCCGGCCGTAACCAGAGGTTTTTACTGAAAGCTGAAAGCTGATCGCTGATAGCTTTTTCATAACCAACCAGGAGGTCGCCATGTTACCGGACAGCATAGATGTCAAAACCAAATTAAAGGGTTTGCAAGACCGGTTGGAAACCCTTCGAGGTCATCTTTGATCTGGCGGGCAAGCAGGTCAGACTGCGTCATTTAGAAGAGTTGATGGCCACCCCGGATTTGTGGGACGACCAGGCCCGGGCCGCGGACATCCTGAGAGAACGGGCGGGCCTGATCCAGGCGACGGAAGAATATGTGGCCCGGCACCAGCAGTTGGAAGACCTGGAGCTGATGCTGGATATGGCCCTGGAGGAAGATGACCCGCAGACCATGAAGGAAGTGGTCCGGGACCTGGCGGCCATGGAGCGGGAATTCTCCGACTGGGAGCTCAAGCTGCTCCTGGGGGCCGAAGACGACGACAAGAACGCCATCGTCACCATCCACGCCGGGGCCGGCGGCACCGAGGCCCAGGATTGGGCCGAGATTTTACTGCGCATGTACCTGCGCTACGCCGAGCGCAAGGGTTTCAAGACCGAGACCATCGACCTCTTACCTGGGGACGAGGCCGGGGTCAAGAGCGTTACCTTCACCGTCAGCGGCCCTTACGCCAATGGTTTTCTGAAGAGCGAAACCGGCATCCACCGCCTGGTGCGCAACTCGCCGTTTGACGCCAGCGGCCGCCGCCACACCTCCTTCGCGGCGGTGCAGGTGCTGCCGGAGGTGGACGACCGCATCGAGATCGACATCCAGGAGAATGATCTGCGCATCGACACCTTCAGGGCCTCGGGCCCCGGGGGCCAGCACGTCAACAAGACCTCCTCGGCGGTGCGCCTCACCCACCTGCCCACGGGCCTGGTGGTTTCCTCCCAGTCCGAGCGCAGCCAGCACCGCAACCGGGAACTGGCCATGAAGGTGCTCCGGGCTCGCCTCTACAACCTGGAAAAGCGCAAACAGGAAGCCAAGAAGCATGAAATGCAGGAGTCCCAGAAAGAGATCGGTTGGGGCAGCCAGATCCGCTCCTACACGCTCCAGCCCTATCGCATGATCAAAGACCACCGCACCAAGCATGAAGAGGGCAACGTCGACGCAGTCTTAGACGGCGACCTGGACCGCTTCGTAGAGGCCTACCTGCTCAATCCGGGGGAGGAATAAAAAAAGCGGTCAGCTTTCAGCTGTCAGCCAAGAAACTTATGAAAGCGCCCCGGTTAAATGCAGCTTTTACGGGGTGTACCCGCCACATACTCATTACATTAATCTCTTGTAGGGGGGGACCTGCGTGTCCCCCCTCATAGGGCGCCATGCATGTGCTCCTACAAAGGCTGATTCGATGCTCTATAATCGCTGCGCCGAAGTGAATGAGGAGTTTTGGCGGGACTTGGCCCAGGCGGACCCGAAGGACATTTCTCGCCGTACTGGCATCCGGCGTCATGAAAATGTCTTCCGCTTTCCTTATTTTAATCAGGAAGCGGTGGTGGATTTGGACCGGCAGCGGGTGTTCCGGACCGCGGCGGCGGAAGAGGAACCGGGTTTCCGCCTCTGCCTGATTACCGTCCTTTACCTGCTGTTCGTGGATACCGCCGGGTTGGGGCCGCCGGTTAGCCCCCTGGAACTGCCCGGCGCCACCCTCTTTTTCCAGAGCCGGGGGCCTCATGCGATTCCCAGCGCCCCTCTGGAGGACCGGTTCGGTCGGGATCTGGCCGGTTTTCTGGAGGTGGGCCGCCGCCTGGGGGCGGAAAGGCGGGCGAAGGGCGATGGCGCCCTGGCCTTCCCGGTCTATCCGGGGCTGAGCGTCGAAGTGATTCTCTGGGTGGCGGATGACGAGTTCCCGGCCCAGGTGTCTTTCACGGTGCCGTCCGGCCTGGACCGCTTTTGGCAACTGGACGCGGTCTTGGGCCTCATGGGCCTGGTGGTGAAGGAACTCCTGCGGACGGCGGGACCCGCACTCGGCTAATCAGGATTTGGGGGCCGGGGACGCCAAGTCCCGCGGCCTGAAAATATCCTGAGAGCATAGGTGGGATGAGCATCGCCCACTAAAATTAATCGCGGGTAGCGCTCCCAACATACTACACGCTCCAGCCCTACCGCATGATCAAAGACCACCGCACCAAGCACGAAGAGGGCAACGTCGACGCGGTCTTAGACCAAGATGCCGTCAAACGAGTAATAATCCGAATTGTAGGGGCGGTTCGCGAACCGCCCCTACGGCGGGTGCGACCATAAAGCCAGAATTACCTCTATGACGGCAACTTGGTATAAGGAGGCGGGGCAGAGCTAAACCTGTCACCGGCCTTGTCTTAAGACCTGGAAGTTTGCACCGGGGGCCGGCCAACCCTTCCCAGGAAGTGAGGCCGGAAATTATTTCGCGGCCCGTTCGAAGTACCCTTCCAGCAGGTCCACCAGAGCCAGATCCATCTGGGCCGCAAAGACGGCCATCTCGGCGTTCTGGGCACTGGTCGCCTGGTGCAGGCCGGCGAGCACCGTCTTGACCGCATCGCGCAGCCCCTTGTCGCTTACCCGGGGCTCCAGTTCGTGCCAATGGCGGCCCGCGGCTTCGAGGGTCGTTTGAATTGCCGGCCAGTCAGGCGGTGATGCGGCCAGGAGGACTTTCAGCTTGAACCCGACGTAATCAAGCTTTGACACCTGGGTAGGCACCACCAGGCCGTTGGGGTCCAAAGACTCGACCAGTACCCGGTAGGCCTCCACCGAGTTCAGAGCCACTGCCTGATTATCGCCTTTCGATTCGGCCCGCCTGATTGTGGCAAGCAATGAGGCCATTTCCCGGCGCGCCGGCACGGAGAGGACCTTATCTACTGCCGCCGCCTGATCGCCGTATGTCTTCAGGGCCTGTCGCATCCCCTGAGTATCGTTGGCCAGGGCAAACTCCGTTAAATCCTCGAAGGGCGAGGCCGCCGCCAGCAGCACCTGGTTGGGCCCACTGCCGCCCATCGGCTTGGCCGCACCCGCCACCTGGGGGACAACTGTACAAGCTATCAGGACTGCCAGCGCTATCAGACTGAGGTGTACCTGTCTTAACTGCATAAATTACCTCGTGAATCTTCGTTGATGCGTTTCGATGGATTGAGCCGAGTAAATTTGTTTGCCCCAGTACCTTTCGGAAAACAAAAATGCGACCCGCCCACACCGGACGGGGTTATTTCGGCTTTCAAGTCCCGCCGGGTTCGCAGGCCGGGTCTATCAGGGGGGCCGGCGACGGTTCGGCCTGGGAGGCGACATCCTCCCGGGTCTGGCCGGCCGCGAGCTTTTCAGCATAGAACAAGGCCCCTTCGGTGTAGGGGGAACTCTTGAAGCCGGTGTAGCGGCGCAGGGCCACCCGGTGGAAACCCACCTTGAGCATGAGGGCCAGGAAATCCTTTCCCGGCATGGCCCCGCCGATTCACTGGAACCAGTTTTCCACCTTGCCGGCCTGGTCCGGGGGCAGCGCCGCCACCAGGACCATGTCGGCGAGCATCAGCCTGCCGCCGGGTTTCAGGACTCGGTGCGCCTCGTGCAGAGCCTTCTCCTTATTAAGGGTCAGGTTGAAGACGCCGTTACTGATGACGGCGTCGAAGCTGGCCTCTGGGAAGGGGAGGGCCTCGGCCTCGCCCACCTGAAACTTGACGTGGGCCAGACCCAGCCGCGCCAGGTTCGCCCGGGCGCGCTCGACCATGGCGGCGGTGACGTCCAGGCCCACCACTTTCCCGCCGGCCCCCACCAGATGGGCCGCCACCAGGGAGTCCACCCCGGCGCCGCAGCCGATGTCCAGGACGGCGTCCCCGGGGTTAAGGGGTTCCAGGCTGAAGGGATTGCCCACGCCGCAGAACGCGGCCAGGACCTCAGGGGGAAAATTTTTCAACACCTCCGGGGGATAGCCTTGAAGTTCCATGCCGGTCTTGCCGGTGGGATATTGGAAATTGCCCCCGGCGCCGGCGGCGGCCACCCGGTCGTACTTCGCCTTGATGCCCTGCTGCACCTGCTGAATTTCCGTTTCGGTCATTTCCCTACTCATGGCATTATCCTGACGCAGCTTTAATGGCCCAGGCTTTCCAGCCTGTGGGCCGTTAGGCCGCGTCATCCGTGCCCATTATGGTGCGTAAAACTTACCCTGCATTGCTTATCCGGCAACCCAAGCGGCTACATGAGGTCACGGCCGACGGTGAAGGCCTGGCCCAAAAATTTCCCGATGCCGTGATAGGTGCGAATCTCGGGGCCGAAGATGATGGGCCGGGCTTTTTCGATGTCCGGGAAGCCTTTGTCGTTCAGGACGTGCTCATCGGCCTTGACGTCCAAAATCTCCCCGATGAACAGGGTGTGGAGGCCGATTTCCAGGGTGTGGATCACCCGGCACTCTATGATCAGGGGAAATTCCCCCACATAGGGGGCGTCCACCAGGTCGCTGGCTACCGCGGTGAGGCGGGTGGCGGCGAACTTGTTCACCTCTTTGCCCGTGGCCATACCCAGGTAGTCGGCTTCCCGGACGTGGGCCTCGGAGGGCACGCTGATGGTGAAGGCCTGGCGGGCCATGATGTTGCCGTAGGAATAGGTGGCTTTGCGGAGCGACACCCCGATGGCCGGGGGCTTGGAACAGCAAATGGAGGCCCAGGCTGCGGTCATGGCGTTGGGCTTGCCTTCCTGGTCATAGGTTCCCACCACCCACACCGGGGTGGGGAAGGCCATGGTCCTGGGACCGATGGATTTTTTCATGGCGATCCTCCTCTGTCTGGATGTTAAGTCCTGCGGGAGAAAATGCAAGACCGGAGGCCATCAACGACCGAGGCCCGCTTCCTCCATAAAAAGAGCCTGGAGAACAAAAAGTTCTCCAGGCTCAGAAGGTGCTTCGACGTGTTGGTACGGTTCAAGCCATCGACTTATTCCTCTTCGTCCAGCTCGACCCCGTCACGCTCAAACTGGGCGTCGCGGGCGGCGTGGCCTGCTTCGATCTCCGCTTCGTTCCAGGGTTCGAAGTCCAGGCAGAGGGACACCAGTTCCCACAGGTACAGGGTCTCTTTGTAGTTGGTGCCCATGTCGCAGTGCTTGGGGAGGTCTTTCATGATTTGGTCCCGGCAGTTGTGGCACGGGGCGATAACGATCTCGGCGCCGGTGTTCTTGATCTGGTCGGCCTTCATACTGCCGTAGGCCCAACGTTCTTTATCGTAGGGCATGGCCCAGGCGCCGCCGCCGGCCCCGCAGCACAGGTTGTTCATGTAATCTTCACACATTTCCCGGTAGAGGCTGGGGTCGATACACTGCTGGGCGACCCAGCGGGACAGCTCGCCGTAGTTGTCCCCGAAGGAAATCTGGGATTTGCGCACGTAGTTGCACGGGTCGTGAACCGTGTAGGTTTCGTGAAACTTATGCGTATTAAGCTTGATCCTGCCTTCTTTGATGTATTCCGCCAGCAGGTCAAAGATGCTGACCACTTTGAATTCGTCGTAGACTTCCGGAAACCAATTTTTGAACCCGAACCGGGTTGCAAAGTAGGCATGCCCTCATTCGGGGTACAAAATGGTTTTGGCCTTGAGTCGTCGGGCGTTTTCGATGACCCGGCCGACCTGCTCTTTCATGGACTCGTCGTCCCCGGAGAACAGACCCCAGTTGACCCCTTCCCAGTTGGTGGACGAAACGGTCCAATCTTCCTTGGCGGCGTAGAAGATCTTCCACCAGAACTTCATGTCGTCCGGCTCGCCGAAGGGCTCCTTGGAGTTGATGGTGACGATGATGTTGGCCCCTTCTTTGTCCACCGGCACATAGAAGCCGGGAGTGGGCTGCTCCTCGTCGTTTTCCATCTCCACGCCCAGTTCCGCCAGCAGGAACAAAAAGTCGTCCCTGGGGATCCCGAGGTTGTTGCCGCGCTGGAGGTTCATCATGGTGCCCTTGTGGATGGGGCCGGGGACCTTGTCCCGCTCCCGGGCGGTGCGGCAGGCCCGGAAAGTCCGCATCAGTTGGATACCCATGGGGCACTGGTACTGGCAGCGGCCGCACAGGGTGCAGACCCAGGGCCATTTGGAATCAATGACCTCCTGTTCCATTCCCAGAACAATGGCCCGGATGGCCTTCCGGGGGTCCCAGCCGGGAACCAGCCCGGTGGCGGGGCAACCGCCGGCACAGGTGCCACAGGTATAGCAGCGATCCGCCAATTCGGGCGCGATATTCCCGATCTTGCGGTGCTTCCTGTCCACCTTGATTTCTTTTACGGCCTCTTCTGGCATTTTCCCTCCAAGTAAATTGTGGTTAGTATAATCCCAATCGGCGTCCGGCCCGGGTGTGGTTCGCCCTGAGGCAGATCGCCGGATTAAAGACATCACTTAATAATATGAGGCAGTTCTTACCTTTGCCCCTATGGTTTGTATATAAAATTTTTGCCAAAAAATAAAGACTTTTTCCTCCCTGCACTTTGATTTTAGAGGCCGGGGCGCTCATGTCAAGAAGAAAATACTTTTTTTCACAAAAACCCTCCCGGGGGCACAAGCGTGGGGAAATGGGCAGCTTCTTTGGGAGCTTTGAGGCCCTGCGTCCCAGTGGCGGTTTTTCTCCGTCACGCCCGGTTTTTGTGGTATTTTAAGAGAAAAAAAGCTCTCTGCTTTCAGCGGTCAGCTTGCAGCCAAAACTCTTAATTGACGCGCCAGCGGCCAGTCTGTAGGGCGGGCACTGCGCATATTTTCATGCTTCGTTGGGTACGCAAGGAAATGATCGGTGGTATTAAAGTGTAGGGTAGGCGCCCTCGCCTGCCCATGGACAGCCGAGGGCGGCTGTCCTACATTTCACCGCCGGGGCCGGCTGTTCCAGATTTTTAGGCCTCGTTGTGTTCGCAAGGAAAGGAAATGACCGTTACTATAAAAACCGGTCGCAGTCAGGCTAAATCAAAGTTGGCCGAGGAGGGGTAGCAATCACGATGTCCGATGAATTTGCCGTGCGCCTGGAAATATTACAGCAACTGGCGGACCGTCTGGAGCAACGGCGGGCCGACTTCATGACAGCGGAGGGGGAAGATATCGGCACTCCCTGCACTGCTGTCGCCATGGAAATGGATATGGCGGTTTCCCATCTGCGCACCATGGAACTGGAGGTGCCTTTGGTTACAGGCAAAGCCCCCTACGGTACGGTGGCCGCCATCCTGCCCTATGACGCCCCGCCCGTCATGGTGGCCCGGGTCGGCGGCGCCGCCATCCTGGGTGGGAATCAGTTCCGGTTCAGTTGCTCCTCGCAAACGCCCCGCACGGCGCAGCTCTTTGCCGAAGTGGTGGCGGGGTTGCCGGGCTTCACCGCGGTGAAGGGTATGGACAACCGGGAGTTCGGCCGCAGCTGTGTCGAGGACCCCGAAGTAAGGGTCTTCTTTATCTCCGGCGGGGGCCAAGTGGGGGCCGCCTACGAGAGAGAAGCCCTTCACTTCGACAAGCTCTTTTTCGCCGGGCCCAGCGGCCTGCCGCCGGCAATCCTGTTTAAGGATGCCCCCCTGGAGGCGGCGGTCAAATTTGTAGTGGGGCGGGCCTTTATCAACGGCGGCCAGTACTGCACCACCCTGAAGCGGGCCTATATCCACCGGGAGATTTACGAGCCGGTGAAGAAGATGATCCTGGAGCGCATGCCCGAGGTGCAGGTGGGGGACCCCCGGGACCCCAAAACCCGGATCGGCCCCATCAAGGTGGAGCGCACCCGCAAACTCCTGGACCGGGCCCTGGCGGCCTTGAAAGAGCCGCACTTCCTGGTCCCGCCCCGCCGGGACGGGGAGTGGCAGGGGCCGTTCCTCCTGGAGACCTTTGATCCCCCGGATACCGAGATGTTCGGCCCCTTCCTGGCCCTGGTGCCGGTGGAGAGTGATACGGTGGCGGTGGACCAGGTGCTCCCCAGCCGCTACCCGTTTCTGGTGGCCTGGTTCGGCACCCCGCCCCCAGGCGCCCAGGACGCCCTGACCCAAAAATTCGGCATGACCTACGACAACCCGGAGTTCATTTTCACCCCCCTGCGCCTGCCCTTCGGTGGCAAAGGCGACAGCGGCTGGATCATCGAAAACCGGGACGGGAAATTGGTTAAACGGGACGGGGCGTTTATTTATAGCGCCGAGTTGGTGCGATGAGTGAGCAGTGAGCAGTAAGCAGTTATTGTAGCGCCATTAATTCTGTATGCATGTAGGGTGGGCATGGCCCACCCCTTTCATTTTTATCAATTATCATGGATAGATTGATGCTAGGCGGTGCCCACCCTACATCAGATTGGGCCCAAAACTTATCGGGAGGCGGTGGCCCTCCATGAAGAGTTGCGCCACCGGGTGGGGCTGGCGCCGCCGGTCCGGATAGGAGGAGGCCGCACAGGAACCGGACCTGGAGGCTTGGTCATGTAAGGTATTAATCGGAAAGGAAAACAGGTAGGATTGCGCCTGCGGACCCCAAAGAGTATAACAATCCCTTCGGTTGCCCCCGGACACCGCAGCACTTGGCCGGAATGTCTGGAGACCACCCTGGGTTGTCTCACCCCATACCGGCTCCCCCTGCCGGTGCGGCAGGCGAATCGCTTGAGCCGGCGCCTGCGAGCCTAGACCCTGGGCCAGATGCTCTGGGGCGCCACGCCGGCGGCGGTGGCGTCGAAGAGCCGCTCCCGGTACAACGGGCAGACGCTGTAGCACGAGTTACTGCACCGTTGCTGCCGAGAATCCCACTCCCACCAAAGGCAATTCTCGCAAACTCCCCGGATCTCCTGGTTGAGGCATATTCGTCCCACATCCCCGAAATTGACCATCAACCCATCTCCCCCTGAGGTTCCCATTCTGGAAGCATGTTGAGGCTACTTCGATAATCGAGAACCCTTACTAATCATCAATAAACTAAAGTCAAGGCAAATGCAACTATTTTTTATTGCTCATAAAATACTTAACTCGGAGGGAGCTACCAGGGGGGCTGGGGCTGAGGTCAGGAGGCGTTAACGTTACCAAGGGGTTCCGGATTAAAAGAAATCGCTTTTTTTAAAGATCAGGGGCCGGCTCTCGGGATGGAGGATTTTGGCCTCCACGACCTCACCCACAAACAGGGTATGGTCGCCGGCGGCGAAGGTATGCACCAGCTTCAGGTCAAGGTAGGCATACGCCTGGGGCAAAACCGGGGCGCTGCTCGGCGCCGTGAGGGTATCCAGGCCGGCGAGTTTGTCGATAGTGCGGCCGCTTTTATAGCCGAACCGTTTGGCCAGTTCCACCTGGTCGCTGGCCAGCACGTTGATGACAAAGTTGCCGCTCTCCAGGATCAGGGTGTGGGTATAGCGGGGCGGGGCTATGGACACCATGACCAGCAGGGGCTTCAGGGACACCTGGGACACCCAGGCCGCGGTCATGCCGTTGATTTTCTCGCCCACCCGGGTAGTGACCACGTAAACCCCGTGGACCAGGGCCGCAAAGGCTACATCTTGCATCGCCGGCCTCCTTGG
>JAUSOZ010000272.1 GCA_030655955.1 Deltaproteobacteria bacterium
GTCTCCGAGGCGCTCGGGTCGCTCCCCAGCGTTGCCCTATCCTCCCCAGAGACAACTGCATAATATGACGATAGCCCTTAATAATCAACCGGACATTTTATGTGCTATGAAAACCGGACATCTGTTTGTGCTATTGACACCCCTGAAAATTTCTCTTGACGTCTAGTTAGGGAAGGATTACCTTTTATCCGTCAGCCCTTAGCCATATGGCTGACCGCCGAGTTCTCCGACACCCAAACGGAGAAGCGGGGGACCCAAGTTCTTGGGGCGAATCCGCATTTTTCGTAAATGCGGTAGGGCAAGTCACCTCCCGCCCGAGCCCGACAGCTAACCCCGTAGGCAGGAGGAGGCTATGCCTATCTCGCGCTTTGCGCCTTCAGGGCGCCATCACTCCTATTCAGCAGCAATCGGCAGGGCCACCCTGCCTTTGAACCTGCTCCGGAAGGTTCCCAATTCCCGTTCTGCGAGGCCACGGCGTTGTATCTAAAGAGCATTCTTCTCATCGCTGCCAACCTGGGGCTGGTGGTACTTTTCATCTATCTGCTCCGGAAACCCGGGCGGCTGTCGTACTACCTCAACGGGCGCTGGTGGCTCACCTGGCTGTCGGTGGCGGTCATCACCCTGATGGACGAACTCACCTCGGTGTTTTACGCCCCGGCCGAGGCCTACCGCTTCATCGGCCCCAGCGCCATCATCTTTATCGCCTTCACCGCGGTCTTTATCCATTACATGACCACCCGGCTGGTGGAGATCGCCGAGATCCTGGAGCACCACGGACTCATCGGCGGCGGGGTCTATTCCTTCTCCTACCTGGTCCTGGGCCCCCTGGTGTCCTTTGTGGCGGTGGCCTCCATCATGGTGGACTACATCCTTACCGCCTGCATCTCGGCGGTGAGCGCGGTGCTCAATGCCACCTCGTTCTTCCACCTGCCCCACCCCATGGTCATAGCCCTGGTCCTGATCACCATCTGGGTGGTGGCCGGGCTCAACATATTAGGGATTAAAGAAAACGCCCGGGTCACCTTCACCATTTTTATCTTAGCCTCCCTGGTTTTCGTCACCCTGATTATCTCCGGGGTCCTGGCCCTGGACGGCGCCTCCCTGGGGCGGCTCAAACAGGCTGCGGTCAAGACCGGCGCCGACCTGAGCCCGGGCTCGATCTTTGATAAGTATCACATCTTCATCGCCCACATCGCCTTCTGCATCCTGGCCTACTCCGGGGTGGAGTCCGTGCTCCAGACCGCCGGCCTGGTGCGGAGCTGGCGGGAGATCCGCAAGGCCTACATCTTTCTGGCCTGCACCGTGGGTCTGGTGACCCCCATCGTGGCCGCCCTGGCCCTGTCGGCGCCCATCGATTTTCACCTGCATGAAGGCGACCTCATCACCCATTACGCCACCATCTTGAACGGGCTGCCGTTTGGCGTCATGGTGGCGGCCCTGGCCAGCTTTGCCCTGATCATGGCGGTGAACACCGCCTTTGTGGCCTCCAGCGAATTGATGGAGCGGGTGGCCCACCGCTACGGTTTCCACTGGGTCACCGCCACCAACCGGCGCCAGTCCCTCTACCGCATCCATATCGCCAACGCCGTCTTCTTCTCCATCATCATCCTGATCACCTCGGGCAAGCAGGAAACCCTGGCGGACATGTACGCCCTGGGCCTCCTGGCCAGCTTTTCCATCAACATGGGGGCCCTGATCATCTACCGCTACTTCATGGGCACCAAGGAGGTGATCCACTTCTACACCTCCCGTCTGGTGACCCTGGTCATGTGGGTCATCTTTGTGAGCTGCTTCATCTTCCTGGCCATCTACAAGACCCACGGCACGATGTTGTGGGCCGGGGTCACCGGCCTGGTGCTGCTGGCCGGGTTTCTGGTGGCCCGAAAGCGGGCCCCGGAGATCGGGGAGATCGGCAAGGGCGACAACGAAATGGAGATGATCCTGCACCTGGCCGAGTCCGCCGCCCCGGATGTGCACCTGGTGTTCAGGCGCTCCCAGGATAAGTCCGGCCAACCCCCGGAGAACAACGTCGCGTATGTCACCTTCTACTCCCCCCGGGCCGGCATCCCGCCCAAACTGGCCACCAACCACTTCCGCCTGCCTCTGCTCAAGTTAAGCCTCTATCACCGGCTGGTGGCCCTGCTCCGGGTGGTGGAGTACGAGTTGGGCGACCGCCAAGTCACCATCCACCTGGGGTGGCCCATGTCCTCCTGGCTGGACCGCATGGCCATCGGCGTCATGATCTTCAACATGATGCGCCTGCCCCGCCTCTTCCCCAAATTCAAGTTCATCATGAGCTATACCGACCCCACCGGCTCGGCCTCCAAAATCCACGGCTCGGCACTGAAATAAGTGGCCAGTGGTCAATTACCAGTAGTCAGTGGCCAGTGGTCAGTAAAAAACGGGGAAATAATAAGTTATTGCTGAGGCGCCAGCACAGGCTGGAAAGCCTGTGCCACCCTTTGACTGCAACCTGGTGTGCATGACGCTTTATGCCAGGTTGCGCTCATACCGAGTTGCGGCCAAAAAATTACCGACAAAACGTAGGGGCACACCCATGTGTGCGCCCTCAGGGGGGGACACATGGGTCCCCCCCTACAATAATTGTCCATTGAGTGCTAATCGGTATCAAAAAAGTATTGAGGTCCGGAGAATGGTTTTCCAAGGGGCTAAAATCCGTAGGGCGCGTCTCAGGCGCCATTTCTGGTGCGTAAGACGCACTCTACGCAGGGGCATTACCCTTTTGAGTGCAACTCGGTATCAACTGAAAGGCGAGCCCCGCCCACCAGCCCCTGGCTTGCAGAGATTGGACAATTTTGTCAGTCCCGCGATCTCTTGACCCGGATGATTTGGCTCCTTATAGTAAGAGTTACGTATTCTCGATATTCCCGTAATCTAAATTTTCCCGCCGACTGCAACGGACCTTTGCCTGGAGGACATCATGGCTGAACCCTTGGGATATTTCACCTTTGTGCTCCATTCCCATCTTCCTTACGTCATCGGTCACGGCCGCTGGCCCCACGGCATGGATTGGCTCAACGAGGCCGCCGCCGAATCCTACATCCCCCTGCTCCAGGCCTTCAACCGCCTGGGCGCGGGAGGCCGCGGCTCCGGCGTTACCCTGGGGATCACCCCCATCCTGGCGGAAATGCTGGCATCCAAGGTCTTTCGCCAGGAGTTCAAGGACTACCTGGACCAGAAGATTCAGGCGGCCACCGACGACCTGGCCACCTTCCAGAAGCTGGGGGATGAGCATTTCGCTTCGGTGGCCCAGATGTGGGCCAGCCACTACGGGGAACTGAAGCGAGCCTTCATCGAGGATTTTGGCGAGGACCTGATCGGGGCCTTCAGGCGGTTGATGGACGAAGGCGTCCTCGAAATCATCACCTCCGCCGCCACCCACGGCTATCTGCCCCTGCTGGGCCGGGACACCGCAGTCCAGGCCCAGGTGAAGCAGGGGGTGGCCACGTACCGCCGCCACTTCGGCCGGGACCCCCAGGGGTTCTGGCTCCCGGAATGCGCCTACCGCCCGCGCTATCCCTGGTCCCCGCCCCTGAAGGATTGGGCCGGGGAGCCGGTGCTGCGCAAGGGGGTGGAGGAGTTCCTGTCGGAAAACGGCCTCAAGTATTTCTTCATCGACGCCCACCTCCTGAAGGGGGGCAAAGCCATTGGGGTCTACAAAGACCGGTTCGAGGCCCTGGAGCGTCTGTGGGAGCGTTTTGCCGCCCAGTACCAGGAGCGGCCGGAGGAAGAGGATAAATCCCCCTACCAGGTTTATCTGGTGAGTTCGGCCCCGGAGACCAAGCGCCCGGTGGCCGCCTTCACCCGTGACCCCAAGACCGGCCTCCAGGTGTGGAGCGGGGAGTGGGGCTATCCTGGGGATGGCAACTATTTGGATTTCCACAAGAAGCGCTTTCCCGGCGGCCTGCGCTACTGGCAGGTGACCAGCGCCCAGGCCGATCTGGCTGATAAGCAGCCCTACCATCCCGAGTCGGTGGCGGCCCGGATCAATGACCAGGCGGATCACTTTGTCTCCCTGGTGGAGGGGATCCTGGCGGAGTTCAAAGCCAAGGAAGGCCGGCCCGGCATGGTGGTGGCGCCCTACGATACCGAACTCATCGGCCATTGGTGGTTCGAGGGTCCCGAGTGGCTCTATCAGGTGCTCAAACGGTTCCAGGAACACACCCAGGTGAGCCTGAGCCCCGGGGGCGAAATCCTTCAGGAGAGCGCTCCCCGGGCGGTCATTTCCCTGCCGGAAGGTTCTTGGGGAGAAGGGGGCTACCACTGGATCTGGCTCAATGAGATGAATGACTGGACCTGGCGCCACGTCTATGCCGCCGAGGATGCCATGGAGGAGATGGCCCGGCTCTGGGCCGACGACCCCGACCCGCAATTACAAGACCTCTTAAAGCAGTGCGGCCGCTCCCTGTTCCTGCTGGAGTCCTCGGACTGGCAGTTCTTGATCAGCACCTTCAGCGCCCGGGATTACGCCGAACTCCGGTTGACCACGCACAATGACGATTTTCGCCGCCTGGCGGCCATGACCCGGCGCTACGCCGAGACGCGCCGGCTGCCCTCGGAAGACTGGAATTTTCTTATCCTGTGCCGGGAGCGGGACGACGTCTTCCCGGATATCGACCCCCATTGGTGGGCCGGGGTCCAATATCCGCCGGTGGAGAACGAGTAACCCTCAGTACGGCGGTTTATAAATACAGGATCGTATTTCTCTCCGTAAAGATCACTTCCCCCTTACCCTGACCATCTCTCCCATTGGGGGAGATGGGAAAAAATGGGACCGATTTGAGGCTCTGCCAGCATAAAAACCCGGCGAGCTAACCTACCCCCTCTCCCCCCGCTTCGGGGGGAGAGG
>JAUSOZ010000274.1 GCA_030655955.1 Deltaproteobacteria bacterium
GTCTCCGAGGCGCTCGGGTCGCTCCCCAGCGTTGCCCTATCCTCCCCAGAGACAACTGCATAATATGACGATAGCCCTTAATAATCAACCGGACATTTTATGTGCTATGAAAACCGGACATCTGTTTGTGCTATTGACACACCTTTGATTATGTTGTTGACTTTTCTATGTATTATTATATTCCAATAGCTCGTAAGGGGTCTCCCACGCACCATTGCCCTGGTTCCCAAGTTGAACTTGGGAACCCAACTTGAACCCAAGCTGAGCTTGGGACGTATGAAGAATTAAACTGAAAACCGCAAACCGGAGGAAAGATTGCGCCGCAAAAAGGCCTGGCAGGTGTACCCGGAGCAGCCGGATTTGGTGGCCGCGGTCATGGCCCGGCACAACCTGCCCCGGCTGGTAGCCCGGATTCTGTTGAACCGGGGGCTCGCCGCCGAGGGCGACATCCTGGCCTTTCTGGACCCCTCGTTGGAGCGCCTCAATCCCCCCTTCGAACTGCCGGACCTGGAAGTCGCCGCCGCCCGCCTGGGCCGGGCGGTGCGCCAGGGGGAGCCGGTGGCGGTCTATGGCGACTACGACGCCGACGGCATTACCGCCACCGCGGTACTGCACCAGTTCCTGCGGGAGCTGGGCCTGCCTTGCATCCCCTACATCCCCGACCGGCTGACCCAGGGTTACGGCCTCAAAATCGAGGCTCTGAAAGAGCTGGCCTCTAAGACCCGGCTCGTGGTCACGGTGGACTGCGGCATCAGTGACGGCCCAGAGGTGGCCTGGGCCAAGGCTGCTGGCCTGGAGGTGATCATCACCGATCACCACGAGATCCCCCCGGAGCTGCCCGACGCCCTGGCCGTGGTCAATCCCAAGCGGGTCGGGCACGCCTACCCCTTCGGCGAGCTGGCCGGGGTGGGAGTGGCCCTGCTCCTGGCCCTGGGGCTGCGAGCCGATCTCAGGGCCGCAGGCTGGTTCAGGCAACGCCCGGAGCCCAATCTCAGGTCGTACCTGGACCTGGTGGCCCTGGGCACCGCCGCCGACGTGGTGCCGCTGGTGGGGGAAAACCGCATCCTGGTAAGCCAGGGGCTCAAGGTCTTAGAGGAGAGCCGCCGCCCGGGAATCATCGCCCTGAAGGAAGTCACCCAGTTGGAAGGCAAGCCCATTTCCTATCAGAACGTGGTCTTCCAGCTGGCGCCCCGGCTCAATGCCGCCGGCCGCATGGGCCAGGCCCGATGCGCCCTGGAACTGCTGCTCAGCGACGACCTGGCCCAGGCCCGGGTTCAGGCCCGGTATCTGCACAATCTCAACCGCCAGCGCCAGGCCCTGGAAGGCGAAGTCCTGAAGCAGGCCGAGTCGCTGATCCGCCGGCGCTCTCTGGCATCCCGGCCGGTGCTGGTCCTGGCCGGAGAGGGCTGGCACCCCGGGGTGATCGGCATCGTCGCGGCCCGGCTGGCAGACGCCTATCACCGGCCCGTGGCTATGGTGAGCCTGAAAAACGGCCGGGGCCGGGGCTCGGCCCGGTCCGTCGAAGGCTTTCACCTGTTCCAGGGCCTTACCTATTGCCGCCAGGTGCTGCACAAATACGGCGGGCATGCGGCCGCGGCGGGCTTCGAGATGGCCGCGGACCAGGTGGAGCCCCTACAAGACCTTCTGGAGCAGGCCTTCCAGGAGCAGGTGGGCCTAGAGCCGCCCCGGCCCAGCCTCAAAGTCGACGCCCAGATTGAGTTGGCCGACCTGGACCGCGCCTTTAACCGGCACCTGGAGACCCTGAGGCCGTTTGGCCCCGGCAACCCGGCCCCGGTGATCGTCTGCCTGGGGGTGCAATGCCTGGGCTCCCGGGTGATCAACCAGCGGCATCTGAAGGTGAAACTGGCCCAGGGCGGCGGCAACGTCCTGGAGGCCATCGCCTTTGACATGGCCGCCCACCACCCCCTGGACGGCACCCTGGACGTGGCCCTGGGCACCAGGATATCGCACTACCAGGGACGGACCTCCCTGGACCTCCGCCTGCTGGATTGGGGCCGCCCCTGAAGAAGGCGCCCCCCCTCCCCTGCCCTCTAATAAGGTTCTGGGTTTTAGGTTCTGGGTTCTGGGGAAAAATAAACTAAGACCAAACTGCGATCATCCAGGTAATTTATCTTCTGTAGGGGCGGACCCATGTGTCCGCCCTCAGGTTGGGGGCACCAGCGACTTCGCCCCTACAGACCGTGAGCTTTTCTTTCTTCTATGAGCGTAACCTGGTATAAGAAGCGCTTACACCGGCTGGAAAGCCTGTGCCACTTTTCGGCTTGCAGCTTTATATGAAAATAGCTCGGTGGGGCGGGCCTCCGTGCCCGCCAGCGAAAGGCGGCCAGGGACGGCCGCCCCACCAACACCAGCCATTTTTCATCTTTCGTTGTGTCCGTGAGGAAATGATCGTTGGCATAATCCGCTCGATCTTGAGGGCAAGCGGCCCGTTGGGACAATCTTCCCGATTACCGGTCTTCCCCACCCCCCATTTCCGCCAGCAGGCGCCGGGCCTCCTGCCGGTCCTCCTCCAGGTCCTGGGGTTTGACGGCCCCGCGGGTGGATTTGAGCACCTGGGCCAATTCCTGGCGCGCCAGGGCGGACTCATTAAGGCGCAACAGGGTTTCGGCCAGGTAGAGATGGTTGGTGCTGGTGGCCGGGGACAAATGCACCGCCGCCTGGAGGTGTTGCCGGGATTTGGCGAGGTCACCCACGGACAGGGGCCAGCCGGGGGCCTCGTAATAGATGCGCCCCAGTACCCGGTGGGCCCCGGCCTGATCAAAGGCTGCATCCATGGCGACGGCGCGTTTAAGCTCCTCCAGGATGCGGGGCAGGAGCCGGTGTCCCAGGAGCTTGCCGCCCACCTCGGCCTGGCCGCACAGGCTCATAGCCAGCCAGTAGTGGCCCTCGACCCGGTTGGGCTCCTCCCGGATCAGGGTCTCGGCGTAGGGCTGCCCCTGCTGGTAGTATGCCATAGCCTGCGACTCGGGAACCAATTGGCCCAGAACGAAGCAGGTACGGCCCAGGCGCGCCAGGACCAAGTTCCGAGGTGCCCCCGCCGTCGCCAGCAGCCCCTGGTAGAGGCTCAGGGCTTTGGTGGCCTGGGCCATAGACAACACCGGGCTGTTCAGGAGGCCGTCAGCTTCGGCCAGGGTTCCGGCCGGGGCGCCGAACCCGGCGCTGGGGCTCAGGAGGCTCAAGACGATGCATCCCAGGATCGTTAAGGCGCAGATACGTCGCATTATTCGTCCTTGGAGGAAATATCAAGGCCGGTTCAAGGCCTTGACGGGGAAATTTTTCTTTTGACCCAATATAGTTACCCTGTAACCATTTGCCAACCCCGGCAGGCGGGTGCAGCGTGAAAATCTGGGTTTGACCCGGCCCGCCCGGCATCGAGTTTTCCGCATAATCCCTTGCCCGGCCGCCGTTTCTGTGATAGAGGATTGAGAAACCCACGCACCGGTGGCAGGAGGAAAAATGGCTGGGCTCAACAAGGTTATTCTCATAGGTAATCTGGGGTCTGATCCGGAGATGCGCTATACCGCCAGCGGCACTGCGGTGTGCAAGTTCTCCCTGGCCACCAGCCGGAAATTCACGGGCAAAGATGGCCAGAAGCAGGAAAAGACCGAGTGGCACCGCATCGTGGCCTGGACAAAGCTGGCGGAGATCTGCGGCCAATACCTCTCCAAGGGCAAACAGGTGATGATCGAGGGCCGGATTGATTACGGGTCCTACGAAAAGGACGGTGTCAAACACTATACCACCGACATCATCGCCGAAAATATGCAGATGTTGGGAGGCCCGGGTCCAAGCAATCGGGGCCAAGAACCGGAGCCGCCGTTTGGACCGCCATCAGGCGGTACGCCGGAAGATGATATCCCCTTTTAGGGGAGTCGGCGGCCACTGCATAAACCCCTGAGCCATCGCAGCCACAAGGGAGAGAACGCCGTTTTGAAACCAGGCCGACGCCAATTGCGGGAGAAGATCGTGCCGCTGCTCCAGGCGGGGGATTTTGCCGCCTTGACGGCATTGGCCGGCCAGGAATCAGGGGTGGCCGCCATCCTGATGCAATTTCTCTACGAACCGGGCGCCCTCCTGTATTGGCGGGCCCTGGAGGGCCTGGGGCTGGTGGCCGGCGCCCATCCGGAGCAGGTGGGCAAACTCATCACCCGCCTCCTCTACCTGCTCAACGAGGATTCGGGGAGCAACGGCTGGGGAGCGGCGGCGGCCCTGGGGGAAATCGGCAGAAACCAGATCATGCTGGTGAAAGAAATCATCCCTATGTTCGTCGGCTTC
>JAUSOZ010000275.1 GCA_030655955.1 Deltaproteobacteria bacterium
GTCTCCGAGGCGCTCGGGTCGCTCCCCAGCGTTGCCCTATCCTCCCCAGAGACAACTGCATAATATGACGATAGCCCTTAATAATCAACCGGACATTTTATGTGCTATGAAAACCGGACATCTGTTTGTGCTATTGACACAAGTATCCTTCTCAAGTTGACAGGGCAGACGGTAGTGGCTATAAGGGGGGGAAGGATATCTGTGATGGAAACCCTGCCCCGCGTCCTCTATCTTATCGACATCAGCTCCTATTTTTACCGGGCCTTTCACGCCCTGCCGCCTTTGTCCAACACCCGGGGAGTGCCCACCAACGCCGCCTACGGGGTGACCACCATGCTCCTCAAGGTGCTGCGGGAGCGGCAGCCCCAGCACCTGGCCCTGGTATTCGACGCCAAAGGCCCCACCTTCCGGCACGAACTTTATAAGGAATACAAGGCGCACCGGCCGCCCATGCCCGAGGCCCTGGTGACCCAGCTCCCCTATATAAAGAAGATTATCGACGCCCTCAACCTGCCCTCGGTGGTGCATCAGGGGTATGAAGCCGACGATCTCATCGCCACTCTGGTGCGGCGGGCCCGGGAAGAGGGCTTTGCGGTGGAGATCATCTCTGGGGATAAGGACCTCCTGCCCCTGGTGGCCGACGGGGTGGACATGTGGGATCCCATGAAAGGGGTGCGCTATGACCCGGCGGCTATCCGGGAGAAATACGGCCTGGAACCCGGGGAACTGGTGGAAGTGCGTGCCCTGGCGGGGGATGCCAGCGACAATATTCCCGGGGTGCCGGGCATCGGGGAGAAAACCGCGCTCAAGTTGATCGCCCGGTATCACAGCCTGGAAAATCTGCTGGCCCATAGAGATGAAATTAAAGGAAAGGCGTTGAAGGCCCGATTAGAGGAACATGCTGAACAGGCGCGGCTCAGCCGGCGGTTGACCGAGCTCGAGGCCCGGGTGCCCCTGACGGTGGACCTGGACGCCCTCCATCCCGGCCCCCCGGACCGGGAAGCCCTGCGCCGGTTGTTCGTGGAGTTGGAATTCAGCAAATTGGTGAAGGATTTGGGGTTTGACAGCCAACCCGGGGTGACCGGATCGCTGGTGCAGGGGCCCGAGGACCTGGACCGGGTGGTTCAGGCCATACGGGGCGCGGGTGAAATGGCCCTGGGCTTCGTCATGAGCCAGCAGCACCCAATGCTGGCCGAGGTGGCCGGGATCGGCCTGGCGTGGCAGACCGGGGAGGGGGCGTATATTCCCCTGGCGCCCGAAGAGTCAAACCGCATCGTCTGGGAGAAGCTGGGCCCGGTGTTCTCCGATGCGGGCATCGCCAAAGTGGGGGCGGATCTCAAGGCCGCCCTGCTCCTGGCCCAACGGTTCGGGCCGGACCTCAAGGGGATCACCGGCGACATTCTGGTGGCCTCGTATCTCCTCAACCCGGCCCGGTATGAGCAGACCCTGGAAAATGTGGCCCTGCACTACCTGGGGCTCAACCTGCCGGGCCCCCGGGAGTTGGCGGGCCGGCCCACCACGGCGGTGGGGCTGGACCGGGATCTGGCCTGCCAGTATGCCGCCCAGCGGGCCGAGGTGGCGCTCCGGCTCTGGCCCCAGTTGAAGAACGAACTGGAAAAAGCAGGTCTCTGGGAGCTCTATGCCGGCCTGGAATTGCCGTTGTTGGGCACCCTGGCCCGCATGGAGGCCCGGGGGATTCTCCTGGACCAGGGATTTCTCCGCCGCTTCGGCCAGGACCTGGAAGTGGCGATGCAACGGCTGGAAAGCGAGATCTATGCCCTGGCCGGAGAGGAATTCCTCATCCAGTCGCCCCAACAATTGGGCCGCATCCTGTTTGAGAAAATGAAGCTCACACCCCAGAAGAAGACCCGAGGCAAGACCGCCTTGTCCACCGACGTGGAAGTCCTCCAGGCCCTGGAGCAGGAGAGTCCCATCGCCGCCAAGGTCCTGGAGTACCGCAGCATGGGCAAACTCAAATCAACCTACGTCGATGCCCTCCTGAAGCTGGCGGACCCGGCCACCGGGCGGGTGCACACCACGTTTCTCCAGTCGGTGGCGGCCACCGGGCGTTTGAGCAGCCGGGATCCCAATTTGCAGAACATCCCGGTCCGGGGGGAGTTAGGCGGGCAGATTCGCCAGGCCTTCGTGCCGAACGCGGGACAGGTTTTCCTCAGCGCCGATTATTCCCAGATGGAACTGCGCATCCTGGCGCATTTCTCGGAGGACCCGGCGCTTCTCAAGGCCTTTCAAGACGGAATCGACATCCACCGGCAGACCGCGGCGATAGTGTTCGGTATCCACCCGGAACTGGTGAGCTCGGATATGCGGCGTCAGGCCAAGGTGGTCAACTTCGGCATCATTTACGGCATGAGCGGGTTCGGTCTGGCCAAACAGCTCAGGGTGAACACCCGCATGGCCAACGAATTCATTCAGCGGTATTTTGCCAAATACTCCCGGGTCAAGGCCTATCTGGAGGAAACCTTGCAGCAAGCCCGGGACCAGGGGTGGGTGACCACGCTCATGGGTCGCCGGCGCCAGACCCCCCAGATCAACAGCAGCAACCGCATCGTCCGGCAGGAGGCGGAGCGCAGCGCCATCAATACGCCGCTCCAGGGGACGGCGGCGGATATCATCAAGGCCGCCATGCTGGAAGTGGAATCGGCCATGCAAGGGGCAAACCTGTCCGGAACGATGCTCCTCCAGATTCATGACGAGCTCTTATTTGACGTCCCCCAGGACGAATTGGCCGACACTGTCCGGCTGGTTCGCCGGGTCATGGAGGGGGTTGTCAGGCTGAAAGTTCCCCTGACGGTGGATTTCCGGGTAGGAGAAAACTGGGGGGAGATGATTTTTTATGCTCCGGGGGGCGAAACAGGTAACCAATATTAACAAATAATACCAATAAGTTATCCGGGTAGCGCCCTGGTGCCTAAAAAAAAGTTTCAGATCAGGAAAGTTTTTACTTGAAATCTTTCAGACAATCCTTATAGTTAATCAAAATTAAGGTCTCATGGCTCCGCCCCCGGAGCCTGGAAAAAAAAAAGATGGGAGGCCATAATTTTTCTTGATATTTTTAGCCCATTATTATTTAATGTGGGCATCTTACTTACCTTAAACCATCTCTTTGAGAAGGGGGGATAGATGATGAGGAAAGCTTTGGTAAGGAAAGGCTTTGCACTGGCCATTCTCTTGGCGTTTGTTGCGGCCTTGGGAATGGGGTGCTGCGACGCCTGCAAGAAGAGCGTAGACGAAGCCAAGATGTACGCTGATCAAGCGGCGGCTTCGGCTGCAAAGGCGGACACTGCGGCACGGAACGCCGAAATGGCGGCGGCAGACGCGAAAGCTTCGGCTGATAAGGCTGAGGCCGCGGCTGATCGGGCTGAGGCAGCGGCAGCGAAAGCTGAAGCATGCCTGATGAAAAAGATGCGGAAGTAAAGCACCTAGGGTTTTCAGCTCATGGAGAGTGAAAAATTCTCTCCGGAAGGGGGTAATCGATGAGGAAGGTATTGAGAAAAGGCTATGCCTTGGCTCTCCTCGCGGTCTTTGCCCTGGTGCTGGGAGGTGCTGGCTGCTGCCAAAAGTACTATGATCAGTGTGCAATGTACTCACAGCAAGCTAAAGCTTCTGCAGATCGGGCAGCTGCGTCGGCAGTAAAGGCTGAAATGGCCGCAAATGATGCCAAAATCCCCGTCCCTCGCGCTTCCGCAGCAGCCAACAAGGCTGAAGCGGCTGCAGCCAGGGCCGAAGACGCGGCGGCAAAAGTGTGCGCCATGGTTAAACCGTACAGGGCCAAGGCCAAGAGGTACAAAAGACGTGCTGTGAAGCGCGCCCCGGCCAAGGCCAAGACCAAAACTACTACTACTACAACTACTCAGTAGGTTAATTGAAGTTATCGGGGGTAACCCCGAAATCTTCAGAGACAGAGGGTGTGTGTGAGTTTATCTCACCATACCCTCTGCCTTTTTAGTCCCGCTCTCATCGCCCCTCCCGTGAGATCGCTCAAGCAATCGCCGGCGTTGCTCTCTTCCTCTCCCCGTGGGTGGTACGCCCCGACAGTTTTCCCTTTCACCCTTCGATAGGGAAGGCTAAGGTTCTGCCTGGCCATGGTATGCCTGGCCGGGCCGGCCTTCTCGGCCACCATTGCCGACAGGGGACGGGATGCCTTAAGAGTGACGACCAACGGCCGCGTGGTGGCCTGGGGGGCTAACGACTATAGCGTTTGCCATAAATTCTTTCCGCTTGGAGGTTCTTAAATCCCCCTAAATCCCCCTTTTTCAAAGGGGGACTTTCACAGCAATTCCTTGTAGTTCCCCCCTTTTCTAAAGGAGGGTTAGGGGGGATTTGTGGATATCAAGGATCGGAAAAAACTTTTGGCAATCACTATATGTCCAGGGCAACGTACCGGCTGAGCCGCTATGGTGCTCGGTGGTTGGGGTGCGCGATCTGCTCCTGGGAGATTGAGACCTGAAGAAGGGACCTGGAAGGCGGCAGTAGGGCGCGCTGGTGCAGGAGCAATACAGTTCTAGGGAAAAAATTAAGGGCAGGGCCACCGGCGGCCCTGCCCTTTCTTATCTGCCGGCGCTGCACCGGCGGGACGGCTGCGCTACCAACGGATTATTCCCGCAACCCGGTCATTCCACCAGGGAGGCCAGGCCATCGGCCCCGGCGGCTCCCCGCGTGATGTCTACCGGTAGGTCGTTTTGCTCCTCCACCGCCTGCATCACCTTGCGCATATTCACCTGGTCCGCCAGGCCCCGCTGCTCCAACATGTTGAGCACGTGCAGGATCATGGAACGGATTTTGAAGTACACGTCCTCGTGCACCGAGAGGTAGATGCGCCCCTGGCGGAAGCCGATCTTGGCTGGCTCGTAGATGTATTCCACACTAGTGCCCACCGGCACCATGGGGAACAACTTCTTGATGTGTTCCGGATACATGCGGGTACAGCCGTGGCTCACCAGGCGTCCCACCCCCAGGGGCATGGCCGTGCCGTGGATGCCGTAATCGCCCCAGGAGAGGGTGAGTTTATAATCTCCCAAGGGGTTGCCTTCCCCCGGCGCCATTACCGCCATGCCGTACTTGGCCTGCAGGGACTTGGGGATGTGCCAGGCCGGATGCACCTTCTTTTCGATTACCCGAAATTTTCCCTGGGGGGTCCGAAAATCCAGCACTCCCATGCCGATGGGGAAGGTGTAGACCTGGGTATTGTTCTTGATAAAATAGTAGAGGCGCATTTCCCCGGTATTGACGATGATCTGGTTGCCATGGTTGTTGGGCACGATCCACAGGGTGGGAATGGTCATCTCGGCGCCCACGGGAGGGAGGAACGGGTCCCAATGGCGGTACAGGACCCCGAGCTCCGAATAGCCCAGGCCATAGTACCGGGCCAGGTCCAGCAGATCGTCGCCTTTCTTGATGCGGTAGTGCTGGATGGCTCCCACCAGGGTGAGGGCCTGGGGATCGACCCCTTGGGGGGAGTCCGGCAAATGGATGTTGTAAGGACCGGCGGCCATGGCCGGCTGGGCCAGCGCCACGATTAAACATACCAGCAAAAATCGGAATACGGTCCGCATCGCCTCACTCCTGGGTCGGACGATAGGGTTTTAGACTCGACGAGAAAGGCGGCTCCATGATGCCTTTCTCCGTGACAATGCCGGCAATCAAATTGTTGGGGGTGACATCAAACGCCAGGTTCAGGGCCGGGGCTCCGGCCGGGGCCACCGCCTGGCCCCAGAGATGGGTCACTTCTTCGGCGTCACGCTCTTCCACCGGGATGTGGTCGCCGTTGGGGATGGAAAAATCAAAGGTGGACAGCGGCGCCGTGACGTAAAAGGGAATGCCGTGATGATGGGCCAGGACTGCCACGCTGTAAGTCCCGATCTTGTTGGCGGTGTCGCCGTTGGCGGCGATGCGGTCCGCCCCCAGGATGACCAGGTCCACCTTGCCCTGGTGCATCAATGTGGCCGCGGCCCCGTCGGGGATGAGGGTGTAGGGAATCCCCAGCTTGCCCAACTCCCAGGTGGTGAGCCGGGCCCCCTGGAGCAGCGGCCGGGTTTCGTCCACCCAGACGGAAAAGCGCTTCCCCCCCTCCCAGGCGGCCCGCAAAACCCCCAGGGCGGTGCCGTAAGCCCCGGTGGCCAGGGCCCCGGTGTTGCAGTGGGTCAGCACCCGCTGGCCGTCGTGGATCAGGACCTGCCCCGCCTGGGCCATGCGGCGGTTGGTGGTGTCATCTTCCTTGAGCATGGTTTGAGCTTCGGCCACCAACCGGGCTTTGATGGCTGCCACCGGTTCCCCCGCCTGGGCCTGGGCCAGCCGCTGCATGCGGTCCAGGGCCCAAAAGAGGTTCACCGCGGTGGGCCGGGCCTGGGCGATCTCGGCGCAAATTTTTTCAAAGCGCGACAGGAACTCACCCGGGTTCTGGGTATCTAAATCCAAGGCTCCCAAGGCCGCTCCCATGGCCGCGGCCACCCCGATGGCTGGGGCTCCCCGGATCGCCAGGGTGCGGATGGCCTCGATGACCTCGTGGTAATCCGTGATCTCCAAGTATAACTCTTCCGCCGGCAGACGCCGCTGGTCCAGCAACTTGACCTTATCCACATCCCAACAGATGCTGCAATAGGGAATCATTTTTTCTCCGGTTTTCGGTTTTCAGTTTTTCCTCTGGTTCCCAAGTTGAACTTGGGAACCCAGGAAGATGCAAAGCTGTGCTTTGCACCGGCTTGAGAAAATGTAGGGTGCGCACCGCGCACCATCGTTATCTATCCTAACAGCTTGCGAAAAATCTCATTGGCCAACTGCGGGTTGGCCTGGCCCTTGGTTTTTTTCATCAGTTGGCCCACAAAAAATCCCATGACCTTGGTCTTGCCGCCCCGGTAGTCGGCCGCCTCCTTGGGATTGGCGTTGATGATCTCCTGGGCCACGGCCTCCAAAGCCCCGGTGTCGCTGATCTGGGTCAGGCCTTTGGCTTTGATAATGGTTTCCGGGTCTTTGCCGGTAGCTACCACTTCCTTCAATACTTCCTTAGCCTGATTGCGGCTGATGGTGCCTTTTTCCACTAAAGTCAGCAAAATTCCTGAGGTCGCCGGCGTAATAGTTGACAGGGAAGTGGGGTCATCCAGGAACCAATTGCTCACCTGTTTGGGCGCGAGGTGAGGGAAGTCCTTTACAACGGCCTCGAATTTATCGGCCCGAGTCTTATCCGAGGTCAGCACCTCGGCGTCGTATTCCGGCAGGCCATATTCAGTCTGGAAGCGATTAAGGCGCGCCGCCGGCAGCTCCGGTATGTTTAATGATTTTAACCATTGGGCCTCGACTCTGACCGGCACCAGGTCCGGATCGGGGAAGTAACGGTAGTCGTGGGCCTCTTCCTTGCCCCGCATGGACACGGTCTGGTTGGCGGCCGTATCCCACAGGCGGGTCTCCTGGACGATTTCCCGCCCGGCGGATAGGAGCGCCCGTTGCCGCTTGATCTCGTACTCCAGGGCCGCCTTGACGAACCGGAAGGAGTTCATATTCTTGAGCTCGGCCCGGGTGCCGAACTCGGTCTGCCCCACCGGCCGCAGCGAGATGTTGGCGTCGCACCGGAGCGACCCCTCCTCCATGTTGCCGTCGCAAATCTCCAGATATAAAAGGATGTTGCGCAGGCCCTTGAGGTACTCCACCGCCTCGTCGGGGGTGCGCATATCCGGTTCGCTGACGATCTCGATGAGCGGCACCCCGGTACGGTTAAAGTCCACGAAGCTCACCGGCCGGGATTCGCTGTGGATCAGTTTGCCCGCATCTTCTTCCATATGAATGCGGGTGATGCCGATGCGACGGGCCGCACCTTCGACCTTGATGTCAAGAAAGCCGTGCTCCGCCAGGGGAAGTTCGTATTGGGAGATCTGGTAACCTTTCGGCAGGTCGGGATAAAAGTAGTTTTTCCGGGCGAAGACCGATTCGGGATTGACCCGGCAGTTGGTGGCCAGGGCCATTTTCAGGGCGAACTCCACCGCTTTCTGGTTCAGGACCGGCAGACTCCCGGGCATCCCCAGGCAGACCTCGCAGACATGGGTATTGGGCGGGGCCCCGAAGGCGGTGGCGCAGCCGCAAAAAATCTTGCTGGCGGTGAGTAGATGGGCGTGAACCTCCAACCCGATGACGACTTCGTACTCCAGTGTCTTCCTCCTGAATTTGCTCAACCTGTTGAAGGTTATCTAAATAGCGAAACTCTGTCAAGGCAAGGCTTTCAAGGGTTTGACCGGTAACCCCTAAACATCCCAGGTTGTTTGATGACTTGCAGAAGTTTATAATTTGCATTAGATACTGGGAAGGCGTAATTTCCCCGGCCGCTGCGGCCGCAACCATGAGGACGCCTGATGAAGATCGAACCCCGGGAGGATTTTTCCCCTCAGGAGACCGAACGCTATTCCCGGAACGCCCTCCTGGCCCAGGTGGGTTGGGAAGGACAGGCCCGCTGGCGCGCCGGCCGGGTCCTGGTGGTGGGGGCCGGGGGCATCGGCTCCGCCGCCCTGCTGTATCTCGCCGCCACCGGAGTTGGGCGCCTGGGACTGGTGGACGGCGACGCGGTGGAGCTATCCAACCTGCAGCGCCAGATTCTCCACGGCTCGGCCGACCTGGGGCGGCGGAAGGTGGAATCGGCTGCCGGGTCCCTGGCCGCCCTTAATCCCCTCTGTCGGGTCGAGACCTTTGACCTGCGCCTCAATCAGGCCAATGTGGGGGAAGTGGTGCAGGGCTTTGAGGTGGTGCTGGACGCCAGCGACAATTTTATAACCCATTTCCTGCTGGCCGAGTGCTGCTGGCGTTACAAAATTCCCCTGGTGTCGGCCGCGGCCACGGGCTGGCACGGGCAGCTCCTGGTGGCTGCCCCCGGGGCCGAGAATCCCTGTTATCGCTGTCTGGTGCCCGAGGCGCCGCCGGCGGAGGCCGTGCCCGCCTCCACCCAGATAGGCATCCTGGGCGCGGTGGCCGGCGCCATGGGCAGCCTCCAGGCGGTGGAAGCCTTGAAACTGCTTTTGGGGCTCGACTCCGACCTGACCCGCCGGCTCCTGGCCTATGACGGGCTGCAGGGCAGGTTTCAATCCCTGGCCCGGGTAAAAAGGCCGGACTGCCCCCTGTGCGGGCGGGAAAGTGAGCAGTGAGCTGTGAGCCGTCAGCCGTAAGATGAAAACGCACCAGCCGGAGCAGAAATTCCCCCCTTTTCTCAAGGGGGGCAGGGGGGATTAAAATAACCTCTCGATAATCCCCCTGAATCCCCCTTTAGGAAAGGGGGACTTGATCCCTTGCCCGGAATCAAGATCAATGAGTTGGTGGGGCGGGCGTCTTCGCCCACCGCCTCTGGTGGCACAGGCTTCCCAGCCTGTGCGGACTAACTTTATCGGAGCCGCTTACCGTGAACCATAAACAGAACTACCCTGGGCCACTCACGCTTTTACTGCTCACTGCTTACCGCTCACTGCTCACTCTCACGAGTCAATAATGCCAAAAGATCCCTTGATCATCGCCGGACGCACCTTCCGCTCCCGCCTGATGGTGGGCACGGGGAAGTTTCCCTCCGCCGCGGCCCTGAAGGCTGCCCTGGATGCCTCGGGAGCCGAAATCGTCACCGTGGCCCTGCGCCGGGTGGATTTGGGTAAACCGGCCGACGACAGCATCCTCTCGGTACTGGACCCCGAGAAATATCTGATCCTTCCCAACACCTCGGGAGCCCGCACCGCGGACGAGGCCGTGCGCCTGGCCAAAATGGCCCGGGCCATGGGTCTGCCCCCTTGGGTGAAGCTGGAACTCACCCCGGAGCCCAAGTATCTGCTGCCGGACCCGGTGGAAACCCTGAAGGCCGCAGAAATTCTGATTAAAGCAGGCTTTGTGGTGCTGCCCTACATCCAGGCCGATCCGGTTCTGGCCAAGCGTCTGGAGGAGATGGGGACCGCCACGGTCATGCCCCTGGGGGCGCCCATCGGCAGCAACCGGGGGGTCAGGACCCGGGACATGATCCGCATCATCATTGAGCAGGCCACGGTGCCGGTGGTGGTGGACGCCGGCCTGGGCGCGCCCTCCCACGCCGCCGAGGCCATGGAGATGGGCGCCGACGCGGTGCTGGTAAACACCGCCCTGGCCGACGCCGCCGATCACGCCGCCATGGCCAAGGCCTTCGCCTTGGCCGTAGCCGCCGGCCGCCTGGCCTACCAGGCCGGCCTGGGCCCGGAGCGGGACACCGCCGCGGCCTCCTCGCCGTTGACGGGGTTTTTGGAGTGAAGCGGCACAGGCTTCAGGCTTGTTTGTGTAGGGTGGGCACTGCCCACCGTCATCTCGTTCCCAAGCTCCAGCTTGGGAACGCAAATTTGGCCCGAGCTCCTGCTTGGACGACATGCCGTATCCACTCGTTCCCAAGTTGCACTTGGGAACGAAAATGGTTGCCAAGCTGAGCTTGGCGGGGAAGGCGTTCCCAAGCACAGCTTGGGAACGAGAAAGAAAAGGTAGGCGCAGGCTTTAGCCTGCGCCCGCACAGGCTGGGAAGCCTGTGCCACCAAAGATTTCACATAATGAAGACACCATCAAAAAATTCCCCCTTCGCCAAAATCCTGGATGCCTGGCCCGAGGCGCGGCTGCGGGAGGTTGTGGAGCGGGCTGGGGCGGGGGATGTCAGGCGGGCCTTGGGCCGGGAGCTTCTGCATCCGGAGGACCTGGCGGCCCTGCTGTCGCCGGCGGCGGCGCCGTTTCTGGAGGACATGGCCCAGGCGGCGCATCGCCTCACCCGGCAGCACTTTGGGCGGACCATTGGATTGTACGCCCCCATTTACCTGTCCAACATCTGCCACTCCGACTGCACCTACTGCGGTTTCGCGCTGCACTCCGGCAGCCGGGGCGAGAAACGCACCCTGACCCCGGATGAAATCCGCGACGAGTGCGCCGTCCTGGCCGGGCACGGTTTTCAGAGCGTGCTGCTCCTCACCGGCGAAGCCCCGCAGGCGGCGCCGGTGTCGTATCTGGCCCAGGCCGTGGCCATCGCCCGGGAGTACTTCGTCTCCGTGGCCGTGGAGGTTTACGCCCTGGAGCAGGAAGACTACCGTCTGCTGGTGGACCGGGGTCTGGAAGGAGTCACCCTCTACATGGAGACCTACCACCGGGAGACTTACGCCGGGGTGCACCGCCGGGGCCGCAAACGCGATTATGCCTACCGCCTGGAGGCCATCGCCCGGGCCGGCCGGGCCGGGGTCCGCAAGCTCAGTCTCGGGGCGCTGCTGGGCCTCTACCACTGGTGGGCCGACGGCTTCTGGCTGGGCCTGCACGGCCGCCATCTCCAGAAGGAGTGCTGGCAGAGCGCCGTATCGCTGTCCTTCCCCCGGCTGCGCCACGCCCCCGAACGGTTCCAGGTGGAACATCTGCCCACCGACCGGGAGTTGGTGCAGTTGATGCTGGCCCTGAGGATATTTCTGCCGGAGGTGGGCTTCAACCTTTCCACCCGGGAGAGTTCCCAGCTGCGAGACCGCTTGATCCCCTTGGGGGTGACCATGATGAGCGCCGGGTCTTCCACCCGGCCCGGCGGTTACGCCCACCTGGACAACGACGCCGCCCTGGAGCAGTTTGAGATCGAGGATGGCCGCAGCCCGGCCGAGGTGGCCGCCGCCATCCGCCGGGCGGGCTACGACCCGGTGTGGAAGGATTTCGACCGGGCCTTTATAAGTGAGGGGGAAAAGGGGAAAGGGGCAAAAGGGTAAAAGGAGTAACAAAATTTGTTCTTCCTTTTCCCCTTTTCCCCTCTTAACCTTTTCCCCTTTTTCCCCAAGGTCTAACAAGGGAGCTGGTTAGTGAAATTACAGGTTAATGGAGAATACCGGAAAGTAAGCGCGACAACAGTCTTCGACCTACTCACCGAACTGGGCCTGCACCCCCAGGGGACCATCGTGGAGCGCAACCGGGAGATTGTGGAGCCCTCGGCCTACCGGGACACCCATTTGTCCGAGGGCGACGTCCTGGAACTGGTGCGCCTGGTGGGGGGCGGCTGATGGACCTGGCCCGGCGCCTGGCCGCCTTTGAGTACGCCGATCTCTACGTGGTCATCACGGAAGCCTTTTGCGCCGGCCGCACGTCGCTTACGGTTTTGGACCAGGTCCTGGCCGCG
Organism: Deltaproteobacteria bacterium; assembly: GCA_030655955.1. Classification (GTDB taxonomy): domain Bacteria; phylum Desulfobacterota; class Desulfobaccia; order Desulfobaccales; family 0-14-0-80-60-11; genus 0-14-0-80-60-11. The sequence continues at coordinate 12,122 of JAUSOZ010000275.1, forward strand.
GGGGTGAAAATTGTGCAACTCCGGGAAAAGGACCTGGCAGACCGCAGCCTTTACGAACTGGCGTTGGAATTCCGCCGGCGCACTGAGGCTGCGGGGTCTTTGCTGATTATCGACGACCGGGTGGACATCGCCCTGGCCGCGGGGGCCGACGGGGTGCACCTGGGCCAGACGGACCTCCCCGTGGACGCGGCCCGCCGTATCGCCCCGGACCTCATTGTCGGCGCCTCTTCGCATTCCCTGGAAGAGGTGCTGGCGGCCCAGGCGGCCGGGGCCGGATACGTTAATATCGGCCCCATCTTCCCCACCGCCACCAAGCCCAACGCTGTGGTTTTAGGGGTTGAGGCCATTCCACGCCTGACGCCGCATCTGAGGATTCCCTGGAGCACCATGGGCGGCATTAATGTAGGCAACATTGCCCAGGTGGTGGCCCAGGGAGCCCGGCACCCGGCGGTAATGAGCGCAGTCACGACGGCCGCGGATGTTATGGCCGCGGCCCGGGCCTTAAGGGAGACGATCATCTCCTGACGAATCCTGACGAAAAATTCGGCCCGACAAGCCACTCCCTCCAGGGTCCCTCCTGCCGCAGATTTCATTTGCTTTTGCCCCGCAGGCACATAAACTATAGAGTCAAAAAAAATTCACCAGGATCGGTTCATGCCCACCATTAAGCTCAAAGCCTTTACCCTGCTGGAGAGAGTCCGGGAGCAAAGCCCGGTGATTCATCACCTGACCAACTGGGTCACCATCTATGACTGCGCCCAGGTGGTCAAAGTGCTGGGGGCCTCCCCGGTCATGGCGCATGCCCAGGAAGAGGTAGCGGAGATGGTCCAGCTTGCCGCCGCCCTGGTCCTCAACATCGGCACCCTGACGGTGCAGTTGGTCGAGGCCATGAAGCTTGCGGCCCGGGCCGCCAACGTCAGGGGGATTCCGGTGGTTTTGGACGTTTGCGGGGCCGGGGCCACCTCCTTCCGGGACCGGACGTGCTTCGAGTTGTTGGACGAGGCCAGGATTGACCTCATTAAGGGCAACGCCTCGGAGGTGGCCCGGATCAGCGGGGCCCAGGTCCGGACCAAAGGGGTGGACGCCGCCCCGGTCGAAATAGACCTGGAAGCGGTGGCCCTGAGCCTGGCCCTAAAACGGAAGTGCACGGTGGTCATCACCGGTCCGGAAGACCTGGTTGTAGACGGCAGCCGGCGGTTTGTGGTCAAAAATGGCCACCCCCTCATGTCCCGGGTGGTGGGCACCGGCTGCATGGCGGCTTCGGTGATCGGCACCTTTGCCGCGGTGGAGTCGGACCTTGCCATAGCCGCGGCCGCGGGCCTGATCTGCTTAAATGTTGCAGCGGAGCTCGCGGCCGAACTCTCCCCGGGCCCCGGCAGCTTCAAGGTAAAACTCTTTGACTGCCTTGACGCCCTGGACGAGCCGACCCTGGCGGAGTTGCGGCGGGTGAGCGGATGAGCGGGTGAGGGGCTACTATTTCATCACCGAGGCAGCCCTGAGCCGGGCCGGGAACTTAAGCGACGTGGCCGCGGCGGTGGCCGCCGGGGTGCGAGTGGTGCAGTACCGGCAGAAGCAGGGCCGTACCCTGGATCTGGTGGCCGAGGCCCGGCAATTGCGGCAGATCTGCCGCCACATCCGGTTTTTGGTCAACGACCGGGTGGATCTCGCCCTGGAGGTGGGGGCCGACGGGGTGCACCTGGGCCAGGAGGACTTTTCATACTACGAGGCCCGGAACCTACTAGGCCCTGATAAAATCATCGGCGTCACGGTCCACACTGTGGCCGAAGCCCTGGCGGCCCAGGCCGCGGGAGCGGATTACCTGGGAGTGTCGCCCATCTTCAGCACCGCCACCAAGGGCGACGCCGGCGCCCCCGCCGGGGTGGCGCTCCTGGCCGAGATTCGCCGGTATGTGTCCCTCCCCCTGGTGGCCATCGGCGGCATCACTCTGGCCAATGCGCCGGCGGTCATCGCGGCCGGCGCCGACGCGGTGTGCGCCATCGCCGCGGTGGTCACCCGGCCCGAAGTCAAGGCGGAAATTGACCAGTTCCAGAAATTATTCTGCGGCAATCCGTCAATTTTTTGCAGGGCCGGGTCCTGATAGCGGTTCTTTCAGAAATGGTTTTATGCGGGGATTTTGGGCAATTTTATCCATCATATATGCGGCCAACAATTCTTTGCCGCGCTGGTTATAATGGCAGCAAGTATCTATATAAACAGTCTCTTTTTCTTTGGCAAACACCATGGTGGCGTCAAAGAATTTAATGTTCCTCTCCAGCAGTTTCCTGCCTTGTTTGATGAGGATCGGATAACCGATAAGAGCCGATTGGCTAGTTTTGACCCGTTCCAAATAGGCCGTGCGCCTCTCTTCCGCAGTCAGGACCTTTGACCCCTTAACATATTGATTAGGTTGGAGGAAATGATAATATTCTATGCTGTTTTCTCTGGCCAGTTGGTCAAGCAACACCGAACTCCGTTCCCAAACCGCCGCGGCATCATCATAAAGCTGCCGAATATCCTTATAGGGAAAGAATGGTCCGGTCTCTTCGAATTTTTTGGCTTCCTCCTGCTGCAATTTGAGCAATTTATCGATGGTGCGATCAATATTCCGGTTTAATAGTCTAAATTGCTGCACCTTTATAAGGCCGAATACGGCGCTGCCTCTAAAGAAACTGGAGGTCAAGGCTTCCAGGTTTTCCTGCTTGAGGTCCCGCAAGTATCGCACCTCGCCGATTACCGTCAGGATTTTTTTGCTCGGTTGGCGAGAGATCCTCAGATTCCAATTCCGGGGGAAAAAGGGATTGACCCCTACACTGTAATTATCGGTAACAGGCAGCACGATATCGTTATAGCCATCCAGGTTGATAATCAGGTCATATTCGGCCCCCAGGGACAAAAAATAGGTCAACGCCAACAATTGTTGAGGCTGCTTATAGCCGGCGACCCCCAAGGTGACTATGTTGGGGGGCACGCGGCAAACCCGGTGGAAGGCGTCTCGAAAGATCGGTCCCATGCTTCCCGCCACCGATCCCCCCAAGACTACCACGTTCAATTTGCCGGGCTCCCTTTTGATTACCGGGTTCACGGTGGTGGTAAATCCGTAGGTCTCGTTATTCTTTTTTTCATCCTTAAAATCAATCAAAAAACCTAAATATGGATGAATGATCTCCTGATCCCACCACAAGGCAAATTCATCGCTATTCTTGTAGTTGCTATATTTTAGATAATTATACAAATTAGACACATCGTAGGCACGCCGGTACATAACGAAATACGTCAGGCGGGCCAGGCCTTCTATACAAATGACCACCAAAAGAATCATTAGACCAGTAAAAATTAATTTCTTAGACTTTTTCACAGTGCAATTTATCCTATTATTATTCCGGGCAATAAATATTGAAAACCGTAATTTCCCTCTGGCAAGTTCAAAATATCCGAACCTTAAGGGCCTTGTCAACCCTCAAAGCCTGAAAGGGCTAGAGGGCAGGTTCAGGTTTGAGGAAAATTTTGGCCCGGGCAGAAAAATCTCCCCGCCCGGCTTCCGATGCCAGGCTTTTAGAAGTATAATAAATAATTAACTTCTTTAGCTTGAGGTGATCTATGGCTCTTGTGGCTTTTCTCTTTCCCGGGCAGGGTTCCCAGTACGTGGGCATGGGCCAGGACCTTTTTGAAGCCGACCCCGGCGCCCGGGAGTTGTTCGACCTGGCGGAGGACACCACCGGGCTGCCTTTAAAGCGGCTCTGTTTCACCGGGCCCATGGAGGAACTCACCCTGACGGTGAATCTCCAGCCCGCGGTGACCGTGGTCAATCTCTGTCTCTACCGGGCCCTGGCCAAAGCCGGGGTTACGCCGGTCGCGGTGTGCGGCCACAGCCTGGGGGAGTACAGCGCCCTTTACGCCGCCGGGGTGTTGAGCGCCAATGATACCATCGCCGCCGTCGCCGAGCGCGGCCGCCTCATGCACCGGGAAGCGGAGAAATATCCGGGCGCCATGGCGGCGGTCATCGGCCTGGCGCCGGAGAAGCTGAAGGGGCTGGTCCATCCCTTGACCAAGGAAGGCCCCATTGCCCTGGCAAACTTTAATACCCCGGTACAAACGGTAATTTCCGGTGCCCCGGAAATGGTGGCCCGGGCGGGGAATCTGGCTAAAGCCGAAGGAGCCAAGGTGATTCCCTTGAAGGTCTCCGGGGCCTGGCACTCGCCTTTGATGGCGGAGGCCAGCCGGGATTTCGCCGCGTTCATGGCGAACCTGGACTTTAGGGCTCCCCGGCTGCCCCTCTATCTCAACGCCACCGCGGCGACGGAGACGGACCCGGGCGTCCTGCGGGCGGCCATGGGCGCCCAGCTCACCAGCCCGGTGCGGTGGGCCGAACTCATCCTCAATCTAAAGGCCGCCGGGGTGGACACCTGGGTGGAGGTGGGGCCCAAAAACGTCCTCACCGGACTGGTGCGGAAAATCTTGCCCGAAGAGCCCAAGGAGAACTTTCACAACGTGGAGAACCGGGAGAGTCTGGAGAAGTTTTTGGCGGCAATTTAGGAATTCAGGGAGACCGGGGGCTATGAGGAGAAAATTATGATTGGTAGATCATAACGTCGTTTATGGGGTTCAAGTGGCTAATATTTAATATAAATTAATCTTACGTCGAGGGATTTCACTCTGTCCCCCCCCTATCGAGTACTCTCTGCAATACTTTGCTCAAGTCTGCAACCCTATAGGGCTTAGCTATGACCCCGGAGAACCCATATTCTGTAAAGTTGGCCATTATCGGATCATCTGAATAACCACTGGAGACTATGGCCTTTACCTGGGGATCGATCTGGAGAAGTTTCTCTATGGCTTCTTTGCCCCCTATGCCGCCCGGAACGGTGAGGTCCAGAATCATGGCATCAATCGTCTGCCCCAGTTCTCGGGCCTGGATGAACTGTTCGATGGCTTCATCCCCATCCCTGGCAAACATCACCTCGTAGCCCAGATAGCCCAACAACTTACCGAGAGTTTGCCGCACGATTTCCTCATCGTCCATCACCAATATCTTCCCTTGCCCGGTTACCACCTTTACTGTCTCTGGCAACGGCTCAATCTTGCTCTGGGCTGTAGCTGGCAGGTAGACGCGCACGGTCGTTCCGGCGCCTAATTGTGACTCCACGGCAATATGGCCCTGGTGATTTTTCACAATCGAATAGGCCGTGGCCAAACCCAGGCCGCTCCCCATTTGTTTGGTGGAAAAATAGGGGTCAAAGATTCTGGGGAGATACTCTGCCGGTATACCGATGCCTTGATCTTGAATGGTGGTCTGCACATATTTGCCGGGGTCCAGAGGCAGATCGCTCCCTGGCCCCACTTCCACATTTTCCCCCCGCACCTGGATCGTCCCTCCTGTGGGCATAGCTTGAATGGCATTGATGATCAGATTCTGAAAAACCTGGCTGATTTGGCCAGGATCTGCATTGACCCCCCAAATGCCTTCTGGAAAATCAAATTCGCATTTGACGTTTGAGCCCCGGGAGGCAAAGAATCCGGTTTCAGTGACTTTTTTTGCCAACGAGATCAGTTCCTTGATCGGTGCGCCGCCCTTGGCGAAGGTCAGCAGCTGCCGGGCCAAAGCCTGAGCTTGTATACAAGCCTTTTCAGCCTCGTTCAATATTAATCCGATGTACTCATTCCCCCGAAGGTCCAAGATCGCCAAGCTGATGTTGCCCATGATGGCGGTGAGGATATTGTTAAAGTCGTGGGCGATGCCTCCCGCCAGGGTAGCCAGGGACTCCAGTTTACTCAACCGCAACCGTTCTATTTCACTTTTCTTGCGGTCGGTGATGTCGATCATTACCCCCACCAACCCGGCCAGGGCGCCTTGCGGGGTGAAGTAGGTCGCCTTATTGAAATTGACATCATGCCTGGTGCCATCAGCGTGCAACATGGAATAATCGTATATCTGCACCCCGGGCTCCCGGAACAAGGCTGAATCCATGGCGCAGTACTTGTCGGCCATATCTTTGGGATACAGGTCGTACACCGTCCCCCCGATAATTTTATCTTTCGGCACGCCCATGAAATCACTGAGGGCCTGGTTGCAGCCCAAATATACCCCTTCGACATCCTTATAAAAAATGGGGCTTGGAATAGTGTCCATCAGGGTTTGCAGGAAAGACAAATGGTATCGCAATGCTTCCTCGGCCTGGACCCGCGCCGTGACGTCTCTGAAACTCCAGACCCGGCCCACAATAGTGCTATCCAGATACTGGGGAATGGAATAGCGTTCAAACACCCGGCCATCTTTAAAATAGAAGCTGTCTGAGCTTTCTGCGGCCGGCTGGGCATAGAGCTCCCTCACTTTCTGCAAGAAGCCCTGAGGTTCCGCCAGTTGATCCAGAGCCAAGGCTAAGGCGCGATCATCATCCCTGGTGGCGATAATCTCTTCGAGGATACCCCACATCTCTTCGAACTTTTTGTTCCAGCTCACCATCCGCCCTTGAAGATCAACCACCAGGATGCCGTCGGCAGTGGACTCCAGGGTAGCTTTATAGAGGGAGAGAGATTCCTCCAAGGCGGCCTGAGCCTGCTTCTTTGCAGTGATATCCGTGATGGTCCCGACCAGGCGCAGTGGCTTGCCATTCTCGTCATATTCGCCGCGCCCCAAGTTGGAGACCCAACGAACCTCGCCGCTGGGGTAGATGATGCGGAACTCTTCCGTGAAAGCCGTCCTTTGGGCCAAGGCTTGCCCGGCCGATGCCATTGCCTGGCTCAGATCTTCGGGATGGATGAGTTTTTTGAAGGACTCCAGGTTGCCGTCAAAGCTCTCCACCCCAAAGATTTCGTAGCATTCCGGCGACCAGAAACAGGCTTCCGTGTGCACATTCCATTCCCAGACGCCCATTTGCGCTGCGGTCAGGGCCAGGTTGAGCCGTTCCTGGCTTTCCCGCCAGGCTCGCTCCGCGGCCTTGCGTGGCGAAATATCCCGGCACACACAAAATATCAGCTTTTGCCCGGCCAAGACGGCCCCGTTGGTGCTGATTTCAACCTCGAACCGCGTGCCGTCCTTGCGACGATGGACCGTCTCAAAGTGATCGCCCTCAGCATCAACGAGCCGGAGCATCTCCTGAATTTGCTCTCGGGGAAATTGTCCGTCCCAATCCCAGACGTGGAGTTGGCGCATTTCATCGGCGGAATACCCCAGCATCTCGGAAAATCGCCGGTTCGCCTCGAAGACCTTGCCGTTCTGATCCAGGACGACGATGCCGTCTCTGGACTGCTCCACCAGGAGACGTCGCCGGATCGCTTCCTGGGCCAGGGACTCCTCCAACTGCCTGGAGTCGGTGACATCAAAGACGACACCGCTGATATGCTCAATTCTCCCGGCGGCATTGCAGAATATCCGCCCCTGACAATGGAGCCAGCGAATCTCCCCATCCTTTCTCCGGATGCGGTAATTTCGGCTGAAAGACCTGTCGGTCTTCAGGGCGTTAACGATAGCCTCTTGGGCCTGAGCCAGGTCTTCTTCGTGAATCAGCTCAGACCATTTGACCCGACGCGCATCGAAGTCTTCTTTACGGTAGCCGGTGAGCGCCTCAACTTTCCGATCAAGAAAATCCACGCTCCAATCCGGATAACCTTTAAAGACTACCGCCGGGATCTGTTGCACCAGCAGCCGGTATTTTGCCTCATTCTGCCGCAGCGCGTCCTCGGCCTGTTTTTGCCCGGTGATATCTTTGTCGGCCCCCCGATAACCCAGGAGATTGCCCTGTTCATCCAGGATGGGGACTCCGCTGGTCGATAGCCAAATAATCTCCCCATTCTTGTGGAGGTTGCGATTGAGGAATTCGGTGAACGGCTGTTTGGCCGCGAATACCCCAAAAGCGGCTTCTTTCAGTTCTTCCCGCTCATCGTACGGGAACAGATCATAAAAATGTTTGCCGAGTATTTCCTCAGGCTTATAGCCCAGCAATTTCTCCACCACCGGGCTGGCGTAGGTGTATCTGCCCTGGGGGTCGACTTCCCAAACCCATTGCTGGGTGTTATCGGCAATATCCCTGAACCTCTTCTCGCTCTCCTTTAGAGCCGCCTCGACCCGCTTCCGGTCGCTGATATCAAAGGCATAGTGCAGGAATAAGTCTGGTCCCACCGGTTGCCAATAGGCGTCCCATAAAGTGCCCAAGGCCTCCCATTCCTGGTGATGTGGGTCCCCGGTCTCCTGGAGAACAGAAGCGAGACACCACGGGCAAACATCTTCCCTCTGTCCCCAGGTGGCAAAACATTGGGTTCCGGGGCTGGCTCCAACTTTGGCCGCGGCCTGGTTAGCAGCGACGATGGTCCAGGTGGAAAGTCGAATCAGGAGGGCGATACAAGGGATGTTGTCCAGAAGGACCTTGTTTAAGTGATTCCTGTCAAAAAAATCCTCTTCGACGTTGCCATCAGATCTCACTTCCATGTTTGACCCCGTATCACTAGACCGGTACTGGGCGAGGGTTCCAGGTAGTGTCCCCTTCATATTAAACTATAATATAAATAAATGACAATTAATAATTCAATAATTATTATCGGATCGACGATGCGGATAGAGTAATTTTTTCCTAAGATTCTTTTCCTGCCCTGCGGCAGGGGGATTTAATAATCCATAGGGGAAAAAGCTAGAAGTTATTACAAAACCCATTTTCTCCATCATCATTAACAACGGAGCTGATTAATATAACCTATTTACAATAATAGATTATTAGCTTCGTTTGGAATGGCTTTATCTCTGTGTCTGGGGTTTTACACCAGCTTGTAGCAGAAGCATGAAAAAAAATCGGCTTTGGCAGACTCTCTCGTGAAAATATTTAACCTCGTGGGGGGGCAGCTATAGAAAATCTTTTGTTATTAAGATAATGAAGTTAGTTTTTTAATTGAATTAGCCTCTATCTTTGGCTCGTTTAAGCCTACTTTCCATCCATGATGGTCACGGCTTCCCAGTCATGGGCCGGGGGGGTCTCGTGGTGCTTTTGGGCCAGGGTGACGTAGCGCTGGCAGGTCTCGTCGCCGGGATGCAGTTCCAAGGCCTGGGCAAAGACGGGCAGGCACTCGGGGAAGTGTTTATCCCGGTAGAGGGCCAGGGCCCGGTGGTGTAACTCGAGGAAACGGGCCAGGTCCGGGTCCGGCTCGCCTTCTCCCAGCAATTCATGGATGCGGACCCCCTTGACCTTGCCTTTGACCCTTACCAAGTCCACGTCCCGGAGGATGAAGCCGCCTTCCAGAGCTTTGGCGGTGGTGTCGCTGATGAGGATGCTGGTGCCATAATATTTGTTGAGCCCCTCCAGGCGGGAGGCCAGATTGACGTTGTCGCCGATGGCGGTGTAGTCGAAGAGCCGGTCGGAGCCCATGTTGCCCACGGCAACCGGGCCGGTATTGACCCCTACCCCGACCTTCAGGGGCGGGCGGCCCTGCTCGGCCCAGGTCCGGTTCAGGGCCGCCAGGCTGGCCACCATCTCCAGGGCGGCCCGGCAGGCCAAGTGAGGATGGTCCGTCTGCGTGAGGGGAGCCCCGAAGAGGGCCATGATGGCGTCGCCCATGTACTTGTCGATGGTCCCCCCCTGGTTGATGATGATGTTGCTCATGGGATTGAGGAAGTCGTGGAGGAGTTTTACCAGGGCCTCGGGGTCCAGGTTCTCCGACATCGTGGTGAAGCCCCGGATGTCGGTAAACAGCACGGTGATCTCCCGGCGCTCCCCTCCCAGGCGCAACTGCTCGGGGTGCTTCAGCATCTCCTGGACGACGGCGGGGGCCACGTAGGATTCAAAGGTCTTGCGGATGCGCTCCCGCTCCCGTTCCTCCGCCAGGAACCGCTGCATGGTGACCCCCAGGTAAACCAGGACGATGAGGCCCAGGGGATAAAACAGTTCTAGCTGCAAGCCCTGCCGGGTGAACAGGAAATAGTTGAGACCCACATAGGCTTCTATGATGATGAGGATGAAGATGAAGGCCCAGGCGGCGGAGAACCGGGGCAGGACCACGCCCAGCAGGACTGCCAAGGCCACCAGGACCAGCAGCATGATGATCAGACCGAAGGGTGGGGTACGGATGAAATTGCCGCGGAGCAGATTGTCCATGATGGTGGCCTGGACTTCCACCCCGGGGAAGGTCCCGGAGAATGGCGTCACCCGGAGGTCGTAGATGCCCACGGCGGTGGCCCCGACGATGACGACCTTGTCCTTCAGGGCCTCGGCCGGCAGGGTGCCATTCATGACGTCGGCGGCGGAATAAGTGGGGATGATCCCCTCGGGGCCGAGGTAATTGATCAGCATGCGGCCATATCGGTCCACGGGCACCGTCCGCGGCCCCAGGCGAACCTCATCCACCCCCCACCGGGACAGGGTGATGGCCATGGGGGCCCGCGCTTCGGCGTGGGACAGGGTTACCAGGGCCATGGGGGCAAAGAACTCCCCGCCATACATGACGGCCATGGGAAACCAGCGCACGGTGCCGTCGGGATCGGGAATCATGTTGAAATAGCCGTCGCCGGCGCCGGCCTCGGTGATCTCCGGGAGATTGCGTTCGACCCCGGCGGCGCCGACCAACTGGACCTGGGAGGGTTTGGTGTCCAGGAGCCGCACCACGTTATAGGTGGAGGCCCGGAGGAAAGAAGCTCCTACGAGCTTTTCCGCCTCAACCCCGCCGCTCTTGCCGCCCAAGCTCCGGAAAAAGAACCCCAGGATAGTGGGCGGGCCCTGCTTGAGGACCTTGGCCAGGAGACGGTCCACGTCGGCCCGATTTTTCTCCACCTCCAGGACTTTGAGGATCTCCGGCGAGACCCCCCGCCGGGCCAAGTCGTCGCTGAGATTCTTGAGGGCCTGGTACGATGCCGTTTGTTCCTTTTCGGCAAAAATGATGTCAAGGGCGATGACTCGGGGACCGGCCTGTTTCAGCCGGGCAAGCATGCGGGCCATGTCCTCCCGGGACCAGGGCCAGCGGCCCACGGCCTTCAGGCTGTCGTCGTCAATGGCCACGATGGCTACTTGTTGGCCGGCCGCTATAGGGCCCCGGAATCGGAATTTGAGATCGTAGAGCTTGAGTTCGAGAAACTCGCAGAAGGTGGGACGCCAGATGAGCAGGGCGCACATCACCAGAGTGACGCCGACAATCCATCGGGCGATGGGCGACTTAACGAAAGCGGCCAGGCGGCGTATCATGGGTAGGACCTAAATCCATCGAAGTCATGGGCCGGTGTCCCACCAAGGCCTGCCCTGAGGATTAAAGCTGACCCTCCCCTAAAGGTATGGCTTGGTGGGCTCGGTCCACAAGGGACTGCCGGCATCATAAGGGGATACGAGGGAGAAGTAAATAATTTTAGAAGGCCCGTCGAAAATATTGCCGCGCCAGGAAGGCAAGACTCGCAATTTCCTGGCTGAATGCCGTTCCCCGGCGGGGACGGCGCCATCTCTTCCCTGCCGGGCTAAGGGTGGGGCGATGCGCTTATGGCAGCCTCACTTCCGGCGCCCCTTCCCGAGCTTTCCGCGTCCAGCCCGGGAAGGGGCAAAGAATCTAACCGCCTCTCATAGGTAATAATCCCGTTGAGCCCGAATCATTGGGGGGAGATGTAGGTCTGGGAGGACTGATGGGTCGGCTCAGGGGGGGGCGGCGGCGGCGGCGGCGGCGGGACCTGGACCTGAGGCACCAGTTTGGGCGGGACCGTGATGGTAGTCAGGTTGTTTACGGTGTTCTGGCTCCCCGGCAGATAGAGGCCGACCGGGTGGTTTGAGCCAGAGCCCGACTGGGTCACCGGGATTCCCGGGGCGTGGTGTCCACCCGGAAGGGCGGCATAGGTAGTGAGCTGACGCATGAACAGCATCTGGTCTTGGGGAGTGATACCAAAGGGCACGGTCGGGAGCAGATTACGGCCCACTGTGGTCCCCTGCATATCGTGCAAAAGCACCCACCGGCTGGAGCCATTGTTCCACGAGCCTGCGGAGAAGGCCACTTTGAAGGCCTTGAGGAACAGGCGGCTCACCTCCGGAAAGATATTGCCCACCTGGGTGCGGCCTTGAAAATTGAGAATCGTGGAACTATTGGGCTGATTACGCATACCGATCTCGGTACCTCTCACCCCCATGACTGCGGTCTGGGTCTTGATGACGAAATCCGGCTCCTCGGCCTTCAAGATTTTGTTGACCACGGCCAGGGCCAGCCCCTGAAAGATCTCCAATACCGCCTGGCGTTTCCCCTGACCGGGTTCGAACTTGAACGCCTCGATGGCAATGCGGGCTTCCTGGGATAAGGTCAGGAGAGAATCGTCGATAAAGGTTATCTGGGCCTTGGACAGGGACTTGGTGCGGATGACATCCCCGGGCTCCACCGTATCTCCTACCTTGAGGGCCACGGCGGGCAGTTTGCCGCCTTTCAGGAGATCCACCCGACCTTCCACCTGGGTCAGACGGCCCACGACCTCGGCCCCGGCAACGGTTGAGAATATCAGCATCAGAGCGAGGGCGACCCACCCAGACATCAGGACCTGACGCAGCTTCATGTTCCCCCCTTTTTTCCTCAGAAGACCTGACTGCAGGTCGGTTTTGAGTCGGGACCGAGCCGAAGTTAAGGCAAACTCAGCCCCCTATCCAGCATTATCGGCAGGGTTGATTATTTTCTTGATTTTTGGGGGGATCACCGCGGTTCACCTTGGAGCGCATCCGGTTTTCTGGACCCCAGGTTTTTTAAGCTTTCCGGGCGAAGGAGTTCTGGAGGCGCCACCGGTCCATGACAGGTCGGGCCAGATGGTAAGTATCTCTATGATATTTATCATGAAAATCGACAGGAGCCGAGAATCTCGGCGGCAGATGGAGAAGAGGAGCAGGTGGCTTTACCGTCAAAAACCTCGGCCCCGTTATCCAGGGGACAACGGGGCCGAGGCAAACCTCCGGGCCTCCGAAGCTATTCAGCTAATAGCCGATTTGGGGGGGGGCGTCATCATCGAGCAACAACAATAACAAGCCTTCCAGGTGGGCGGCGTTGGGCAGCCAGAGTCCCAGTTTGTAAGGGTCCACCACGTTTTGGTGGTCGATGCCGTTATAGCGCACCTCGAAATGCAGGCGATCTTTAATGGTGCTGGGGTCAGCGGCAGCAACGTGGCCGATGATCTGCCCCCTGGTCACCTGGGCATACCCGTCGGGGTTGGCGCTTATCTCCGCCAGGATAGCGGGGGTCAAGGGGGCGTAAAGGTACCAGGAGTAGTAGCCGTTTTGATGGTCGATGTAGGAATTCTGGTAATAGTCATAACCGGCGCCGTTAACCGGATCGATCACGGCTTTATAAAGCTTGCCGTCGGCGGTGGCCAATACCGGCGTACCCGCGGGCACATCATAGTTGTAACCGGGATTGCCGGCATAGGAAAGGTAGGCGCCGTTGATGTAGTTAAGCGGACGCACGCCCGCAATGGAGGGCGGGAAGAAGTCGGTGCCGGTGCTGTTCTTGTAAGCCGGCCAGTAGAGGCCATAGGGATCCAGATAGATAAACCCGTATTGTTTTTTGCCGATTTCACCGTTAAATGCTTTGATCACGTTGGCGGGGACGTAAAACTCTATGGGGATCCGCTCCAGCACGGAGTTGTCCATTACCGCGCTCACCGGGGCGGTGAAGGGAGTTAAGCCCGGCAAGGGGAAGCCCAGCCCCAGCAACCCTCCAACCTGAATATTATCCTGTTCAGTAGCCATGGTCCCCCCATCTACCAGGACCGGGATGGTAAAACTATAAGAACCGGGGGAGACTGCGGTAAAAGTCACGTCAAAGGTGAAGATGCGATCCATGCTGCGATCATATGCGCCCATATAGGACGGCGGGACAACATTGACTGTCAGGCCGGTGGGCACCATGGACGTGCCTAAGCGAACGGTGCTGTAAGTTTGAAAAGAATTGATAATGGCATTCTGGATATCATCGACAATCTGAGAAATGATTACGGTGGGATAATACGTTCCGCCGGTGGCGTCGGCAATGCTTTGGGCCTGACCATAATAGTCTAACTCGCCAGGATCACCTGACGACGTTGGAACATTAAGGGCCATCACTTTAATCGTTTGGGCAACTAAAGCGGCGGTGGCTTGTGCCTCGTTAACTCCCACAGAGGGATCGTGGCCCGGGGCATCCCCGAACCAGATGATGATACGGGTGGAACCTTCTCGCCAGGCAACATTGCTGGCCACCTGATACAGGGCATATAGTTGACCCTCCGCCCAGTCTTCGCCCCCGCTCGCAACCCAAGCGTTTATCCCGTTTTGAACATCAGTCTTATTATCAGTGATGTCCTGGTTCAGCCGATAAACAAAAGGGTCGTATGCGTTAAAATCCTTATATTCACCCACGCCGTAGGCTACATCTCCCAGTCCGGAGGTGCCGGCCATAATTTCGGCCGCTCCGGACTTGACGGCGGCAAGCGTTTCGCCCATGCTGCCGGTAGTGTCGGCCAGGAAGAAGATGTCAACCTTGGCGGAAGTGGGTGTCCCGGCGCTGATGGTTACGGTTTTGGTAATAGTGACGCTTTGTCCCGGCTTCAAAGAGGTGGCGTAACTCGATGGAACGACGGTATCGCCCCCCATACTAACGGCCAGGACATTAACCGGGATCAGCAGTACTAACAAGGCAAAAAACGCCGAACCTGCCAGACCTAAAAGAGCCATCACACACGTCAAAGCTCCGCCACAAAATTTTGAGGCTTTACTTTTCATAGTATCCTCCTGGTATCGCTCCGTTGCCCAGATGGCGGAATTCGAAACTCGTGACGGCCTGGCCCGCGCCGCGTTGTGCCTGCCTTTATGGTGGGACCGCCGGCCATCAAAAAACGCCAGTAAGCAAGCCCAGCCGGCATTGCCAAATTGTTATCCACCATTACCAGAATCATCTTGAGGTCTTACTGATCCCAACAGCCTCTAAGGGCGCCAAACGAGAGGGGATTAAGAGGCAAATCGTATCATTGCCGCTCGGCTTCATAAGCCCCTTTATTTCCTGCATCCAACATCCCCATCACCGCGGCGGATGTGGAGGCAAAGGCGAGGGTGGCGGCGGCGGCGGTGGCGGCGGTGGTGGTGCTACCACAATGGGGGCGACTACCGGAGGGGTGACCACGCCCACAGGGTTTCCGGCTATGGTGGAATCAAGGGGAATGATCGCTCCGGTCCCCGGCTGATTTATGCTGAGAAACCCGCTGCCGGGAACGGTACCGTCGCCACCGGGGATGCCGCCGCCAATGCCGATAGCGCCAACGCCGGCGGTGACGCCAACGCCGGCGGTGACGCCACCGCCACCAGTGGCGCTACCGCCACCGGGGCCCCGGCTGCCCAAAGTACTGAACAGATCCATGAAGGAAGTCTTCATGGCAGGGGTAACGGCAAAGACCGCACTGGGAGGCAGACCTCGGCCCACCGAGGTGCCCTGCATAGCCTTCAAGAACACCCATTGCTGACCACCCGCGCCTCCGGAGCTAAAGGAGTAGGCAACCTTGAAGGCCCGGCGGAACAGTTGGCTCACCTCGGGGAGAATATTGCCCACCTGGAGGAGGCCCTCAAAATTCAAAACGTCCGAACTGTTGGGATAGATGCGAACCCCGAAGTCGGTGCCCCTCACCCCCATAATGGCGGTTTGGGTCTTGACGACAAAATCCGGTTCGGCGGCCTTGAAGATCTTGCTGACCGCCACGTGGGCCAGGCCCTGGAAGAGTTGGACCACGGCACTGCGCTTATTCTTGGCGGAGTCGAACATATAGGCTTCGATACCTACCCGGCTCTCGGGGGAAATCGTCATGGTGGAATTATCGATAAAGGTGATCTGGGCCTTGGACAGGGACTTGGTCCGGAGTACATCGCCTATTTGCACCCCATCATTCAACTTAACCGCGATGGCCGGAAGCTTCCCGCCTCTCAGTATGTCGACCCTGCCTTCCACCTGCGTCAGGTGTCCCACCACGTCCGCCTGGGCGCTGGTAAGCGTCCCCACCTGGAATGCCAGGATCACGAGTACCACCCAAAAGAATGCAGACTTTCTCATAAATCGGGCTCCTTTGGTGAGCTGGGTCAGCAGCGTCTCCCCAAGCGCGGCGGTCAGGACCGCCTGCCTAAGTCTATTTTAACTAAATTTAATTAAAAATTAAATAAATCAAATTGAGAGTTAATTAAATTATAAACCATCCCGACAACTTTCCCCTTGCAGGAGATTCGGGGAAAATGCCAGGGCAATTGGTAAGCGCCGCATCACCGCAGGCTGGTCGACGGAGATAGACAACCGGGGTGATTCAGGTGAACTGGAGAGATAGTGGGCAATTAACCGGGTGCTACGAATGCTCAATCTTTTTCGCCAGGTACCTCCCGTTAGTACCGGTACGCCAACTGGCCGCCGGCGATGTGACGGCTATAGTTATACAAATCGATGTTGGAGTTGTCCCGGATAAAGTACCAATGGATCCCGGCTTCCAGGCCTTTGCAAAGTTCATAAGAGAACTGCATCCCAAACATCAGAATTTGGTCCCGCCGTTTGGGTTGGGGGATCAGGGGCGCGCCCTGGACGTTGCCGACAGTCGCACCGTTGTACCAGGTGTTGGCAAACGGCTGCTGCGTGAGGTCCAGCCACATATTGTATTTTAACTTGTCGGTGATGGGCCAGAGCAACGACAGGAGCAGATTGTAGCTGTTGCTGTCCCAGTTGTCGCCCTTGGTGTTGTTGTTCCAATAGCCGAGGCGGGCCTGGACAAATCCCTTTTGCTTTTTGAAAAAGTAATACATCCCCACATTGCCGCCCCAGAGATTGCCGCTGCGGTTTTCCTGGATAAGGAACTGGGGGGTCCAAAAATGCTGGTTATTAAACTTGGCTCCCACTTCCAGGCCGATTTTCTCGGTGACCTGATGGAGATAGGTGGGGGTCACCAGGTAGCCGGTGTAGTACTTGTCTGACGCCAGGTCCATATAGGTATAATTCACCGGCAGCCAGAAGCGGCCATTCTTGAAGGCATAGGTGGGGGTCAGGCCGATGCAGTGGGTCATGATGTCGTACGTTGGCACCGCGAAGTGAAAATTCTGGAAATAGGAGTATTGGGTCAAAAGGCTGAAGGGACCGGCGGGCAAGATGGTGTATTCCAGCAGGGCGGTTTGAAAAGATACACCGCTGGCCTTCCCGGAAACCCCGGTCACTTCGCCCCCTCCACCAGGAGAGAGGGTGACGTTGGAGTCGTAATCAAAGCCTGACGAGACGGTGATGCGGAAGGGACGCTGCTCATCCGCCCGCTGGGCCAGGATCCCCATGTAACGCTTGGCGAAATCAGCGGTCTGGCTCTGGGGGTTAAGGGCAATGCTCTCGGCCATGGCCTGCTTGGCTTCTTTGACCCGGTTGAGGGCGGCCAGGGCCAGGCTCGCCTGGAACTTGGCCTCCTGGGCCACCTTGGGCTCGGCCTCGGCCTTACGGAAATAATCCAGGGCTTCGCTATAGTTGCCCTCTTTGGTGGCCACGACGCCCAGCAAAAAGGCAGTCTGCCCCGGCTCGTACCCGGCGGCCAGCAGATTCTGCAAGATGGGTTTGGCTTCTTTGGACTGGTTGAGGGCCAGTAACGTGTCGGCCAGCATTAATTGCGCCGGACGAAAATCCGGCTTGAGCCGCAGGGCTTCCTGCAAATATTCTTTGGCCTTGGCGTAATTAAGCATGAGCCGGTAAACCTGGCCAAACATAAAAGCTTTTTCCGGAGTGTGCGTGCCTTTGTTCCAGGCATCGCTCAAGGCCACCAAGGCTTCGTCGTAATTCTCCTGTTGAATGTCCTTGGCCGCCTGCTGCACCAATACGTCGTCATAAGGCGTAATTGCCAGGCTCGGCTGGGTTCCCAGCGCGAGCATCAAGACCATCCATCCCAGGATTAAAAGTGTACGCCAGGCCATTATTTCCCCCCCGCTGGTCAGCAGTTCCTACCCCCTAGGTTTTTCTGCAGACACACCTTAGCATAGTAGTGTAATATGTAAAGAGGATTCTGATATTTTTGAAAAAATATTCACTCGTGCAATCATTGTGTGCTCTTTAAGTTGGGTGACCTAATTCAGTCCAGAGTGCGGGCTAAGGCCGGTTTAACCAGGGCGGATTTGTTGAGGTGCCACTGTGGGGGGAACCCTGGGGTTCTGAGGAGTTCGTGAGGTGAGATAATGGCAACAGAGCTGGAAGAAAAGTCCCAGGTGAAGGCCAAATTTTCCCGAAATCTGGCCACGGTGAGGGACGACCTGATGGAGTTGGCGGGCCTGGCGGCCACCGCTATGGAGCAGAGCGTCAAGGCCGTGCTGACCCGGGACGGGGACCTGGCCCGCCAGGTGATCGTCGGAGACGTGGCGGTCAATAGCCTGGAGGAGGCCATTGACCGGGAATGCGTGCGCCTGATCGCCCTGTTCCAGCCGGTGGCTGGAGATTTGCGCCAACTCATGGCCGTTGACCATATCATTACCGAGTTGGAGCGGATCGGCGACTCCGCCACCAACATCGCCGAAGAGGTGCTCACCCTGAGGCACCTGCCGCCCCGGCCCATCCACCCCAGCCTGGCGTCCATGGCCCAAACCGTCCAGGAGATGGTGCGCCAGAGCCTGGAAGCCTTTTTCCGCAGCAATGCCCACCTGGCGCGGCAGGTCTGCCTGACGGACTCCGACGTGGATGCCCTGGACCAGGCCATTATCCAGGACCTGCTCGGGGAAATGACCGGGGCCCCGGAGGCCATCCTGCCCGGCCAGTGCCAGATCAACATCGTGCGCAACCTGGAGCGGGTGGGGGACCACGCCACCAATATCGCCGAGCAGGTGGTCTATATGGTGGAAGGCCAAAGCGTCCGCCACCGCTGCCAGGGGTAGGTGAGCCGGGATGCCACGTCGGCGCCGTGGTTGGACCTGCGGTCGGGAGCTCCCAGGCCGGTAAATGGGGTGCGGCGGTCCGGCGTTTCCCCCAGGGTAAAAATCCCCCATATCTCTTGACAAATCCATGTGTTCTTATTAACTTATAAGGTTGAAAATGGAACAGAATCGCGTCATGGAACTCCTGGGGGAGCGGGATACCTGGGTCCTTAAAACCGTGGTGGCCCAGTATATTATTACCGGGGAACCGGTGGGGTCGCGGACCGTGGCCAAGACCTCGGGCCTGAACCTGTCGCCGGCCACCATCCGCAACCTCATGCTGGACCTGGAAGAGCGGGGTTTTCTCAGCCAGCCCCACACCTCGGCCGGCCGGGTCCCCACGCCCCAGGGCTTGCGATATTATGTAGACCGGATCCTGCCCGTCCAGTCCTTGGGCCGGTCGGTGCAGCAGCAGATCCAGGAGGGCTTCGGACCGCCGGCCCACGAGCCGCAAGAGTTATTCCGCCAGGCCTCCCGGGTGCTCTCCCTGGTGAGCGGCCATCCAGCCCTGGTGCTGGGCCCCCGCCCCCAGGGCATACGCCTCAAACATATCCAGTTCATCAACCTGAGTGGGGATGGGGTGCTGACGGTCCTGGTGTCCCAGGACAATCAGGTCCAGAACCGGTTCGTGCGCACCAAGAGCCGTTTTTCCCAGGAGGTGTTGGACCGCTTCAGCCGGTATCTCAATGAGCTCTGCCAGAACCTGACCCTGGGGGAATCCCGGCGGCGGATCCTGGCCAAGATGGAGGAAGAAAAGAGCCTGTTCGACAAGATGGTGTCGCAGGCCCTGAACCTCAGCCGGCAGGCCCTGCAAAAAGACGAGGCCGAAGAGCTCTACATCGAGGGTACCAGCCATATCCTGGATTACCCGGAATTCACCGGCGATGTGGACAAGATCCGGAGCATCTTCAGGGCCTTTGAAGAGAAGCACCATCTGGTCACCTTGCTGGATCAGACCATGGTGGCCCAGGGAGTGCAGATTATTATCAGTCCGGAGGATCAATTCCCGGAGATGCAGTTGTCCCTGGTGGCCACCTCCTACGGTTCCCAGCAAACGGCCCTGGGCAGCCTGGGGGTCATCGGACCCATGCGCATGGACTACGCCCGGCTGGTCCCCATTGTGCGGTACACCGCGGCACTGGTCACGGAGCTGCTCAACAAGCGCCAGACGTGAATTTCCTCGCCCCGGGCCCGTCTCAGGCTGGGGTTTAGGTTGTGCATAAATTTTTAGGTAGTTGGCAGTATGACGAGGAGAAGAGGCTTTATGACCCGATCCAAATCTGATTTCTTCACCAAGAAATCGTCTAACCCTCCGTCTCAGGAGGAGAAGACCGCTTCGGGAGTTTCCCCTCAGTCCCCGGAAAGTTCGGGGGAGGTGACGGAGCTGCGCCATATGTTGGAGGAAAAGACCAAGGAAGCCGAAGAGAACTATGCCCGCCTGCTCCGGCTGGCCGCAGATATGGAAAATTTGAAAAAGCGTCAGGAGCGCGAACGGGCGGACCTCTTGCAGTTTGCCAACGAGAACCTGGTCAAAGAACTCCTGCCCGTGGTGGACAACCTGGAGCGAGCCTTGGACCACGGCCGGCAGTTGGAGGCGCCGCAGGCGTTGCTGGAAGGCATCGAAATGGTACACCAGGGTTTTCTCAAGGCCCTGGACCGGTTCGGGGTCACGGCCCACAACAGCCTGGGCCAGCAATTCGACCCGGCTTTTCATAACGCCATGATGCAGGAAGAGGCTCCGGATGTCCCGGACGGCAGCGTCATCAAAGAATTACAGAAGGGCTACCTCATGAACCAGCGCCTGCTGCGGCCGGCCATGGTAGTGGTGGCCAGCAATACCCAAAACGAAACCACGTCAAATCAAAACGATTCGATGGTTCAGGAGGAGAAATAAATGTCTAAAGTTATCGGCATCGATCTAGGCACCACCAATTCCTGTGTTGCCATTATGGAAGGTGGCGAGCCCAAGGTCATCCCGAATGTGGAGGGAACCCGCACCACCCCCTCCGTGGTGGCCTTTACCGAGAGCGGCGAACGGTTGGTGGGGCAGATCGCCAAGCGCCAGTCCATCACCAACCCTTTAAATACCGTGTTTTCCGTCAAGCGTCTCATCGGCCGGAAATTCAGCGACCCGGAAGTGCAGCGGGATCTGAAGATTCTGCCCTATAAAATCGTCCAGGCCGAGAACGGCGACGCCCACATCGATATCCGGGGCAAGGTCTATTCCCCCGCCGAGATCTCGTCCATGATCCTCACCAAGATGAAGCAGACCGCGGAGGAGTATCTGGGGGAAAAGGTGACCGAGGCCGTGATCACCGTGCCGGCCTACTTCAGCGACGCCCAGCGCCAGGCGACCAAGGACGCCGGGAAAATCGCCGGTCTTGAGGTACTGCGCATCGTCAACGAGCCCACCGCCGCCTCCATGGCCTACGGCCTGGATAAAAAGAAGGACGAGCGCATCGTGGTCTTCGATCTCGGGGGCGGCACCTTTGACGTCTCCATCCTGGAGATCGGCGACGGCGTCTTCGAGGTCAAATCCACCAACGGCGACACCCACCTGGGCGGCGATGACTTCGACCAGCGGGTTATCGACTTCCTGGCGGATGAGTTCATGCGGGAACAGGGCATCAACCTGCGCAATGACAAGATGGCCCTGCAGCGC
Organism: Deltaproteobacteria bacterium; assembly: GCA_030655955.1. Taxonomy (GTDB): domain Bacteria; phylum Desulfobacterota; class Desulfobaccia; order Desulfobaccales; family 0-14-0-80-60-11; genus 0-14-0-80-60-11. The sequence continues at coordinate 33,638 of JAUSOZ010000275.1, forward strand.
CTGAAAGAAGCGGCGGAAAAGGCCAAGATGGAGCTCTCCACTTCCATGGAGACCGAAGTCAACCTGCCCTTCGTCACCGCCGACGCCACCGGCCCCAAGCACCTGCTCATCAAGCTCAGCCGGGCCAAGCTCGAGAGCCTGGTGGCAGAGCTCATCGACAAGATGGCGGGGCCCTGTCTGCAAGCCTTGAAGGATGCCAAGGCCACGGCCAAGGACATCGACGAAGTCATCCTGGTGGGGGGCATGACCCGTATGCCCAAGGTCCAGGAGAAGGTCAAGGAGATCTTCGGCAAGGAGCCCCACAAAGGGGTGAATCCCGATGAAGTGGTGGCCGTGGGCGCCGCGATTCAGGCCGGGGTCCTCAAAGGCGAGGTGAAGGATGTCCTCCTGCTGGACGTCACCCCCCTGTCCCTGGGGATCGAGACCCTGGGTGGGGTCTTTACCCGGATCATCGAGCGCAACACCACCATCCCCACCCGGAAGAACCAGGTCTTCTCCACCGCGGCGGACAACCAGACCGCGGTGACCATCCACGTGCTCCAGGGCGAACGGGATATGGCCGGGGATAACAAGACGCTGGGGCGGTTCGAACTGTTCGGCATTCCGCCGGCGCCCCGGGGTATTCCCCAGGTCGATGTCACCTTCGACATCGACGCCAACGGCATCGTCCAAGTCTCCGCCAAGGATATGGGCACCGGCAAGGAGCAGTCTATCCGCATCACCGCCTCCAGCGGCCTGTCCGATGATGAGATCAAGAACCTCATCAAGGATGCCGAGCTCCATGCCGAGGAAGACAAGAAGAAGCGGGAGATGATCGAGGCCCGCAACCAGGCCGACACCCTGATCTACACCACCGAAAAGACCGTGGCCGATCTGGGGGACAAGGTGGATGCGGCTACCAAGACCGACATCGAAAGCCACATCGCCGCCCTCAAGACCGCCATGGAAGGGACCGATCCGGAGGCCATCAAGGCCAAGAGTGAGGAGCTGATGAAGGCTTCCCACAAGCTGGCGGAGCAGATGTACGCCAAGACCGGCGCCGCCGGCCCGGGCGGCGACCCGGGCGCCGGGGCGGGTGCGGGTGCCGGAGCGGGCGCCGGCCACGAAGAGAAGGCCAAGAAACCCGAAGAAGAAGTGGTGGAGGCCGCATTCGAGGAAGTGAAGTAGGACCCAAGAAAGTTAAGAGACCTGAGGGAGGGGACCGGAGGCGTGTAGCACAGGCGTCTCGCCTGTGGGAACCGCCAACCCCCTCCCGCAGGTTTCACCACCGCATAATTTTTGCCGGGCGCGCCAAGGGGTGCGCCCGCGTTTCAGGCAGGGCTGCAATCCAACGCCCTGATGCATAATTGGTATGGGGATTAACAATGAAGCGTCACAGCAGGTCCAACTCTCCAGAAACTGGTGAGAGGGGGGCCGGGGAGTCTCTGACCTCATAGCAGAAATTGCCCCCCGTCCCCTCCTGAAAAGTCTTTTCGGAACTCCTGGC
>JAUSOZ010000291.1 GCA_030655955.1 Deltaproteobacteria bacterium
TCCCAGGGTCGGGTCATCTTGGCATCAAGGCGAATCCAGTAACACCGCCTGGGCAGGTCGCCCCCGAGCTGGATGTTATTGCCATTAACGAACCAGGAGACGTTCACCGGGATTTCTGCCGTTTTGCTAAACCCCAGAATACGTCCGCTATACACCTTGGCGGTGATAGCCGAAGCCAAGGAAGGGGACCGCAGCAGCCCGTCCACATTGTCAAAACAAATAATTGTGGAACCCTTGATAAGTACGGCGGTGATGACCTTTGACCACTCGGCGTCATTGTCCCTCTGGATCGGGGGGTTGTACATTGGCGTCCACCGCCCCGTGCTTATGACCCCCATCATCTCTTGCATTATGGTTTTGCCGGTCCCAGCTTTGGTTGCGCTGTTAACTCCAGCAGGAACCTGCCCAACGATGGCGTGGCGCAGAGTGGGGGTTATGAGAGCTGCCAGGGCGTTTGCCCTGGAAGCATTGTCAACAAAGGGAAAGCCGTGAAGCAATTCGTCATTGATGAACTGAGCTGCTTTTTTGGCCTCATCCTGGGTCGGGTGTAAGGGTATTAGGGGACATTCCAGCCCAGGAACAGGTCGATAATAGAGCTTTGTGGCCGGATCATATCCCGGCGTCGCCAGTATGGAGCCGTCAGGCCGCAAAACCGGAACCTCCACAATCCCCTTGAGGGCTGGGAATGGCCAGTATGGAGCCGCCATGACGTTTTGCACCAGGTCCCGAGGTGGACTGACCTTGATTGATCCTTTCTGTGTTTTATTTACGAAGTCCGCCGCCTGGGAAAGGTAATATCTCACCCCGGCCTCACTCAGTTCCTTTATGATAGGCCGCCCGTCTTCATCGGCCTGGATTCTAACCAGCTCACCCATGCGCACGAAGATTTCGGGTGGGTTGTTGGCTGCGTGCAGGGCGGCGACAGCCTCGGTTGTGGTACTCCTCAGTTGCCGGTCGTTCACCTGGACCATGGGGAGGGTAGGTTTGTTAAACTTGGTCTGTTCGTCTGCGATGATCGCCGCCGCCGCCTGGCGCATTTCTTCCACGCTGCCAGGGATGCCCTTGGCTTCGGCTATGCAGTGGGGGTGTGCCTGGGCCGCCACGGGGGCGGCGGTGGTTTCGGGGGTCACGGTGGCCATGGAATCAACCCGCCCGCCGCGACTCAGGGTCAATTCTGTGGCGTTCCATGAAGGCAAGCACGTCCGAGAGTTTGTACCTGATACTTGAACCAATCTTATAGTACTCGATGCCCTCCCCCCGATAACGTTCATTAGCCAACGTTTGAAGTTTACGGCCGGTGATCTTCTCGACTTCGAGAGGTGTAAGATAACGAGTTTCCATACTGACCTCCCTGCACCCACTTGATTTTCCTCAAGGTTATCTCAGAATTTGGGCGAGGAGATTTCTCTGCCAAAATGGTTGTCCGGGGATTATTACAGGAGAGTGTTGCTGTTAAAGGGCGGGAGATAGCAAAGAATTATCTTGTTGTAACTAAATATCAAGGAATAATGGGGGCCTTTTTATTAACTTTTTTCCATTCCTCTTCCCAGGCTTTCTCAAACCTCTTCTGTAGCGCCTGCCAACTCATTTTTTTGATGATTTTTCCCTTCATAAGAATCCGGCGAATCTGTAACCAAGTTTTACCTTCTTTCCTATATTTGAAAATTTCTTCGAGCCGATTTCTAAACTTCAAGTCATTTATTGTAAGAGGGCGCTTAACACCTGTTTCCCAACCTCGCTTTATTTTTCTTAAAATCTCTTTACTCCCAAGCGCCTTATGAGTGTATATGAAATCAGAAACTAACGGATGCCAGATTAACTTTGCTCGAACAGCTTCTAAAATGTCGTTTGACTGTTCGTTTATATCATTCCTAAGTTTCTGTTCTTTTATAGCATTCATAGGTTCTACATATCTCCCAAGTAAGGATATAATGTCTTGCTGCTTAGAAGAAAGTTTTGCAGAAACTTTTGGTGGATCAGAATCTCCATAGACTAAAAAATGATGTAATACCCCTTTTTTTAACTCATCATTAATAAAATTTAACTGCTCAGGGGAAAGGTCTTCTGGCCCCGCTATTCTAACCTTAAGTCCCTTGATAGAATTCTTCTCCTTTGAAGCACCGCGGAATATCTTGTTAATAATTTCACCCATGGTGCGATGAGGCTTATCGTCCTGCAAGAGCGCCCCTCCTGTGCGATACTGGTCTGGTGGGGTTCCGGGGGAAGGCGGCCAGGAAAACGCTTTTCGGGTGGCCTACCCTATCTCCCGGAAATTTTCAGACTTAATTCGCTTTTTTCTCTTTTTCCATGTTTACCACATGAAGGGTGTGGCCGTTCATCGCCTGGCCTATCAAGTCCCCCGCCAGGTCGGACGCCCGGCGGAGAGTCTCATCCCGCAAGTGGGCATAACGCATCGTCATGGCGGGGGTCTTATGAGTCAGCAGCTTTTGTAAGGTGTAAAGGTCCACTTCGCCGGATGATGCTAACATCGAAGCGTAAGTATGCCTCAGACCATGCAGGGGCCGGAAGTCTTTGGGGAGTTCCGCCGCTTTTCTGATCCGATTAATGGGTAGCCTCATATCGGTTCTCTGATTTCCACCACGGCCCGGGAACACGAAGGGCGAGTCGGTTCTCGGATGGTTCTCTAAAACATTTCTGGCCGCCTGGTTCATTGGTATGGTCTGGTCTTTGCCGCCTTTGGGGCCGATGATATGGATAAATCCCTTTTCAAAATCAATATGCTGCCATTGGAGTTTGAAAAACTCACCCCGACGCATACCAGTTACAAGGACCATCCTCATTAAGTTCGCCGCCTGTATGTCGTGGGCAGCAGCTATGGCCTCCAGCAGTTTGGATAACTGCTCTGGCGAGAGGTCCTCTGTCTTGATGTTGTTCACCTTGGGCATTTCGATTTTGAAGCCCAGGCCGGGGGACAATCCTTTTTTCACCCCGAAATTGATAACCCTCTCAAGCAATTCCAGAACATTCTTGACGGTCTTGGGGGCCAGGGTCTTGGCAAGGGTGATCCGCAACCGGTGGGTATCTATTTGAGCAATGGCCATCGGTTCTTTCCCACCAAAGGGGGATTGAAGGAATTTCTGATAGCGGTATCGGTCCGTCATAAACCCCTTGGAATCGGGTTTATCGCTTATATACTCCTGCCACAGCCGGGCAACCGTCCATTTTGTAACAGCGGCCGCCTCTCGAATCTCTTTCCGGGATTGCCGCCTCCCTTCAATGCGTTCCGCCCTGATCAGAGACGCCCTGGCCGGGGTCATATCATCTTTGAATTGCCGCCCTACCTTTTCCTCATAGACCTTACCGTCTCTCTTGAAAACGATGTAATAGACCTTTTCAATACCCTTGCCGCCGATGCGCTCGGCTTCACGATAAAAAATCCCTGGATAGGTAGTTTTATGGCGCTTCATGTGAGCTTCCTCTCCTTGCCCGGCGGTTATTTCTCTATAACCCGGTGCCTATATTTCCAACCTTTTTCCAACCTCTGAGACAATTATAAGGGTATTTAGGGGTATGTCAAGAGATAATGTAAATCTATTTTAATAATGAAATTAGGGGTATTTAGATATGCAGGGAAAATGAGGTAAAATACAAACCCCGGGGAGCGTCCCCGGCGAGATTCGCCCCGCCAGCGCCGTGAACCTGGTGGGGCGAGTCACGGACGACCCGTGCTGCCTCAAGCTGGTGCCGGAGGGCGCGCCGGTGCGCATCGAAAAGAAATAGGGTAAAATGTATATGGATGGCCGGAAACGTAGGGGCGGTTCGTGAACCGCCCTTCCCTTGCCCTCCCTTAATTCCAGGAAATTATCAAGGAGATACCAGGTCAATGCCCATTTTTGAATTTCGCTGCCATAGCTGTAACCAGGATTTCGAGAAGCTGGTCTTCGGGGCCGACCCGGAGGTGGAGTGCCCCCACTGCGGCCAGGCCAAAGTGGAAAAGTTGATGAGCGCCTGTACCGCCAAGGTGGGGGGCAAATTAACCTCTACCTCCAGCGGCGGCGGTAGTTCCTGCACCGGCTGCGCCGCAACTTCCTGCAGCACCTGCGGGTAAGAACGACTTTGCCCAGAGATCTCAAGATCGGCACCCGGGGCAGCCCCTTAGCCCTGGCCCAGGCCCGCTGGGTAGCGGCGCAGATTGCCGGACGCTACCCCGCCTGCCGGGTGGAACTGGTCATCATCAAGACCACCGGGGATAAGATTCAAGACGTCCCCCTGGCCCAGATCGGCGGCAAGGGCCTGTTTATCAAGGAGATCGAAGAGGCCCTCCTTACGGGCCAGGTCGACCTGGCGGTGCACAGCCTCAAGGATATGCCGGCGGAGGTGCCGGCGGGCCTGATCTTGGGGGCGGTGCCGCCCCGGGAAGATTGCCGGGACGCCTTCATCTCTTCCCGCTACGCCAATCTTGCCGAGATTCCCGCCGGCGGCCGGGTCGGTACCGGCAGTCTGAGACGCCGGGTGCAGTTGCTGCACCGGTGGCCCGACCTGGAAGTGGTGCCCTTGAGAGGCAATGTGGACACCCGCCTCAAAAAGATGGAGACCCTGGGCCTGGATGGACTCATCCTGGCGGCGGCGGGGCTCAACCGGCTGGGGTTGGCCCATATTTACCGGGGCTGCGTGCCTGAATCCGACATGCTGCCGGCCGTGGGCCAGGGAGCCTTGGGCCTGGAGGTGCGCGAGGCTGACCATGACCTCCGGGAACTCCTGGCCTTTCTGGATGATCCGCCCACCCGTGGCGCGGTGACGGCCGAGCGGGCTTTCCTGGCCCGGCTGGAGGGCGGTTGCGTGGTGCCGGTGGCGGCCCTGGGCCGGGTCGAGGGAGACTGTCTCGTTCTTTCGGCCCTGATCAGCGACCTGGAAGGCCGGCGCTTTCTGAGGGATCAACGGTCCGCCCCCGTGGCTGAGGCGGCCGGGTTGGGCACCCAAATGGCCGAAACCCTGCTGGCTGCCGGCGGCCGGGAAATCCTGGCCGCCCTCTATGGCCGGCCGATTTAACTTTAAGAATTGACTTGACTTTCTTGCAATTATGTTATATTTTAACTTTACTATTTTTATTCTTTAATGGAATCGGGGGAGTCCAGCAATGCAGGCGAGACGGGGGATAGCCTGGCTGGTAACAGCTTTCTGGCTGTTATGGCTTACTTGCGTATCGGGGCCGGGTTTGGCCGCCGACTACGCCTATAGATCGCTCCCCATTCTCCCCATTCAGGCCCAGAGTTCCCTGGAAAGCCAGATGCAGGGCGAGAAACCCCTGCCTCCAGCCGGTCCTAATTTCATGGGTCTCCAAACCGGTCCGTCGCTGCAACTCCATAGTGAGGGTGGTGACGCCAGAGTCAAGCTGCCTCTCAATACCGAGCTCAATATCTCCATTCGGTATAACCGGGAACCAGGCCCCGCCGACCCGCAACCGCTCAGCAAATCACCGCTCTATATGAAATACGCCGTGGACTACCGCCTGGTGCCCAACCTGCGGGTGGGGCTCAACAGCTATCTCTATCGCCCTGCCGAAGAGGGCTTCGCGTTTCAACGCCCCATGGGTAATCAGCTCTTGGGCGTCGGTCCGGAACTCAAATACGACCTGGGACGGTGGAGTTTCCTCTTAAAGAGCCAGTTGGAAAGCGGTAATCGGGACCAGGGCAACGACCTGCAAAACTGGTTCCGGGTCTGGTATGCCTTCTAGAAGATCGTGCCGCAATCAGTTGCCCGCATAAAACGCACTTCCCCGATTAAAAATGAAGTTACTTAAGGCCCATACCCATAAATTCCACCTGCCTGTCCGCCTGTACCGGTGCATTTTTCGACGCCCCTGATTCACGCCCGCTTCCTGGAGCGCCGGCAACGGTTCCTGGCCCTGGTGGAGTTGCCGGACCAACGCCGCGTCTGGGTCCATGTGCCTAATTCCGGCGCCCTGACCGGCTGTCTCGACCCGGGCCAAGAGATTCTTCTTACGCATGACGAGCGCCCGGGGCGCAAGACCGACTATACCTGGCGGTTTGTCCGGGGGGCCGCCGGCTGGATTTGCATCGACACCCTGGCCCCCAACCGTCTGGTGGCGGAGGCCCTGGCCACCGGCGGCCTTCCGGGCTTGCCGTTGCCCTCCCGGGTCCGGGCCGAAGTTACCATACCCCAGGGCAGCCGACTGGATTTTGTCCTGGAGGTGGAAGGGAAACTCCTGTTTATCGAGGTCAAGAGCGTCACCTGGGTGGAAGACGGGGTAGCGCTCTTTCCTGACGGGGTGACCAGCCGGGGGCGCCGCCACCTGGAGCATTTGAGGCAGTTGGTGGGGCAGGGACACCAGGCCTGGAACGTCTTCGTGGTCCAGCGCCACGACGCCCAGGTGCTGCGGCCCGCCGCCGCCATCGATCCGGCCTATGCCCGGGAGCTGGCCACCGCGGTGGCGCACGGTGTCAATATCCTGGTGCTGCAGGAAAAAATCGCTCCCCCCGAAATTACCCTTGCGTCCATGCTCCCATTTGATTTAACATAAATTGATTGCAATAAATTTCACACCGACTACTCACGAGACCTTAACCTATGCCTGCGGCGCTCAATAACAATATCCGTATCTTTACGGGCAATTCCACCCGGGAACTGGCTCACAAAATCTGCGACCACCTCTCCCTGCCCCTGGGGGAGGCCATAGTCAGCACCTTCAGTGACGGGGAGATCCGGGTGGAAATCGTCGACAATGTCCGGGGCCGGGACGTTTTCCTGATCCAGTCCACCTGTCCCCCCACCAACCACAACCTCATGGAACTCCTGCTCATGATCGACGCGGTGAAGCGGGCCTCGGCCCGGCGGATCACCGCGGTCATCCCCTATTTCGGCTATGCCCGTCAGGACCGCAAGGTGGCGCCCCGGGTGCCCATCACCGCCAAACTGGTGGCCGATCTCCTGGTTACCGCCGGGGCCCAACGCATTCTCACCATGGACCTGCACGTAGGGCAGATTCAGGGCTTTTTCAATATCCCGGTGGACAATCTCTACGCTTCCCCGGTCATGATTCCCTATATCCGGGAAAATTTTCAGGACGACCTGGCCATCGTGTCGCCGGACGCCGGGGGGGTTCCCCGGGCCCGGGCTTACGCCAAGCGCCTTACCGCCACCCTGGGGTTGATCGACAAGCGCCGGGATGCCCCGGGCCAGGCCAAGGCCATGAACCTCATCGGTGAGGTTTTGGACAAGGATGTGGTCATTTTAGATGATATCATCGACACCGGCGGCACCTTGAGCGAAGCGGCCGGGGTCATCATCCAGCAAGGCGCCCGCAACGTCAACGCCTGCTGCACCCACCCCGTGCTCTCCGGGCCGGCGGTGGAGCGGGTGGCGAAATCCCCTCTGCACCGCCTGGTGGTCACCGACACCATTCCCTTGAGCGAAGCGGCCCAAAAGTGCCCCAAAATCGTGCAACTATCGGTGGCGCCCCTCCTGGCCCAGGCCATTGTGCGCATCCACCAGGAAGACTCCATCAGTTCCCTGTTTGAGATCCAGTTCTGAGGCGGTTTGCCGGCGCTGAGCCCGAAGACGGGGGCGAGGCGAAGGAATACCTGGAGACCGCCCCGGGAACCGGCTTGGCTTCGATCGGCGGCCGATCGGGTCCCGGGCCCGCGCCACGTCTGAGGGCCATTTTGCCTGTGGCGGATAGATGCCAGGGTAAAGGAGCTCTCCCTGCCTGAATTTAATAAATTTCCGCTTAAGACCGATCAATACCCTGAGGCTACTGTCCAGTGGCCTGATCCCCACTGGGGGTTACCGGGGGTAAAGCATGACCGGAGATTCACCTGAGCTTGATAGAGCTGTGGATAATCTTAAGCGCAGCTATGACAAGCAAAAAGTAATCAATTCCCTGCTGCAGCTCGCGCTGGAAGATATCCCCCTCGAGGAACTCCTGCAGCACACTCTGGATTTGTCCAATACGATAGACTGGATTGCCTTGGAGTCCAAAGGCAGCATTTTCCTGGTGGAAGATCAACCTGAGGTGCTGGTGATGAAGGCGCAAAAGGGGATGACGAGCCTGATCCTGGAAGCCTGCCGCCGGATCCCCTTTGGCCGGTGTCTTTGCGGGTTAGCTGCATCCACCCGACAGATCCAGTTTGCTGACGGCCTCGATGAACGCCATACAATCCGGACTGAAGGAATGCTCCCGCATGGTCACTATTGCGTGCCGATCCTATTCGGCGATCGCGTATTGGGGGTGATAAATTTCTATGTGAAAGCGGGGCACCACTACTCTCCCCAAGAGGAAGAATTCTTAGCCGCGATTGCCAATACCCTGGCCGGCATCATTGTCCGCCGGGAAGCCGAGGCGGCGCAGCAGCGGAGCGAGCAGGAATTTCGCTTATTAGTAGAAAATCTACCGGCCATAGTATTCAAAGGGTATCTGGACGGTTCCATCGATCTGTTTGACGACAAGGTGGAAGAAATGACCGGCTATCCTAAACAGGAGTTCGATTCCCGGGCGCTGAAGTGGACGGATTTGATCCTGGATGAAGACCGGCCCGAGGCTCAGCAAGAATTCGACGCGGCGCTAAAAGGCTGCAAGCCCTATCTCAGGGAATACCGCATACGGCGTCGGGATAGAAAACCGATCTGGATTCAAGAAAGAAGCCATATCGTTTGTGAGGACAAAGGGGTTTTCACGTATGTGAGCGGAGTTTTTTTCGATATCAGTGAACGCAAGCAAGGGGAGGTTGCCCTCAAGAGAACGGTTGAGAAATTGAAACAAACCGTACACGCCACGGTCAGGGCCTTAACCTCCGCCTTAGAAATGCGCGACCCCTATACCGCCGGCCACCAGAGGCGGGTTACGGATCTGGCCTGCGCCATCGCTAAAGAGATAGGGTTTAGCGAAGCAAAGATCGAGGGGATGCGAATTATCGGCTTTCTCCATGATATCGGTAAGATCGCCGTGCCAGCCGAGATCCTTACCAAACCCGGCAAGATCAGTGAGCATGAATTTAATATCATAAAAACCCATGCGGAGGCCGGCTATAATATCCTTAAGGAGATAGATTTTCCCTGTGATGTGGCCAAAATCGTGGTCCAGCATCATGAGCGGCTGAATGGCTCCGGATATCCTAAAGGCCTCTCCGGATCAGAAATACTTCTCGAGGCGCGCATCCTGGCAGTGGCCGATGTGGTGGAAGCTATGTCCTCCAACCGACCTTACCGCCCGGGGTTGGGAACCGAGGCGGCCCTGAAAGAAATTACCGAGCAGAAGGGCATCCTTTACGACCCTGGGGTGGTGGATATTTGCGTGAAGTTATTTACTGAGAAAGGTTTTACCTTCGAAGCAACCGGATGCGACTCAGACCGCTGGGGCGGGGATAGCCGGGTCAACCTCGCAGGCCCTGACCCGGCTCCCGTCGATCACAACAACACGATTTCTTCCAAACCTTCCCGCCAGCTATCCCAGAGGTAGTCGTCCAGGCGGCCCTGGGCGATGACCCGGAAGGCGTATTGTGCCTGGGCGGTGTAGAAGTCGCACAGCGGCGCCGGGGCGTCCAGACGCCCGTTGATGGCATAGACCTCCGCCGGGCAGGGCGCGCCGCAGACGTGGCGCACGGCGCAGCGGTTGCAGGGCGCGAAGCCCTCCGTCACCCGGGTGGTTATCTGTTTGAATTGCGGCGTCGCCAGCAACTCCGGCACCGACGTCTCCCAGAGGTTGCCGCCGTGAAACTCCGGCAGGCCCAGGAATTCGCTGCACGGGGCCACTTCGCCATGGGCCCCCACCGCAAAGAAGCAGCGCCCGCCGCCGCAGGGCGAGATGTCGCACATGAGCCGCCGGGCCCCCGGCGCCACCAGCCCCAACAGCAGGTTGGCGAAGTTGCCGATGACCAGCTTTTTGCCCGTCTTCTGGGCCAGTTCATAGGTCCGGTCCAGGGCCTGGAAGAAAAAGTGGGCCAGTTCCGCCTGATCCGGCATCAGATCCCGGCCGCCCGTTTGCGTCCCCCGCACCGGGTTGAGCAGGGCGTTCCCTACCCCATGGGCATGGAGGAAATCCACCAGCTCCGGCAGATGCCGGACGTTTTCTTTGGTCACCGTGGTGATGAGATTCAGACCCGGATAATCCACCAGCTCTTCCAGGGCCTTGACGGTCTCGGCGAAGACGCCGGTCCCGCCCCAGGTGTGCCGGGTGCGGTCGGCCACCGCGGCGCTGGGGCCGTCCAGGGACAGCCCGATGCCCACGCCATGGGCCACCAGAAAGTCTTTGGCCTCTTGATCCAGCAGGGTGGCGTTGGTCTGCACCCCGAAGCGGAAATAGTCGCCATACTTTTCGATCCCGGCGAAGACCGCGTCTTTGGCCAGCAGGGGTTCGGCGCCGTGGAACACCAACTGGGGCCGGGCGCCTTCCGGCAGGGTGCTCTTGAAGAAATCCTGCAGGATCTGCAGGGACTCCATGAGGCGGGCCGGATTCATGTGGTCGCCGGCTCTGCGGGCCTCCTCGGGCAGGTAACAGTAGCCGCAATTTAGGTTGCAGCGCTCCGTGGGGTTAAAATAGACCGCCGACGGCAGCAGGCCGAAGCGGACGTTGTTCAGGTCCGAGGCCAACCGGGCTTCTTTTTCCAAAAACAGCTGGGGCAACTCCGGCCCCAAAAGATATTCCAAGGCCTGGTCCCGGGGGGCCAGGACCCAGAAGGCGGTGTCAGCGCTGATCAGGGCCACGAAGTCGTCGTGGCCGATCTCCAAAACGTCGAAATGGGGCCCGGCCCCGGCATTCACCGGGACTCCCGCCGGACCCCACAGAGGCGAAACTTCCTGACCCATGCCTACTTAGCCTTCTTGGCATCGGCCATGAGGTAATGGGACAGGCCCACCTGGTCGCCGTTGGGGGCGCAGGTGTAGCGGATGCTGATGGGTTTTGCGGTGCTACTCTCAGATTTCTTCATATATATGTCCTCCTTCCTCGGGTGGTTTACCGGCCGGGCCGGGTTCTGATCAACGGCCGCCGGGGTGAAAGCTCTGAAATGCGGTTTTCGGTTTCCGGTTTTCAGTTTTCGGTTAAAAAAATGGTGCCTGGTACCTTGTCGCTACATATACTTGTTGGTGTTTTCTCTATGGCCTTTATGCCTATGTGGTAAGAGCTTTTTGCCTTTACCGAAAACTGAAAACCGAAAACCATAAAAAAAAGAGTCCCATCCCTATGGATGGAACTCCCTTTACCATCAGAAGTATCCTAACTTACAAAAAACCGCCAGGCAGGTCTTCTGGCTCTCGGATCAGCCGGAGGAGGTCAGCCTTCCCACCAGGGGTCTTTATAAAGCCCCCGGCAGTGGCCGCATACGCCTTAACCTTCTCCGTCCCCGATTACAGCGGCGGGACCGCCCCGGATTCACACCGGGTTCCGGATTGCCTAACGGCTTTAAATTAGCAGAAATAATGAAAATTGTCAAAGGAATTCCCAAAAATCGGTATTTAGTTTTTAAAAATCTTGATAAATCGTTTGTGCACTCGCCGCAGGCTGTAATGCCCATCTATAGGCTGGATGAATCTCCCAATGAAAGCCAAACTCTGCAAATTCAGAAGAAAGGTATCTGTTCTCCTCAAAGTACTTTCGAATTAATTTTCCTCCAGGATCATCCTTTCTTGCAATAAGAAAATTTATCTTATACATAAAATGGGCTAATTGTTTTGGTGTGGCAATTTCTCCATTTGCAAAACGGAAGCTACCCTGTTCTATTAACTTCTTTATTTTGAGAATTAACACATTGGTAGGATATATAAAACCCATATACGATGAAATATCTTTTTTACTAGGTTTCATACCAATTATCAATCTTTCAATACTTGGTAATTCTGATCTATATTCATTAATTGTATCTTGTAATCGTCCCTGAGAATATTCCTCAAATATTGCTCTTAATTCAGAACTTCCAATAATAGGCTGTTTATAATCATATGCTCGCCGTGCTGCCAATGTGCATAATTTAACTAAATCTCTAGGCCTCTTTCTAATGAATGTTGTAAGCAAGTGATATGTTGGAATAATTTTACCCTTATCCTTAAATTTAGGCTCCATAATAGGATTCAAATAACCTGCTAATTCTGATGGTTGTTTCAATAAAAGAGAACTTTCATCTATACTCCTTCCAAAAAAAGTCTCAATTCTTTTAATCAAAAGAACCAATATTTCATGGTCGGTCCAAGTAAACCATACAACCGACCCTTCAATTTTGTCAGTTGATTCGTCTGATATCCGTACCAAATAATATACATCTGTCCTTAGGCCAATCCGGAACCGGATTCCTAAGTTTTCTTTACTGATATCTCTTAAGGCATTCAATAATGCAGATATTCTGCTAATGTTTTCCTTGTCACCTCGCCATCCTCGATCAAGATCATCAATGTAAACAGTAATAATTCTATTATCCATGAACTTATTAATAATCTGCCGCTTCGATGGATCAAGGTTAATTGGTAATTTATCAGATTTTAATGAATCAATAATAAAGCTTAGTAATTTTCCACCATAATTTATAAAGGGATATGGACTGCTGACATTTTCAATGCCCATGGTTGTTAATACTTTTCTGCTGATAATTTCTATCAACCCGTTTTTCCAATCCCTTATGGTATGAAGAAAATCCCCGCCAGAAGAACCCAAGTTTACGATATCATCAGGTCTTATAAGTATAGGTAAATTGCCTTGTTGAGATTCTTCAGAGATTGCAATCATAAAAAGAGCTGATTTGCCAATACCTTTATGCCCTACAAGAATTCGCAATGGCAAATCCGCAATAATTCTATTATAAATTTTGCTTTTAAAATAAAATTCTTTAAGTCTATTGAAGTCATCATCTTCTGCCGCTTCGTGACCAAATAATTTCTGAATGGTTTCATCGTCAAAAGAAAGAATTTTTGTCATATTAGTCTATCCTCGTGATAATAATACAAATTAGCCTATTTATTGCACTTTATTAACAATTTTAAAAGATTGTCAAGAAAAATATCCATGGTCAAGGTGATTTTCCCTCGGGCAAAAGCACCTTGACAGTCCCTGCCCTTAAAGGTTATTTTTATTATTTACGGGTAAATTTGGGGATAAGCCAACATGATTAAAGCGATTCGCGGCATGCGGGACATCCTGCCGCCGGAGACTTCCCGGTGGCAGTGGGTCGAGTCCGTGGCCCGGGAGGTCTTTGACCTCTACGGCTACCAGGAGATCCGTCTGCCGCTCCTTGAGCGCACCGAGCTCTTCGCCCGCTCCATCGGCGAGGAAACCGACATTGTGGCCAAGGAAATGTATACCTTCCCCGACCGCAAGGGCGACTCCCTGACGCTGCGGCCCGAGGCCACCGCCTCGGTGCTCCGGGCCGTCCTGGAAAACCGCCTGGAGAAGGGCGCCGGGGTCAAAAAATTCTATACCCTGGGGCCCATGTTCCGCTACGAGCGGCCCCAGAAGGGACGCTTTCGGCAGTTTTGGCAGATCAACTGCGAGGCCTACGGGGTGGAGGCGCCGGAGCTGGACGTGGAAGTCATCCTGCTCCTGATGCATATCCTCAAGCGGCTGCTGCCGGGGGAGTTGCGCCTGCTGGTCAATTCCCTGGGCTGCCCCGCCTGCCAGATGAAGTTCAGGGCGGCCCTGGGGTTGTTCCTGATCAACCGGGAGGGCCTGTGCGAGGACTGCCAGCGCCGCCGCACTACGAACCCGCTCCGGGTTCTGGACTGCAAGAGCGCCAATTGCCAGGGGATTTTGCACAATGCCCCGGTAATCCGGGATTATCTCTGCCCCGATTGCGCCGCCCACTTTGCCCGGGTGCTGGAGCTGTTGAACCGGTTTAACGTCGCCTACGAGCTCAAGCCCAGGCTGGTCCGGGGCCTGGACTATTACACCCGCACCGCCTTCGAGGTCGCGGCCGTGGGTCTCGGGGCCCAGGACGCGGTGGCCGGCGGCGGGCGCTATAACGGCCTGGCCAAGGCGTTGGGCGGACCGGATCTGCCCGCCATCGGCTTCGCCATCGGCGAGGACCGCCTCCTGGAGCTGCTGCCCCAGGATTTCGGCCAGGACTTGCGGCCCCGCATCTTTGTGGCGGCCCTGGGAGAGCCGGCCCGGGAACGGGCCTTCACCCTGGTCCAGGAGTTGCGCCGCAAGGATTTGGCTGCCGAAATGGATTTTGAGGGCCGGTCGCTCAAGGCCCAGATGTCCATGGCGGACCGCCTGGGCGCCGCTTACGCGGTCATCGTCGGCGATAAGGAACTGGAGGCGGGCGCAGCCCAGGTGCGGCCCATGCGGAATTTTGCTTCCCCGGCCAGCGCCGCGGCTAACCAGGAGGCAGTCGAGGGCGAGCGGCCGCCGGTGGCCCAGGAAAAGGTGCGGTTTGAGGCCCTGGTGGATTATCTGACCGGGAAAGTTCGGTCTGAAGAAAATCTGTAGGGGTGCATCCGAAAACACCCAATACCGGGAAACGCTTCTTCAAGTCCCCCGGTGAAAAAGGGCGGTTTAGGGGCAATACTGTTCACGTGAGCTTTGGCGTATTTCGATAGGGTCGCTGGGACGAGGAGGCTCCCCCTCACCCCAGCCCTCTCCCCCCGCCGGGGGGAGAGGGAGAATTACCGGAGTTCCTGCTTTATTCCCTCTCCCCCAATGGGGGAGAG
>JAUSOZ010000298.1 GCA_030655955.1 Deltaproteobacteria bacterium
TGCCTAACCATTTACATGGGATTATTTTTATTTCCCCAGACAGTATTATCTCTACAGACTGTAGGGGCGGGTCGCGAACCGCCCCTACGTGAGCCAAGTTGCTTAATGTTATGATGACTATCCTGAAAAATCGTCGATCCATACGTATCCCTGGGTACGATTACTCTCAAAGTGGGGCCTATTTTGTAACCATTTGCGTTAATAAACGCCAAGGTTTGTTGGGAACTGTTGTTAATAACCAAATGCAATTAAATCACTATGGGAAGATTGCCGACACCTCATGGCAATGGCTTTCTCAGACGTATGATTATGTTGAGTCGGATGAATGGATTATTATGCCTAACCATTTACATGGGATTATTTTTATTTCCCCAGACAGTATTATCTCTACAGACTGTAGGGGCGGTTCGCGAACCGCCCCTACGGGTGAAAGTAAGATAAAGCCATTAGGTCGCCTTATCGGGGCTTTCAAAACAATGTCCACCAAACAGATAAACTTTATCCGTAAAACCAGCGAGGTCCCTTTCTGGCAACGCAATTTCTTTGAACATGTCATCCGCGATGATCATTCATTAAACCGTATCCGTGAGTACATAGTAACAAATCCTTTGCAATGGGACCTGGACCGGGAAAATCCTCAGGCCCAGGGAAGGGACGAATTTGATAACTGGCTGGCTACCTCCAAAAAACCACCTGCCCACGCGATCACTACCGTAGGGGCGCTTCTCGAACCGCCCCAAAAGGCCCTTACTCGTAGGGGCGGTTCGTGAACCGCCCCAGAAGGCCCAAAGCAGAAAGTGACGGTTTCCACGATATGGGTACCTTTGAAGTGAATACCCCGGCGCATTCTTGTGTCCCGGCTGGAGACCGGCGGTCTGGCTATCCCCGACCCCAAACCTGTATCAGGTTGGGATTCCTCTATTTGCTTATCATCAGCCTCCTGGGCTTAGCCGGCTGTGCCGAGGTGACCAAACCGACTCCCACGGCACCCCAAATTGAAGCCACCCAGTTGGCCACCGCCCGGCGCCACCCTTTCCAGAACTGGTCCGGGGAGCGAGTCGGCCGGGTCTTTCTGCGTCTGATGCCCTGGCTGCCCGTGACTCAGGGCCGCACCTATCCCTTTGTGGGTTTTAACTGGTGGGTTACCGCCACCGGACAGGTAGTGGTGGACCAGGTCTGGTATCCCTCGCCGGCCAGGGAGGCCGGCCTCCGTCGCGGGGATATCATTGTGGCGGTGAACAACTGGTCCTTGCCCACCTGGGTAGAGGGCTGGGATAGGGTTATTACCACCAGCCGGGGCATTTTTCAGGATTTTTCCCTGTCTGGGCGCACCGGTTCGGCCAGGCGCTCCGTTTCCGGCCGCAGCTCCAATAATTTTGCCATTTCCTATGTCCTTCCCGGTGAACTCCTGGCCGCCATCTTGCTCGACTTGAAACATATCCGCATGGAGACCCAGGAACGGTACCTCACCGGGCCGGTGGAACTCCTGGTCGACAGAGAGGGGCAAAAGATCACGTTTATCCTCTACCCCCAGCGCCTGCCGGCCGAATACGCTATCCTTGTACAACCCCAGAACGGCAAAATTAATGCCTATGCGGCGGCGGGGAAAATCATCCTGACCTCGCGGCTGGTAAGTATCTGCCTCAATGACGATGAACTGGCCCTGATCGTGGGGCACGAGATGGCCCATCAGGTCCAGGGGCATCTCATTCGGGGCGCGGCCCACCTGGAGCTGGGGCAATTCCTGGGGGAAGCTATTACCGTTTTCAGCACCCTTTCCCTGGGGCGGCTGCTGGACTGGAAGCATTCCCAGGTGGACCCTGACGTGCGCCAGGTAGCCCAGAACGCAGTGGTGAGCGTCTTTAGCCAGGATGAAGAGCGGGAAGCCGACATCTATGGCGCCTGGTATGCTTTTCAGGCTGGTTACGACCTCGACCGGGGTGCGGCAGTGTGGGAACGGGTGGCCGCAGTGGATGAAAAGGATCCGTTTCTCACCACGTATTTTCTGGCGTCCCACCCGGCGGCCATGGAGCGGTTGGTCCGCCTGAAGCTGGTCAGTCAATACTTCAAGGCCGGCCGGGCGGCAGAGGTCTTTCTGCAAACCGCAGATTTAAACCGCCGTCCGCCACCCCCGATGCCCGACGCCCTTGGCGCCCTGTCATCGCTGCCGCCCCCGGCGCCCCCAAAGCCCCCGCCGCCCCCCAAAGGAGGTGGGTCCCCCCTGGCGGTTAGCTCAAGCCAACGGGAACGTGACGGTCACCCAGGCCCCGCCGGAATCGCTGTCTACCCGGATCTCGGCCTGATAGGGGGTAAGGAGCCGGCGAACCATGAACAGCCCCAGGCCGGCTCGGTCCCCGCCCGGGGTTTGCTTGGTGGTGAAGAAGGGTTGGAAGAGTAAGGGTAAATCCCCCGGCGGGATGCCCACGCCGGTGTCGCCGATGCGCAGCATTATCCGGCGGTTCTGGCAGGCCGTCACCACCGTCAGCTGGCGGCGGTTCGTCCCGGCCATGGCCTCCAAGGAGTTGTCGATAAGATTCCGGAAGCTCTGGCTGAAATCGATATAGTGTCCAGAGAATAAGGGCAGGCCGTCCTGGAAGTGAAATTCACCGGTTACCTGGTGTTTAAAGAAGGCGTCAGCCTGGTAGAGTTCCAGTTCCTGCCGGCAGAGCTGGTTGAGATCCAGGGGGAACCTCTCCTGGGCGTCCTCATGCACCCCTTGCAGCACCAGGCTTCGGCTAATGCCTTGCAGCCGGGTAAGTTCTCGGCGTAATTGGCTGAATTTCGCCTGACGGTGGTGGTTCAGGGTCACCAGGCGATCGGTATCGGCCAGGAGGGATGCGGTGAGCAGGCCCAATTCCTCCTGGGCTTTCTGCTCCAGGAGGTCCAACTGGAACGACAGGACCTGCAGCGGGGTGTTCATCTGGTGGACAATGCCCAGGCAGCGGCCACCGACGCTGGAGTGGCGATAGCAGCGCACCAGTTCTTGGAAGCTCCGCTCCAGGAGTTCGTTGTCCTCTGAAACATCCGCCGTCGAGGACGATACCGTGATGGATTGCCAAGCCCCGGGCAAGGCCTCCGGCCCGGGGAGAGACCCGGCCAGGCCCGCCGGGGCCTTGGGTTTCCTGCTGGCATCAACCGGAATAGGCTTTATTTCCATAAGATTGCTCGCTGGCTGGGCTCCCCGCCGTTGCCGTCCAGACGTCCGTTGGACCTCGAGGAAAGCCTCCTCCCGCCCGGCACGTCCCGAAACCGCCATCAAGCAAGCGAGCCCAGACCTCTTGGCTGTGCAGTGGCGCGTTTTCGCCTGCGGCTGCCACAAAGAGTTCCTTGATCGCAACCCGGTATTATACTATTTCGCAATCAATTGGTGGCACAGGCGTCTCGCCTGTGCAGGCGCAGGCTAAAGCCTGCGGCTACCATAAAGTACTTTTTGATTGCACCCCGGTATTAAACCACCATGGCCGTTGTGGGCCACCCCCAATCATGAAATTCACCATAGGGGCGGTTCGCGAACCGTCCCTACGGGTGTCCTTCCACGGTAAAAACCGCCCTTACCCCTGGCCTTCCCTGTTCTTATCGGCAGATTGGCAGGCAACATAAATGCGGCTGCTGGTCGGATGCGCGGCCGTATACAGTCCTCGTCCCGGTCAGCCTTTCCGACCTTAGCCGCGATTCGAGACCTCTGCGAAAGTCTCTATCGCTATCCTTCCTCATCAAAATGTAGCGTAGGCGCCCTCGCCTGCGCCTAAATGGAGTATGGACAGCCGAGGGCGGCTATCCTACATGAGACTTTCGCAGACCTCTCGATTTGCTATAATGAGCCCAGGGGTTGATCCCCAAAAGAATCCATGAGGTGAGCTGATGATTAAGCGAGAGGTGTGGTATTTCCGGGGCGTGGGTCCGCAGAATACCCCGGCCTGTCTGGAGCTGATGGAGAAGGCCGTGGCCGAGGGGTTTCGCCACCTAGTGGTGGCGTCCACCACCGGCGATTCCGGGGCCCAGGCGGCCCGGCGCTTGCAGGGCAAGGACATCAACCTGGTGGTGGTGGGGCACTCCGTGGGGTTCAAGGGGCCCAATCTCGACGAGTTTCTTCCGGAGCATTACCAGGAGATCACCCGCCTGGGAGGCAAGGTGCTCAAGGCCACCATCCTCACCCACTCCATAGAGACCAGCCTGGCGGACCAATTCAAGGGCAGCGCCCCCACCCTGCTCATCGCCAACACCTTGCGGCGCCTGGGGCAGGGGATCAAGGTGTGTTGCGAGATCGTCATGGAGGCGGTGGATGCAGGCCTCATCCCGGAAGGCGAAGAGGTCGTGGCCGTGGGCGGCACCGCCCGGGGCTGGGACACCGTGGCCATCATCAAGAGCGCCGCATCCAAACGCTTCATGCAGCTCTCGGTCCTGGAGATCTGGGGCAAGCCCCGGGTATGAGGGCAACGGGGCGGAATTATCCCGGCACAGGCCGCGCCGACAACAGCCTGGCGACCTGATACCAGATTGCAGTCAGGGTGGCACAGGCTTTCCAGCCTGTGCAGGCGCAAGATAAAGACTGCGGCTACAGAAAATCGCCTTTTGAGCGCAACTCAGTATGCAGCGTCTCCCAGGGCGGCTTAAAGGCGTCCGGGCTTTTCATTAACCGCTGACGGCAGAGAAGCCAGGGCAGCGACGCGGCCATTTCAGATGCCGCTTTATCCCATAAGCCGGGAGTTCAAGACTAATACGGGGTTAACCTTCCCCCTGGTGCAGGCCCGATAGTTAGAAAGGAATATCCTCCTCCTGAAACCCGGCGGGTCTGGACGGTTCCCTGGATTCACTTTCACCCTGCCGCCCCAGCATCTCCAGGTTCTCGGCGATGATGTCGGTGGTGTAGTGCTTCACTCCATCCTTATCATAGGACCCGTACTCAATGCGGCCCTCGATCATTACCTGTTTGCCCTTGGTCAGATACTGGGCACAAATCTCCGCCAACTTGCTCCAGACCGTAATGCGATGCCAGTCCGGGGGTTGGTCCTCCCCTTTCTTTTTCCACCGATCCGTGGCCAGAGTAAACTTAGCCATTGCCACCCCTGAAGGGGTGTAGCGGAACTCCGGGTCCTTACCCAGTCTGCCGATTAACATCACCCTGTTCATGTGAACCTCCTAAAGTATCTATAAATTCGGCATGAGAACTCGCAGAGTTTTACCTGCCGGAGTTCCTGAAGACGGCATGGCACCTGCCTCCTTTATTTCTATAACTATGCAAAGAGCGGGCCGAAAGATTAGGCGTGATTAATTTTTTTTTAGCCTGCGGCCTGTCTGCGTGTCAGCTGCTGCCTGTCCGGCTGCTTAACCGCCAGCAGTTGAATTTTTTAGTTAGAGGTCGAAGCCGGTTAACCGGCATCTTCCCGGTGCGCAGCGCTAAAATGCTTACTCAGAGAAGGCCCCGGGTATGCAAGTATAGACTTACCCGCCCCAAGTATCCTTCTCAAGTGTCGATAGCAAATGATATGACCGCAATTCATAGCACATGATTTGTCCGCTTTAGCGGATTTCGGATAATGGCGCCGAGAGGTGGCCAGATGAAGCTGATTCCGGAATCCGCGGCGAGGCGGGCGATGAAGGTACTG
>JAUSOZ010000308.1 GCA_030655955.1 Deltaproteobacteria bacterium
CAGGAGGCCTCCCATTTTGTCGAAATCAAGACTAACTTGGTGGCTCATAACCTAAAAAATTACCCTTTTTCGCTTGATTCCGCAAGCGCAGATGGTACATTTTCCCCAGGAGAATCGCCGGCCGTGAGCAAAATTATCCCCTACAGCACCCTGTTGCGCCAGCAGCACGTGAGCTTTCTGCGGCACAAAAACCGGGAATACCGGGAACGAGAAGACTACCTGACGGGGTTGCGCAAGCTGCTGTTTCAGGTTGAAGGCCAGATGCGCCTGGCCGAGATCCAGCAATTGGAGGTCTTCCGGGAGATGGCGGGTCACTTCAAAATCGACCTAAAATTCCCCGACCTGGGAGACCGGGTGGGGTTGCAGGAGGCCTTCGCTACCCATTCCTTCCTGACCGTCCTGAAGGAGTTGTTTGCCGGCCGTCTCACCGCCGAGGAGTGCAGCGAGAAAATCCTGGCGCTCCAAGATGAGTCCCCGGCGCCGTAACCGGAGTTGCGGGCCCCGTGGGTCGCCGGTTTCATCGCCTCTACCGTTATGCGGTCCGCGGGCCCAAAAAAATAACTGGCCAGATGGGGGAGGTATCCGGCCAGTCGGTGAAAGGAGAAAATGGTATATGAACTTTGATTAAGGGGGGGATGTGGGTACCTTAAATGTTGTCCATATACGTTTTTATAGAGATGCAGAAAGCGTGCCATTTACCCCATAACCTATTTTTATATGTAGTTTCAGCAGGTTAAGTTTTTTCGCGACCTGATTCCGGTTCAATATTTTATACTGCGCCAATCTCAACCGGAAGCTTATATCTATTAACTTATTGTAATTACAGTATTTAACTATTTTGCGCCAGATTCAATTTTTTGTCCCGGGGTCCCTGACCCGGTGTATCTGTGGCAACTGGCCCCGGCCGTGGAGTCCAGGGTCCCTTGGGGGCTTTCTTCCCGGTCCATCCCCAGTTATAATAAATGATTATGGGCCCCTGGTCGCCGCCGCCAGACTGCGGGGCAGATCCATCCAGCAAAAGTGAGGGGCATGGGCTTGCATAATTCGTCGGGGGATATGCCGGAACCACCGGCTGCCGTGAATGGGGCGTTTTGCGTCTGGTTGATGGGGTTGAGCGCCTCGGGAAAAACCACCCTGGCCCAGTTGCTGGCCCGGGCGCTGTCCCAACGGGGCTTCAAGGTCGAAGTCCTGGACGGCGACGTCGTGCGGACTACCCTGAGCAAGGGGTTGGGCTATACCTCCGGGGACCGGGTGACCAACCTGCGGCGCATTGCCGCCAGGGCGCAAAACCTGGTCGACCAGCAGGTAGTGACCATCGTGGCGGCCATCTGCCCCTACCACGCCATTCGGGAAGAAGTGCGGGCCACCATCGGCAACTATATCGAAGTTTACCTCGACTGCCCCCTGGAAGTCTGCATCAGCCGTGACCCCAAAGGTCTCTATCGCCAGGCCCTGGCCGGGGAAATCCAACATTTTACCGGCATTGACGATGTCTTTGACACCCCGGTGCGGCCCGATATTGAGGTCACAACCCACGGCGAGGCCCCCGAAGCGAGCCTGGCCCGGATTCTCCGGGGGCTGGCGGCCTTGCGGCATATTGCTCCGGAGCCCGCCGCCCTCTCGGAGAAAGCCGATTAAGCCCCGGTGCCGCCTCAGCCCTCCCGGAGATGTGCCCGGTAGTTCCTCGCCCTATGCCTCCGGCCAACGAAGTCGGTAAAAGCACCGCCGGTGCCAATGCCGCGCCGCATAATTAATCTAACAAATTAGGCTTTCTTTGAAGGCAATACATCATAAACAAATGACATACTATCATCATGAGAACTATGGGCATGAAACCTTCTCGGGCTACGAATATATAATTTAATTGTAAACATTGTCTCAATATGTTTTTCGATAATTCTAACTGAGAATGTATTTTCTTTTTGCCAAATAACATTACTTATAAATCCTCCAACCGCTATACCATATTCGAGTTCAGCATCTAGAGGATCACTTGCTGTTATAATAAAATCAACGATATCATTAGGTCTCAAAATAGTTCGAGTATAAACTGAGTTTCCAGTATCTGATGGAAACATATTCCCAAAATTATCCCTAGCACTTTCAATTCTAGGAAAATAATCTTCGCTTGTTTCTTGCTTGCTACGGTAACGTACTATCCTTGTCCTTATCTCTCCAACTATACCAACCGCCAAATACTTTTGATGTGGTAATAATTCTCTCCTATGGGCATCCGGGTCTCTCAATCTCCCTAACTCATCGAGCCAAACTTCCATAATTTTCCAATCACCAAAGGTTTCAGAAAATTCACCTCCCCAGTTTTTTTTAAGAATAGTTTTAAGGTCATAAAAATCTGCATAGTAAATAAGACGTTCTTCAACTGTACCAAATTTTTGACGCTTTTCTTCTTCTGCCTTGCGGGCTTGCCATCTCTGCACTCTTTCAGGCGATACTCCGCAATTATTAGCCCAATCAGATCCTAACTTTTTACCCAAGATGTTGGAAATAAATTCCCTGAGAGAATTTTCTGCATCTTTTAGCGCCTGAGTAACATCTACTTCCATAAAAAATCCTCCTGTTACCATTATACTTGCAACTCAGTTGATTTTGGGATATTTAATTTCCCATGAGTGATCGGTGCAATTTTTCCCATTGGCTGGCTTTGGAAGGCCTGCGAGCCACCCCGGTGCGGCTGGCGGTGCTGGAAATTCTGGGAGAGGCCACCCGGGCCCTCCGGGCCCAGGAGATCCTGGATTTGATCCGGACCCGCCGCCGGGTGAACAAGGTCACGGTGTACCGCATCCTGGAGGATTTTACCCGCCGGTCCATGGTGCGCAAGCTCTCCCTGGAGGGCCGGGTAAATCACTTTGAACTGGCCTGCGAACACCACCCGCCCCACCCCCATTTCCAATGCCAGACCTGCCGGGAGGTCCAGTGCCTGGAACCGGTGGCCCTCAACCGGATGTGGACGGAGTTGCAGGGGCCCGTGGGCAACCGGGCGGACCATATCGATATTAAAGTGGAAGGACTTTGCCACAAATGCCGGGATATTTCATAAGGCAACTGAGTTGCCATAATTCGGTTATGGGGACCGGTTTCCGCCTCACCGGAGTAATTCTTTGGGGTCTCCTGGGTCTGGGGTGCCTTTTCGGGTCGGTGGCCCCGGCCGGGGCCGCGCCCCCTGCCGGCAAGCTCCTGGTGGCCGCCACCATTGTGCCCCTGGGCGACTTTTGCCAACAAATCGGCCGCGACCTGGTTCAGGTCCAGGTGCTGATCCCCCCGGGCGCCAGCCCCCACCTGTTTGAACCGGCCCCATCGGTGATGGCCAGGGCCTCCCAGGCCCGGGTGTTCGTCTATGTCGGCGCCGGCCTGGAACCCTGGGCCGCCCGGTTGTTGCGCTCCCGGGGCTCCAAGAACCTGGTGGTGGTGGAGGCTGCCCAGGGTATGCCGCTTTTGGGCCTCAACCAGCAAGATCACCACCACGAGGCCGCCGGGGCCCAGGGCCACACCGGGAAACAGGCGGAGCAGGCGGGCGCCCACGCAACCCACCTGGCCGGCAATCCCCATATCTGGCTGGACCCGGTTATAGCCCAGGAGATTGCGGATAAAATCGCTCGGGCCCTGATCCAGGCGGACCCCGACCACCGGGCTCAATATGAAGCCAATTTAAAAGATTTTCAGGCTAAGCTGGCCGCCCTGGACCAGGAGATAAAGCAGCATGCCCAGACCTGGCGTCTCCGGGATTATGTCTCCTTCCATCCGTCTTTCGCCTATTTCGCCCGGCGGTACAATCTCCACGAGGTCGGGACCATTGAAGCCGCGCCCGGCCGGGAACCGACGCCCCGCCATCTTAAGAACCTGGTGGCCGCTATCCGCCGTTATGGGATCAAGGTGGTGTTCGCCGAACCCCAGCTCAATCCCCGGGTGGCGGAGGTGATCGCCCAGGAGGCCGGGGTCAAGGTCCTGAGGCTCGACCCCATGGGCGGGGCGCCGCCTTACGGCTCCGATTATGTGCAATTGATGCGCGCCAACCTGGCGGCGCTGGATGAAGCCCTGCGATGAAAGCACCGGAGCTGGACGAAACCGCCATAAAGCTCGAGGGGGTATGGGTTAACTTCAACGGCACCTTGATCCTCGAGGATGTCAACCTTACCATCGAGACCGGCCGCTACGTGGGCATCCTGGGACCCAACGGGGCCGGCAAAAGCACCCTGCTCAAGGTGATCCTGGGGTTGATTCGGCCCCAGCGGGGCACCGTGCGGGTCTTCGGCGAATCCCCGGAGAAGCTGCGACATCAGGGCAGCGTGGTGGGCTACCTGCCCCAGCGGCCCCTGGGCAACCCCCGCTTCCCCGTCACGGTTCTGGACGTGGTGCTCATGGGCCGCTACGGCCGCATCGGCCTGTTCAAACGGCCCCGCCGGGAAGACCGGGACCTGGCCCGGGCCCGGCTTGAGGACCTGGGCATCTCCCACCTGGCGCACCGGCTCATCGGCGAACTTTCCGGGGGGGAGCAGCAGCGGGTCTTCATTGCCCGGGCCCTGGGCGTCGAGCCCCGGATCCTGATACTGGACGAACCCACGGTATCCCTGGATGCCTGCGTCCAGGATGACATCCTCGAGTTGGTCAACACCCTCAGAGATAAGCTGAACCTCACGGTCCTCATCGTCTCCCACGATATCGGCGCCGTGGCCCGCCACATGGACGACGTGGTCTGCATCAACCGGCGGATTCACGTGCATCAACGCCCGCCCATCGGCCGCCTGGGGCTCGAGAGCACCTTCGGCTGCGCGGTGGAATACCTGTTTCACGGCGAGATCCCCCACCGGGTGGTGAAGACCCATGATGACTGATCTGTTCGCCTTGGGGTTTCTCCAGCGGGCCCTGGCGGCCGCCATCCTGGTAAGCCTGCTGTGCGGGGTGCTCTCCACCTTCGTGGTGCTGCGGCGCATGGCCTTCATCGGGGTGGGCATTTCGCACTCGGCCTTTGGCGGGGTGGCCCTGGGGTTCCTCTTGGGCATCGATCCCTTGTGGACCGGCATCGGCTTTGCCCTGATGGTGGCCCTGCTCATCGAGTACGCCCAGACCCGCACCTCGGTGGAGGAAGATACCGCCATCGGCATCTTTTTTGCGGCCTCCATGGCGCTGGGCCTGGTCTTCCTCCATCTCTCCCGGGCCTATAACGTCGATGTTTTCGGCTTTCTCTTCGGCAACATCCTGGCCATCGACACCCGGCAACTCTGGCAGATCCTGGTGGTCACGGTGGCGGTTTTGGCCGTTATCCTGGCCTTTTTCAAGGAAATCGTCTTCTTATCTTTCGACGAGGAGATGGCCTGGGTGAACGGGGTGCCGGTGAAGGCCCTGCGCTATCTCTTCCTGGTGCTCATGGCCCTGGTGGTGATCGTCACCATCTACCTGGTGGGGATTATCCTGGTCTCGGCGCTCTTGGTGATCCCCGGGGCCATCGCCCAGAACCTGGCCCGGCAGCTAAAAAGCATGGTGTGGGTTGCAACCGGCGTGTCGGTGGGGTCAGCGGTGGGGGGCCTGATCCTGTCCTACGCCATCGATTTTCCTTCCGGGGCTACCATCGTCCTGGTCCTGGCCGGGCTCTACCTCCTCACCAGCGGCCTGCGCCCCTGGCTGCATCACCGTTAAGAGCTCTATTCTGACAGCCCTCGCCTCTTGTACTCTGGGAGTATAATGGTCACTACTTGACCAGGCAATATCTCCGCCCAGGTTGGCTCTCACCTGTCCTTTGACGACAACTTCGTATTAAACCATCCGCAGCCTCACCTCAAGCCGTGCCTTGGGATACCGGCAGAACCGCGAAGATCAATCCGGTGCGCCACCGCGCCTTGATTCCGGCCGGATGATCCTTAACATAATAAGGTGTAAGTAAAACCCATCGCCAGAAAGACGAGGCTGAAGAAAATATGAAAACCGTATCGATGCTGGTGTTGATGTTAGCCGCCGGCCTGGTGGCCGTTGGCTTGGCCGATAGTAAACCCCAGGGGAAATTAGGGAAGGGAGTCACCATGCCTGAAGTGCAAAAAAATCTCCAAACCGCTACCTTTGCCGGCGGCTGTTTTTGGTGCGTGGAGTCGGATTTTGAAAAACTCCCGGGCGTGGTGGAGGCTATTTCCGGGTATACCGGGGGCCGCGGCGACAATCCCACCTATGAAAATTACGGACAAAAAGGGTACGTGGAGGCGGTCCAGGTGGTCTATGACCCGGCCAAAGTGTCCTATCAAGCGCTGCTGGACTATTTCTGGCGGCACGTCGATCCCACCGATCCCGGGGGACAATTCGTGGATCGGGGGGCCCAGTATCGCAGCGCCATTTTTTACCAGAATCCCGAGCAGCAGCGTATGGCGGAGGCATCCAAGCAGACCCTGGAACAGTCAAAACGTTTTGGGAAACCCATCGTGACCGAGATTTTGCCGCTGACGAAATTCTTCCCCGCCGAGGAATACCACCAGGACTATTACAAGGCCCACGCCGTGAAATACAAATACTACCGCTGGAATTCCGGCCGGGATCAATTTCTCCAGAAGGTCTGGGGCGGCAAGGCCCACGCTGCGACTGACCCGCCGGGCGCCCAGAAATATGCCAAGCCCAGTGAGGCGGAACTGCGCCGGAAGCTGACGCCGCTGCAATACCAGGTGACCCAGAAAGAGGGCACGGAACCGGCGTATAAGAACGAATACGCCGATAACAAAAAGCCCGGCATTTACGTGGATATCGTCTCCGGGGAGCCGCTGTTTATTTCCACCGACAAGTACGATTCCGGCACCGGCTGGCCGAGCTTTACAAGACCCCTGGAGCCGGGAAACATCGTGGAGCGGGAGGACCGCCACCTGTTCTCCAAGCGCACCGAGGTGCGCAGCAAACACGGCGATGCCCATATCGGGCATGTCTTTCCCGACGGCCCGGCGCCCACGGGTCTGAGATACTGCCTGAACTCGGCGTCGCTGCGGTTCATCCCCTTAGAAGACCTGGAAAAAGCCGGCTACGGCAAGTATCTGAAGCTCTTCGGGGCGGATGCCGCGGTCAAGAAGTAAGGCCGAGTTAAGAACGCCGGTCTGAAACGTTCCTTCGGATATGTAGGACAGCCGCCCCCGGCTGTCCTCAGCACAGGCTGGGAAGCCTGTGCCACCTGTCATTTCATCCTTTACGGCTGGACCACAGGCCCAGGGAAAATTGGTTTGAAAAATTTTCCGTAGGGTGCCTTTTACGCACCACTTGACATAGTTGGAGGCGGGCACAGAGGCCCGCCCTACCAGACTTTGCATGATTTGAGATGACCGCATCACCGCGCTGCCTTTGACGCTATCGCCCCTGCCTCAGGACTTCCGTTCCCCAACTAGAGAAAATTGCAAAGCTTGTTTGACCCTTGGCCTGACTTTGTGCTATCTTTATCAAATGCCAATCAGCGAGGAGAACAAGGTTACATGATCCGCGATGTCGAACATGAAACGATGCCCCGGGAGGACCTGGAGGCCTTACAGCTCAGACGCTTGCAAGCGGTGGTGGAACGGGTCTACCACCTGGTGCCGTTCTATCGCCGGCGCATGGATGAGATGGGGGTTAAGCCGGGACACATCCGCACCCTGAAAGATATCCGCCTGCTGCCCTTGACCGTTAAGCAAGACCTGCGGGACAACTACCCCTTCGGCATGTTCGCCGCCCCCATGGACCAGATTGTGCGGATTCACGCCTCATCCGGCACCACCGGCAAGTCCACCCCCGTGGCCTATACCCAACGGGACCTGGAAACCTGGGCCGAGCTGATGGCCCGGGCTCTGGCCGCTGCCGGCGCCCACCGGGGCGATATCGTCCACGTGTCTTACGGGTATGGCCTGTTCACCGGGGGCTTGGGAGTCCACTACGGAGCCGAGCGGCTGGGAGCGGCGGTCATCCCGGTATCCGGCGGCCAGACCCGGCGGCAGATTATGCTCATCCAGGACTTCGGCCCCACCGTCATCTGCTGCACCCCCTCTTTTGCCCTGTAC
This sequence comes from Deltaproteobacteria bacterium, assembly GCA_030655955.1. Taxonomy (GTDB): domain Bacteria; phylum Desulfobacterota; class Desulfobaccia; order Desulfobaccales; family 0-14-0-80-60-11; genus 0-14-0-80-60-11. Next base: position 8,010 of record JAUSOZ010000308.1, read on the forward strand.
CTGGCGGAGGTGGGCCAGGAAATGGGGGTGGACTTTGCCAAGACCCAGCTCAGGGTGGGGGTCTTCGGGGCCGAACCCTGGACCGAGGGCATGCGGGCCGAGATTGAAAAGCGCCTCAGCCTCGACGCCCTGGACATTTACGGCCTGTCCGAGATCCTCGGCCCGGGCGTCGCCATCGAGTGCCTCGAGGCCAAGGCCGGCCTCCACATGTTTGAGGACCACTTCCTACCTGAGGTCATCAACCCCGCGACTCTGGAGCCTCTGGCCCCGGGGGAGACCGGCGAGTTGGTCATCACCACCCTCACCAAGGAGGCCTTCCCGCTCCTGCGCTACCGCACCCGGGACCTCACCTCGCTTAATTACGCCCCCTGCATCTGCGGCCGCACCATGGCCCGCATCAGCCGCTTTACGGGCCGGAGTGACGACATGCTGATCATCCGCGGCGTCAACATCTTCCCCTCCCAGATCGAGTCCGTGCTCATGGAAACCCCGGGGGTGGCGCCCCACTACCAGCTCATTGTCGACCGGGAAGGGATGTTGGACACCCTGGAGGTCCAGGTGGAAGTGGATGAGGGCACCTTCTCCGATGAAGTCAAGCAGTTGCAGGCCCTGGCCCAGAGCATCCAGAGGAAGATCAAGGATTACTTCACCGTCTCCGTCAAGGTGAAACTGGTGGAGCCCCAGTCCATACCCCGGAGTGAAGGCAAGGCCAAGCGGGTCATTGATAATCGGAAGATGTAGGCGCGGTCTTGCAAGAGGCTGCTCTAAATCTCGTTCCCAAGCTCTGCTTGGGCGGCTCCAGCGGTTGGAGCGGGTGTATTAAACCTTCGCATTAATTAGCAAAGCATCGCTTTGCATCCAAGATGGTTCCCAAGCAGGAGCTTGGGAACCAGGGAATGACCACTGGCCACTAACCACTGGCAAGTGAGAGGCACCCCATGAAAGTCGAACAACTATCGGTATTTTTGGAGAATAAGGCTGGCCGCCTGGCGGAAGTCACCCGGGTTCTGGGCGAAGCCGGGATCAACATCCGGGCCCTCTCCCTGGCCGACACCACGGATTTCGGCATCCTGCGGCTCATCGTGGACCAGTACGATAAAGCCCGGGAGATCCTGAAGGACAAGGGCTTCACCGTCGGCAAAACGGAAGTGGTGGCGGTGGAGGTACCGGACCGCCCCGGCGGACTGGGACTGGTGCTTCAGATCCTGGCCGCCTCCGGCGTCAACGTGGAGTACATGTACGCCTTTGTCCAACACAGCGGCAAGAACGCTGTCATCATCTTTCGCTTCGACAACCTGGAGCAGGCCATTGAATTGCTCCAAAAAGAAGGAATTTACATTTATAAGGGCGAGGAAGTATATCGTCTTTAACTCATCCGGGAGGGAGAACTTATGAAAACCAAGGCAATTCTGGGGGGGCTGATCCTGGCCCTGGTAGGTCTGGGACTCATCTTTTTAGGCTGCGGCGACGCCAAGAAGACCGCGCCCTACGTGGTGGGCGGCATCTTTTCCATCAGCGGCCCGGCCTCCTATTTAGGGGAGCCCGAACGGAATTCCCTGGAGATGGTGATAGGAGAAGTAAACGCCAAGGGGGGCATCAATGGGCATCCCATCAAGCTGACCATTTATGACGACGAAGGCGACGTGACCAAGGCCCGGCTCCACGCCACCAAGCTGGCCCAGGACAAAAATTGCCTGGCCGTCATCGGCCCCAGCCTCACCCACACCTCCATGACCACCCTGGAAATCACCCAGAAGGCCAAACTGCCGTTGATCTCCTGCGCCGCCGGCAGCGCCATTACGGCTCCGGCCAAGGACCGCGTCTGGGTTTTCAAGACTGCCCAAACGGACAAAATGGCAGTGGAACGCATCTACCAGTATTTGCAAAAGACCAACCTCAAACAGGTGGCCATCCTCACCGTGTCCACCGGCTTCGGGGTGGCGGGCAAGGAACAGCTCCTGTCCCAGGCCTCCCAGTACGGCATCCAGGTGGTAGCCCAGGAAGTCTTTGGGGAAAAAGACACGGACATGACCCCCCAGCTCACCAAGCTCCGGGGTTCCACGGCTCAGGCGGTGATCTGTTGGGGCACCGGCCCGGCCCCGGCCCTGGTGGCTAAAAATATGAAACAGCTGGGGATTACCATTCCCCTGGTCCAGAGCCACGGCGTGGCCTCGAAAAAATTCATCGAGCTGGCCGGGGACGCGGGTGACGGCATCATCCTGCCCGCCGGCAAGCTGGTGATCTGGCAGCAGTTGCCCGACACCGACCCGCAGAAGGCCGTGTGTAAGGAATACGCCGAAAAGTATCACGCCAAGTTCAAGGCGCCGGAATCCAGCTTCGGGGGCTATGCCTATGACGCCGTCCGGATGCTGAACCAGGCCCTGACCAAGGCCGGCAACAATCGGGATAAAATCCGCAGCGAACTGGAAGGCCTCAAGAACTTCGTGGGCATCAGCGGCATCTTCAACATGAGCCCCGAGGACCACAACGGCCTGTCTCCGGCCGCCTTTGTGATGGTGAAGATCGAAAAAGGCGAGTTTAAGCTGATAGATTAGTAGTCAGTTGTCAGTGGTCAGTCCCTTCCCTTGGGTACACCCATGCCGGTGGACCTGCCGACTGGCTACTGACAACAGCATTTTATGGATAACCGTTGGCAGTGGCCGGTACCAGTCATCCCTGCGTTCCCTGAGGGAGCGTCGGTCAATGTTTTCACTGACTACTGGTAACTGGCAACTGACTACTGAATCACGGAGGCCCTTCGCTCCCCTTGGAGAATTTTGCCCCTCTCTTGCAGTATCTCATTTCCGGCCTGACCAACGGGGCGATTTACGCCCTCATCGCCCTGGGATTCGGCATCATCTACAATGCCACCACCATCATCAATTTCGCCCAGGGCGAGATGGTGATGCTGGGGGCCTTGTGCGCCATCAGCATCTACCACGTAGCGCCCTCGCTTCCCCTGGCCTTTGCCGGCGCCGTGGTCCTGGTGACCTGCGTGGGGCTGGTCTTTGAGCGCCTGGCCCTGCGCCCGGTCAAAGACCCCACCCCCATCGCCCTGATCATCATCACCGTGGGCGGCGCCGTCCTCATCAAAGGCGTGGCCATGCTCATCTGGGGCAAAGAGGCCTACGCCCTGCCGCCGTTCTCCGGCAATGACCCCATCCACCTGGGTCCCGCCACCATCTTGCCCCAAAATCTCTGGGTGCTGGGGATCACCGCGATTTCGGTCCTGGCCCTGGAGGCCTTCTTTCGCCTCACCCTGGTAGGCAAGGCTATGCGGGCCTGCGCCTACAACACCCGGGCCGCCCGCCTGGTGGGCATCGCCGCCGGCCGCATGGTCCAGCTCTCCTTCGGGCTCAGCGCCGCCCTGGGCGCCGGGGCCGGCATTCTCATCGCCCCTCTCACCCTCGGGGTCTACGACATGGGCACCATGCTGGGCCTCAAGGGGTTTTCCGCTGCCATTATCGGCGGCTTGGGGAGCTTAGCAGGCGGGGTCCTGGGGGGCCTGGTCCTGGGCGTGGCCGAGGCCCTGGCCACCGGCTTCATCTCCTCCGGCTACCGGGATGCGGTGGCCTTTCTCCTCCTCCTCCTGGTCCTGTTCCTGCGCCCCCAGGGGCTGGTGGGAGGACGGAAATGACCCGGCTGTGGTTCTTAAACCGCTGGGTCCTCTTTGCCGTGGTGGCCGGAGGCATCGCCGCCTTCATGGACCAGGACTACTACTACACCCTGCTCAACTTCATCGGCATCCACACCCTTTTGGTGGTGGGGCTCAACCTGCTTTTGGGCTACGCCGGGCAGATTTCTTTGGGGCACGCCGCCTTCTTCGGCCTGGGGGCCTACACCTCCGGCATCCTCACCGCCACCGTCGGCGTCGATCCCTGGCTGGCCCTGGTGGCCGGGCTGGCGGTCTCAGGTACCGCCGCCTTCCTCATCGGCCTCCCGGCCCTGAAGCTCCGGGGCTACTACCTGGCCATGGCCACCCTGGGGTTCGGCATCATCGTCTACATCATCCTGAACGAAGCCTCGGACCTCACCGGCGGCCCCTCGGGGCTCAGCGGCATCCCGTCGCTGTCCCTGGCCGGCTTCGCCTTCAACACCCCCCGGCGCCTCTACCTGTTGATCTGGATTCTTCTGGGATTGATCCTGTATATCAGCGCCAACCTGGTGAACTCCCGCACCGGCCGGGCCATCCGGGCCTTGCACGACGGCGAGGCCGCAGCCGAATCTCTCGGCGTGGACACCTTCCGCCTGAAGCTCAAGATCTTCGTCTGGAGCGCCCTCTACGCCTCCCTGGCCGGGTCCCTCTTCGCCCACACCCTCAACTTCATCGCCCCGTCATCCTTCGGCTTCATGTTTTCCATCAAGCTGGTGACCATGGTGGTCCTGGGCGGCATGGCCAGCATCTGGGGCTCGCTCCTGGGGGCCGGGGCGCTCACCGTGCTCCCGGAATTACTCACGGTGTTTCACGATTTCGAAATGGTCATCTTCGGGGCCATCCTCATGGCGGTGATGATCTTCCTGCCCCGGGGCCTGGTCCGGGGCATCCTGGACCTCTACGAAAACCGGCGCTACAAGCGGCAAGGAGGGTCTTTCCCTGTCTGAGGCGCGGCTCTTGGAACTGCACGGTGTCAGCCTGGCCTTCGGCGGCCTCCAGGCCGTGGAGCAGGTGAGCTTTGGGGTAGCGCCAGGCACCGTCAAGGCGGTCATCGGCCCCAACGGCGCCGGCAAGACCACCCTGTTCAACCTGGTGACGGGTTTTCTCGCCCCCCAGGCGGGCCGCATCCTCTTTGGCGGCGTGGCCATCCAGGGACGCCCGGCCCACCGTATCGCCCGGCAGGGGATCGCCCGCACCTTTCAACTGGTGCAGCTCTTCGACCACATGACGGTCCTGGAAAACGTCATGGTGGGACGCCACCGCCTGAGCAGTTCGGGTCTGATAGCCGGGGCCTTGCAGTTGCCCTGGACCCGTACGGAAGAAAAGGTGATCCGGCAAAAAGCCCTGGAGGCCCTGGAGTTCGTCGGGCTGGCAGACCGGGCCGGCCAACCCGCGGCGGTGCTCCCGCTGGGACTCAAACGCATGCTGGAAATCGCCCGGGCCCTGGCCTCGGCCCCGACGCTCCTCCTCCTGGATGAGCCGGCCTCGGGACTGGACGCGGTGGAGACCGAACGGCTCCAGGACCTGATCCTGGAATTGCGCCGGCAGGGCATCACCATCCTCCTGGTGGAACACGACATGGGCCTCACCATGGAGGTGGCCGACGAGATTGCGGTGCTCAACTACGGCAAGCTCATCGCCGACGGCCCGCCCAGGGCCATTCAGAAGAACCCGGAGGTGATTGCGGCGTATTTGGGGACGGATTGGCAGGGGTGAAGAAGCGGGTTTTGGGTTTTAGGTGAGAAAAAGACCTGGAGGTACAGGCGTCCCGCCTATGCAGAGCCGGCTGGAAAGCCTGTTCCACCGGTAACAAATCATGTAGAGCGGGCACTGCCCGGCGGCTTTTAGAATTATGATGGTCGGTTTCCACCTTATATAACTGCTAACGGCTAATTGCTGACATGCTCAAGATCAAAAACCTATCCGCCTATTACGGCTCCGTCCGGGCTTTGAGCGGCGTGACCATGCACGTCCGGGAGGGCGAGATCGTCACGTTGATCGGGGCCAACAGCGCCGGCAAGACCACCCTGCTCAACGCTATCTGCGGCTTGGTGCGCAAAGACGGCGACCTGGCCTTCGCCGGGCAATCCCTCATGGGCCTGGCCCCGGAGGTGATCGTGGGGCTGGGGCTCTCCCAGGTGCCCGAAGGCCGCCAGCTCTTCGCGCCCATGACCGTGGCCGAGAACCTGGAGCTGGGGGCCTACCGCCGCTACCGCAAAGAGTCCAAGGCCGCCATCAATGCTGACCTGGAGCGGGTCTTTCAGCTCTTTCCCCGGCTCAAAGACCGCCTGGCCCAGCAGGCCGGCACCATGAGCGGCGGCGAGCAGCAGATGCTGGCCATCGGCCGGGCCCTCATGGCCCGCCCCCGCTTGTTGCTTTTAGATGAGCCGTCCCTGGGTCTGGCCCCCATCGTGGTGGAGGATATCCTGGCCCGTCTGAGCCAGCTGCGGGCCGAAGGGGTGACCATCCTCCTGGTGGAGCAGAACGCCCGGGTGGCGCTCAAGGTGGCCGACCGGGCCTACGTCCTGGAAACCGGCCGCATCATCTTGAGCGGGGCAGCGGCCGACCTGCTCCAGGACCGCCAGGTGACCCGGGCCTACCTGGGCCGGGACTACAAGGAGTTCACCGAGGGCAGGTAAGTAGTCAGTGGTCAGTAGTCAGTTTTGAGTTTTGAGTTTTGAGTTGATAGAGGTTGAGAAAACATGACCAAAAATTATACAGACTTGATTGTTTGGCAGAAAGCAATGACTCTGGTCACAGAGATTTACCGCATAACTATGCAGTTGCCTAAGGATGAGCTTTTTGGACTCACGAGCCAACTTCGTAGGGCAGCAGTTTCAATTCCAAGTAATATTGCCGAAGGACAAGGACGACTATCGCAGGGAGAATTTCGATTATTTTTAGGAAATGCCCGAGGATCATTATCAGAGTTGGAAACCCAGATTTTAATAGCCAGGAACCTCGATTTTATTAGCGAAATTGAGGCTGATAGACTGTTGGAAATGGCAAATGAAGTAGGAAGGACCTTAAATGGCCTCATAGCTTCGACAAAGAGGTAACAGTTGCCGCGAGCCAACTGACAACTGCCAACTGACTACTGACTACTGGCTACTGACTACTGGAGGAGACATGCGCCAACCGGAAATTGAGGCCATGGACCGGGGGGAACTGGAACTGCTGCAGTTGGAGCGCCTCCAGAGCACCCTCACCCGGGCTTACCGTCAGGTGAAGTTCTACCGCCGCCAGTTCGACCAGCTGGGGCTGAACCTGGATGACATTCGGAGCCTTAATGATCTGGCCCGGCTGCCCTGCACCACCCGGGCCGACCTGTCGGAAAACTACCCGTACGGCCTGTTCGCGGTGCCGCTCCGGGACATCGTCCGCATCCTGTCCTCCCCCGGCACCACAGAGCGGCCCCTGGTGGTGGGCTATGCCGCCCCGGACTTGAAACTCTGGCAGGAGCTCCTGGCCCGCCTGTACGTGGCCGCGGGAGTCACCCGGGAAGACATCTTACAGATAATCCTGCCGCCGGGGTTGGCCAACTGGCGCCGGGACCTCCAGGCCGGGGCCGAATACCTGGGGGCCTCGGTGATCCCGCCGGCTACGCTGAACTTCGCCAAAGAACTCATGGTGATGCGGGATTACAAGACCTCGGTGTTGGTGACCACGCCTTCCGTCGCCCGGCACCTCCTGACGGTGATGGCCCGCATGAACCTGTCTCCGGCCGAATTGAGCCTCAAGTGCGCCCTGCTGGTGGCCTCGCCGCTCCCCGGCGCGGTGCGCCAGGAGATCGAGGCGGGGTTCCAGGTTAAGTGCGCCACGGCCTACGGCATCACCGAGGTCATGGGGCCGGGGTTGGCCTTCAGCTGCGGCGCTGACGGCGGGCTCCATTTTTCCGAAGACCATTTCTATCCGGAGATCATTGACCCTGAAACCGGGAACCCGGTGGACCCCGGCGCCCCCGGCGAACTGGTCATCACCACGCTGAGCACCGTGGCCTTCCCCCTGGTCCGTTTCCGGAGCGGCGACCGGACCTCGCTCTTACAAGAACCTTGTGCCTGCGGCCGCACCCTGGCGCGCCTGGGGGAAATCACCGGGCGCACGGATCCCATCTTCTCCGTGGGAGGCATCAAGGTCCACCCGGACCAGGTGGGCGCCCTGATCCGGGAGGCCTTAGGCGGACACCCGCCAAAATTCAGTCACCGGGTGGTCTCGGAGGAGGGTCTGGAAATCCTCGACCTCGAACTGACGGTGGAGGAGGGGTTTTTCTCGGACGAAATCAAGGCGTTGGAATGCCTGTGCCGCCGGGCCCGGCGTCATCTCCAGGAAAATCTGGGCATCAACGCCCGCATCACCTTGAAGGAGCTGGGCATCGGAGGCAATGCCTGAAACCCATGAGCAATCAAAAGACTTGTTTTGTCATTCTGAGCGCGGCGAAGAATCTCTCTTTTTTGCCGCCGAGATTCTTCCCTCCGCTGCGCTCCGTTCAGAATGACATGAATATTCATAGTTTTTTGGCTGCAACTTCCTATGAAACCATGCGCATGGGGGCGGTTTTTTGACCCGGCCCTTTGGCCCAGCTCACTGTTTGAGGCCGGATTCATGACCCGGAATAATTGCGCATGAGGCTGAGCGCATATTTTAATTTTCTTTCGGCCGGAAATAGCCTATAAGAAAAAAATCAAGATAAGGAGGATGAAAGATGACGATGATTCGCAAGGTTTTGGTATTCGGTATGGCTCTGTCGTTACTAACTGCCGGTCTGGCCTACGGGGCCGACCCCATTAAGATCGGTTCGGTTATGCGGTTGTCCATCGGCGCCGAACACGGCATCCCCTGTGCCCGGGGCGTAGAGATGGCGGTGGCAGAGGTGAATAAAGCCGGCGGCATCAACGGCCGTAAGGTTGAACTCATCGGGGAAGATGAGAAAGACTCTCCCGCCTCGGCGGTTAACGCGGTCCAGAAACTCATCAACGTCAACAAGGTGGTGGCCATGGTCGGTCCCATGACTTCCGGGGACACCATGGCGTCGGGCAAGATTGCCAATGATGCCAAGGTAGTAATGATCAGCCCCACCGCCACCACCCCCAAGCTTAGCGGCTATGGTGATTACATTTACCGGGGCTGCTCCCGCATCGACACCCAGGCCCAGGTGTTAACCGATTACGTGGTTAAAAACTGGAAGCCTAAGACCGTGGCCATTCTGTTCTCCAATGAGCCCTACGGCAAAGGTTGCGCCGGTCTCTTTACCAAGTTCTTCGAAAAAAACGGCGTCAAGGTGGTGGCCACGGAATCCTTCATGCGGGGCTCCCGTGATTTCAAAGCTCAGCTCACCAAGATTAAGGGGACCAACCCCGATTTTCTGTTCATCCCCGGCTACACCCCGGAAACCGCCCCCGCCGCGGCCCAGGCCCGGCAGTTGGGCATGAAGCAGAAAATTCTGGGGGTATACGGCGACATGGACCCGGTCTATATCCAACTCGCCGGTCCGGGGGGGGAAGGTCACGTCATTGGGGTTGAGTATGACGCAGATTACGACACTCCCAAGAACAAGGCCTTCAAGAAGAATTACGAAGAGCTGGTAAAGAAGAACAAGGACCCCTATAACATCATGTTCGCGGCCCTCTCCTATGACGCCGCCTCCATGATCCTTGAAGGTATAAAGAAAAACGGCCCCACCGCGGATGGCATTAAAAAATACCTGGATACTGTGAAAGACTTCGATGGTGTCACCGGCAAGCTTTCTTTTAACAAAGACCATGATGTGGTGCGCGCCGGCCATGCCGGGGTGTATATCGTAGAAGTCAAAGGTGGCAAATACGTGGCCGTAAAATAAACGGTTTTCGCTGTACAGGGCTTGCAGCCGGACCTCAGTCCGCGCCCGCCAGCTGATAGCCGACGACCACGATACGAATTTAACCAGGGGTAGGAGTGGGCTATACCCACCCTACCTCTTTTTTTTGAGTTATGGCTGTCAAGTTCGGCAAGTTGATCGTGACCTATACAACTCGGGCCGATTTGGGTGATCTTGGCGATACCCCGGGATGCTGTTACCTTCGGCTGATCGCATCTTTTGGGGCCGAACCTTCGGCACATTATCCCCCATTCGAATTTACCTTGACCCGAAGGGAAATATTTGTTACAGGTAATGAGGATAAGTCCCGCGCAGTTTTCCGCCTATCGTCGAGGAATGTTCTTTCTTGCAGAAATCTCACCACCAGAGGGCATCACTGTTGTCCAGGGGAGTCTGGCTTATAATCGCCGGGGTTCTGCTGCTGGGTCATACTCCGGCACCGGCTAAACCGAGCCTGGTGATCGTCAAAAGAGGCGGGGTCTACTATATCAGCAACCGGATACAACCCCAAGCTAACCAGGCTGACAGGCATACCCCCTCACTGCGGTGGCTTCCCTACAATTCCCAGGCCAGGCCCACGTTCCCAGGGGCCAAGGGTTCCATCTCCAAGACGGACCAGCCCCATGATCTGCGGCCCGGGGTAATCAAAGCGGTAAGCCGGATGGACTCCAAGCCCAATGTTAAAGCGGCCTCGGCCAAAGGCGTCCCCGCTCTGAGCCAATTAAGGCTAAAAAAGACTCACGATGTGCAGGTCGGCAATGCCTCTGATTCCCCAGGAAATATGGGGACGGCCCCCCGATACCTGGGTTGGTTGTGGGGCAAAACCGGTTACCGGGCTCCCCTGGCGTTAGCCGCGTATCATCCCGGTTCCCAGCGGCCAGACCTCCAGCAGAATCTCCCCCCGGTCCAGGAGATTCAGGCCTTGGTCCGGAATGTGTGCAAGAATTTCCTTACCTATGCCCCGGCAGTCCCACCGGGGCCCGATTTATTAGGAGATTCGAACCCACTGAGCTATTGCTTCCCGGTGGCCCCGCCCTATTCATTCAGAGATACCTGGGGGGATTGGCGCAGCGGGGGCAGGTTTCATCACGCCGTGGATATTGTCGCCTGTGACGGGACCCCGGTTTTTGCCATCACCTCAGGGGTGATCCATACCTTGGCGACTTGGCCCAGCGCCGGCATTAGCCTTTTCCTGCGCGGTCAAGACAGCAGGGTTTACGGCTTTATGCACTTGCAGGGATACGCCCCGGGCATCGTGGAGGGTAAAACCGTTCAAAAAGGCGAACTCATCGCCTATGTAGGCCACACCGGCATCAAGTGGGATGGGGCGCACCTGCACCTGCAGGTTTATGCCGACGGTAGCCTCGATAGAGATAAACTCGTGAACCCTTACGGCTTGCTGGTCCAGTTGAGCAATGGCAAAGGGGTCACCGACTGGTCCTCTCCGACCATGGCCCGCCGGCAGATTCCCGCTGCAGAAGTGGTAAATTTCGGCCCGGTAACGCTCTCCGGCTCTGTGCCTCGCAAGTATCAAGCCAGTCCACACAAGATCATCGACGCCTCGACCTGGCTACCCAACAACTATTGAACCGGAAAAATTACGGAAATACTCCCGCAAGTTACCGGCTCCCACCCCTCCTCCGGATAAACTCCCCTGGTTTAACGGCTCCAGACCTTAGTGCAACTCTTACTGGAATAATCTTGCCAGGGCCCCGGCAACAAACCCCATAGGGTTGACCGGCGGCAGTGGTGGGAAAATCACCTTTCTGTGGTAAAATGGGGCCAGTGGGGGCCAAAGATGCCGGAACCACGGGCTTAGCTCCAGCCCACCCCGGCACGTTGACCAGGTCCCCACCCACCAGGGATTCCTATGGATATAACCGCGCGTGAGGTAATGGATACCCGCTACTCCACCCTGTCGCCCCGGATGACCATCGGGGAGGCCTTCCAGGTCTTTCAGAAAGCCGGGGAGGTGCACCGACAGATCGTCTTCGGCATGGTGGTCACCGATGCGGCGGGGCAATTGCTGGGCATGCTGTCGATGTATGACATCCTGCTGCTCATCCGGCCCAAACATATTCACATCTGGGGCGAGATCAAGGACGTGGAGGTCGAAGGCATCCTCGATGAGGCCTTGCGCCGGGCCAGATCCATGCTGGTTTCGGATATCATGACCACCGACCTCACCACCATCACCCCGGACATGCACCTGCTCCGGATCATCGACATTATGATCAAAAAACATGTGCGCCGCCTGCCGGTCCTGGAAGAGGGGAAAATGGTGGGCATGGTGTATCTGTCCCGGGTCTTCCAGCATCTCCTGGAAAGAGGTTCGGCGTGAGCCAGGCGGCCTCCGCCTTGAGGAAAGGTCATGCGGGTCAGTAGTCGCCAGAACATCATGAAGGATTTGACGGTCAAAGAGGCCATGCGGCGGTTGATCATTAACCTCACGGCCGAGGCCACCCTGGAGGAGGCCATCCGTTATGCCGTCAAGTACAAGGTGAACGCCATCCTGATTACCGGCGCCGACCAGGCTGCGGTGGGGGTGGTCACCAAAACCGATCTCATGGGGGCCTATTATGCCGGACTCCCCCTTTCGACCCCGGCGGCCTCCATCATGGTGGGACCACCCCTGTTTTGCCACCTGGACGACTCTTTGGACACAGCCCTGGATAGTATGCGAACCCACAAAATCCACCGGCTCTATGTCCGGGAGGAGGCCGCGGCGCCGGTGGTGGGCGTCCTCGCCTATCCGGACATCGTGGGTTTGCTCTACCGCTATTGCCATCAGTGCGACAAAAATCTGCGCCGGGATACCGGGGACTCGGAGGACCTTTTGGCCGACCGGGTGCTTCTCAAAGAAGTGATGACCCCCGGGGTCTTTGCCCTGGGGGTCAACGACAGTCTGCTCCAGGTGATGGAAGGGCTGGCGGCCCATAAATTCGGCGCCCTCCTGATCACCGGGGAGGATGGGGCGCCGGCGGGGGTGATCTCCAAGACCGACCTCATCCTGGCGTATCAGCACCAAACTCCTCCCGAGGCCCCGGCCCATACCGTGATGACCAGAAGGGTGGAGGCCTGTGATTACAACGACATCCTGGTCAACGCCCTGCGCCGGATGATCTTTGCCGATGTTTCCCGCCTCTTTGTGTACCGGGAGTCTCCCCGCAACATCGTAGGGGTGTTTTCCCTGTCCGATGCCACCCGTTTCCGCTCGGGAACCTGCCGGGCCTGCGTCAGCAGCCGCATCCGCCCCCACTAGAAAGATTTGGCCATATAATGAAAGTCATCAGCGTAATTTACCCGCCGGAAGGAGAGCCGTACCGATAATGGACCTGAACACCCTTGATTATGCCCGCCTGGACGTGCCTGAGGTGCTGCTGCGGTTGTTCCACCCCCGTCCCGAATTAAGCCCTGCCGGGGCCCACCCCCCGGCCCGGGACCTCCTGGTCCCGGTGGATGACCACACCGCGGTGGGGGCACGGTTTCATCCGGCTGCTGCGTCCGCCCCCACCATCCTCTTTTTCCACGGCAACGGCGAGATCGTGGCTGATTATGACGAACTGGCCCCCTTCTACCGGCGCCAGGGCGTCAACTTTTTACCGGTGGATTACCGGGGTTATGGCCGGTCCAGCGGCGCCCCGACGGTGAGCGCCATGATGCGGGACTGCCACGCCATCCTGGCCTTCGCCCGGCAATGGCTGCCGGAGATGGGCTTCCGGGGCCCCCTGATGGTCATGGGCCGGTCCCTGGGCAGCGCCTCGGCCCTGGAACTGGCGGCCTCCTACCCCGAGCACATCGCGGCTCTCATCGTGGAGAGCGGCTTTGCCTATGCCGGCCCCCTGTTACAGCTCCTGGGCGTCAACCTGAGCGCCATCGGGTTTAAGGAAATGGCCGGTTTCCGCAACGTCGACAAGATCCGGGCCTATCCCGGGCCTACCCTGATCATCCACGCCGAGGACGACCACATCATTCCCGCCAGCGACGGCCAGGCCCTGTACGACGCCTCGGCCGCGGCGGACAAGACCCTGCTCAAAATCCCCCACGCCAACCACAACGACATCCTCCTCCAGGGCTTCACGGTTTATATGGCGGCTATCCAGGCCTTGGCGGCACGGATCAGCCGTCCATGAGGCGGTAACCGGACCTGCGCCCCCCAGGCCGGACTCCGGGACCAAACGTTTCGTTTCCTCACTTACCCTGGGCGCGGGTATCTTCAAGACGCTACTCACTAAACCCACCACATCCTGTGGTGAATGCGAAACCAGGGATTTAGCCCGCCAATACTAGGAAATTCTCCTATTGTGAATCGGCATCCCGTCCTTTAATCTGTAAGGGTTTTTAGGGGTAAAACCGCTGGACCGGGAGTTACGGCTTTGGGCGGGACCCGGGCAACAAATCAGAGTGGAGGTAGCCAGGTGCTCAATAAAATACGTCAGATCTATCTTAGTTCTTACCAACCGACACGACCGCCGGGAAATGGGGCAAAAGCCGCCACCTTAGCGGAAGGTCTTAGAATAGCAAACCCGGATTGCCAGCCGACTATAGAGGTGCTCTTGGAAAACGACCATGATTTTAAGTTACTTTTAAACAATATTCCGGCCGTGGTATTTAAAGGTTATGTCGATGGATCCGTTGATTTCTTTGATCAAAAAATCGAAGCGCTGACCGGATACCCCAGACAGGATTTCGAATCCAGGCAGCGTAAATGGACCGAATTAGTTTTTGAAGAAGACATTGAAGCAGTAAAACAGGCATTTGTACAGGGATTAAAGACCGACAAATCATATGTGAGAGAATATAGGATTAGAGACCGGAACAATAATTTTCTGTGGATTCAAGAAAGAAGTCAGATAGTTTGCGATAAGAGTGGTAAGGTTCAATATGTGAGCGGCATATTCTTCGATATTACCTCACAGAAACAAACCGAAGAAGCCTTGCAAGAAGGGGAAAGATTTCTCTCCAGCATTTTTGGGAGTATTCTTGATGGAATCAGCGTCATCGACTTAAACTTCACTGTTGTGCAGGTCAACCCCACCATGGAGAAGTGGTACCAACATGCGCTGCCTCTGGTGGGAGAAAAGTGCTATGAGGCCCAGCATGGCAGGTCCGAACCCTGTCAGCCATGTCCCGCCTATCGCACCATGCTCACCGGTGAACCGCATTTCGAAACCCTACCGCTCAAAGGCGACGATGGCCGGAGCGTGGGCTGGGTAGATGTGCATGCGTTCCCTTGGTTAAATAAAAGCACGGGGAAAATGAAGGGGGTTATCAAGTATATCCGGGATATCACCTACCGCGTGGAAGCCGAACAAACCGTGGAGGAAAGTCTCAAAAACTTAAAGAAGGCCTTGAAGGGGACGGTCAAGGCCCTGTCCAATACCTTGGAATCGAAAGACCCGTATACGGCCAGCCATCAAAGGCGGGTCGTCCAACTTGCCTGCGCCCTGGCCCAGGAGTTGGGGGAATCACCCGATTATATCGAGGGCATACGCGTCATGGGATTTCTCCATGATCTGGGGAAGATCGCCGTACCGGGGGAAATTCTCAGCAAACCGAGCCGCTTGAGCAGTTATGAATTTAACCTGATCAAGGTGCATCCCCAGGCGGGATACGACATCTTAAAAGACATAGATTTTCCCTGGCCGGTAGCCCTGGCGGTGTTGCAGCACCATGAGCGGCTCGACGGCTCGGGTTATCCGCACGGGCTTGCGGGCCATGATATTATCCCCGAGGCCAAAATTTTGGCCGTGGCGGATGTAGTGGAAGCCATCTCGTCGCACCGCCCGTATCGCCCGGCCCTGGGTATAGACCAGGCCATGGCGGAAATTACCCGGCATCAGGGAGTGCTCTACGACCCCACAGTGGTCCAGACGTGTTTGAGGCTCTTCTCTGAACAACGATTCAGCTTCAATTGAACCAGTCCGGGGACCGGAAACCAGGCGGGAAATTTGCAGGTGCGGGCGAAACCAGCGCCCCCCGGTCTCAGCATTTTAGCGGCGGGTAGCATCCTCAGGAACTTCGGTTTCCAGGGGAAACGTAAAGAAAAAGGTGCAGCCGCGGCCGGGGGCCGTGTCCACCCAGATGCGGCCGCCATGGGCGTCAATGATCCGCTTGACCGTGGCCAGCCCCAGGCCGAAGCCCTGGGTATCCCCCTCCCGCTGCCCCCGGAAGAAGATTTCAAAGATATGGGCCAGATCATCGGCGGCGATCCCCGGCCCCTGGTCGTAAACGGCAAACCGGACGGCCGGGTCTTCCACCCGGACCTCCAGCCTGACCTTACTGCGGCGGGGGCTAAACTTGATGGCATTCTCCAGCAGGTTTTGCAACACCCGCTGAAACAGGAGCGGATCGGCTCTGAGGGCGGGCACCTCCGGGGCAAAATCGGTCTCCAAGGTAATCTCTTTGGCTTCCGCCAGCGGCTGCAGCAGATTCAAGACTTGCCGGCACTCTTCCAGGACGTTCAGGACCTCGAGCTGGGGGGTCATAATCCGCAGATCCAGACGGGCGAACTCCAGAAACCGGGTGATGAGCTTTTCCAGACGTTCCAACTCGCTGCCAACCGTCTGGAGGTAGGCCATTTGCGGGGCGGGAACCGGACCCAGCTTCCCGTGGATGAGGCGCCGGATCAGCCCGGCGGTGGCTACCACCGGGGTTTTCAAGTCATGGGCGAACATGTTGACCAGGTGGCGGCGCTCGTTCTCCAGACGCTTTACCGGGGTCAGGTCCCGCAGGATGATGGCCCCGCCCTGGGGAACCCCGCGATGGTCCCGGAGGGCGAAGGCACTGATCATCACCGGCACCTCCTGGCCCGAACGGTTGCGCAGGGAGAGTTCCTCCGTTACCTCTTGCTGCCCCTGCAACTCCAGATTCCAGGGGCTCAGATCAACTCTCCGCAGGTGGACCACTTCCTCAGCCGGACGGCCCATGGCCTCCCCCCGGCTAAAGCCGGTCAATCTCTCGGCCGCGGGGTTGAATTCGGTGATCCGCCCCTCCTGATCCGCAGTAATCACCGCCCCCGGGGTGTTCTCGATCAGAAAGCGGGACCAATCGTGATTCTTGGGCCTCAATGGTTGTGGCTTTTTGGGCATCAGCATTTCCGTTTTGGCGTCCCGGCGGCTACAGGATTGCGGTAATACATTAGTTGGTGGGGCGGGCCTCTGCGCCCGCCGCCAGCATAAGCTCATGGTGCGTAAAACGCACCCTACGGAAGACTTTTCAGATCAGAATAATAGTTTATCGTATAAGGGTGCGATTCGACAACCTCTTTGGCTAACGTCATCCCTTGTAACAGTTTTTGCCTTGAGGGGCAATTCGATTTCTCCGGGCGCCGGGTTGCCGGGAGTCAGAGGATTACCGGGGAGAGCCCAAGGGTTACCCGGTAACGGCTCCACCCCTGTTGCAGCCGGGGAAATTCCCTGGCCATGGCCGCAAAATTATGGTAAAAAAACTGATAGCCTTAAAGGAAGCTAACATGTCAGAAGTGCGCACCCGCTTTTCCCCCAGCCCTACCGGCGCCCTCCACCTGGGCGGCGCCCACACGGCGCTGTTCAACTGGCTCATTGCCCGGCATTATCAAGGGACCTTCATTCTCCGGATCGAGGACACCGACCGGGAGCGGTCCCAGGAGAAGTTCGTCACCGAGATCCTGGAGGCTATGACTTGGCTGGGCCTGGACTGGGAGGAAGGCCCCTATCGCCAGATGGAACGGCTGCCCCTCTATCAGGACTACATCAACCGCTTGTTGGCCAGCGGCGCGGCTTATTACTGCAACTGCCCGCCCATGGATGCCAAGGCCCGCCAGGCCATTATAGCCCGGGGTGAGAAACCCAAATACGACGGCCGCTGTCGGGAGCTTAACCTGCCGGCCGGGCCGGATACCGCCGTGCGCTTCAAGACCCGCCCCACCGGCGTCACCCACTGGGATGACCAGATTAAAGGCCCCATCGCCTTCGACAACCAGGAACTCGACGACCTGGTGCTCCAGCGGGCCGACGGCATTCCTACCTATAATTTTGCGGTAGTGGTGGATGACATCACCATGGCGGTCACCCATGTCATCCGGGGCGAAGACCACATCCCCAATACCCCCCGGCAGCTCCTGATTTATGAGGCCCTTAACGTCACGCCGCCTCTGTTCGCCCACATGCCCCTGATGTTGGGCAAAGACCGGGCCAAGCTCTCCAAGCGCCACGGCGCCTTGCCCGCTTTGGCCTACCGGGAGCAAGGCTTTCTGTCCCAGGCCCTGCTCAACTATCTGGCCCGGCTGGGCTGGTCCCACGGCGACCAGGAGATTTTTTCCCGGCAAGAGCTCGTCGAGTTTTTCACCCTGGATCATGTGACCAAATCCCCGGGGATCTTTGACGAGGAAAAGCTCTTGTGGCTCAACAGCCACTATCTCAAGGAGATGCCGGCGCCCTATTTGGCCAGGGAACTGACCCCCTTTCTGGCCGCCCAGGGGATCACCGAGCCGGACCAGGATTATCTGGCGCAGGTGGTGCCCACCTTGAGCGCCCGGAGCAAAACCCTGGTGGAGATGGCCGCGGCGGCCCGCTTTTATTTCCTGGACCCCCGGCCCTACGAGGAGAAGGCGGCCAAAAAGTTTCTCAGCCCCACCGCCGTTCCGATTCTCCAGGAGATTGCGGCGCGCCTGGCCCAATTGCCCGACCCCTCGGAGGAGGCCTTGAGTCGGTTGTTCAGCGACCTGGCCGAAACCACCGGGCAGAAGATGACCAACCTGGCCCAGCCGGTGCGGGTGGCCTTGACGGGCAAGACCGCCAGTCCCGGCCTCTATGAAATCATTCATATCCTGGGCCGGGAGGAAGCCTTGCGGCGGATCCAACACGCCATTGAGTTTGCGGCACGAAGTGGAGCGTAATTACTGGAGTTAATGTAGGGTGCGCACTGCGCACCATTTTACTGAATTGAATTGACTAAACGGCTGATTTTTTGCCATATTTTCAGGAGGTTAGTCATGGCGGAACAGAGTCAAGCTTATCGGAAAAAACAGGCTTACCTGGTTCTCCTGGTCTTTGCCTGCATAGGGGTTGCCATTTGGGGGCATAGCGCCCCGGTGGCCGTGGTCGCCATTCTGGCTGCCTGCGGCCTCTGCTTCTATGCCTCTACCATGGAGCCGGAGAAAAAGCCCGACGAACACCATCATTAGTCAGCCGGGGGTAGGCAGCGGGAGCCTTCCCCTGCCCTGCCCCCGGTGACCGTTTCAAGCCTCAGGTGACGATCTGGCCTGGGCAGTTTACTTTCTCGCTGTCGCCCTGCCAGGTA
>JAUSOZ010000313.1 GCA_030655955.1 Deltaproteobacteria bacterium
GACCTCCTCGGCCCCGGCGTCCGGTTCGATCTTGACGATGGTGAAGTGTTGCTTGGGGTTGAACCCGTCTTTGGCGCTGGACTTGGGCTGCTCCTGGGCCGCGGCCATTCCCGCTGCCGCCAACAGAGCCAGCACCACCCCCAAGATCAACCAATGCACCAGGTGCCGGGCGCCGGCCCCCCGAGACGATTGCGGCAACATCTTGCTTGATAAGCTCATGGTTTACCCCTTCCTGCTCAGGTGAATAACCGTGAAAAGAGGACCCTACGCCTTCACTCCCAGGTTCATTCCGGAAAAAGTTGTGCCGGGGATGCGGGAAAGTATCAGCCTGACTAGTGAAAATTAATCATATAGCTTTGCATGATCCACCTCCGGATGTGGTGGGGAAAGAAAAGAAAGGAGCGCAGTAATGATATGATTATATTAAATCACCCTGATTTAAGATAATATTTATCATCCAGGGCGCAAGCCCCAGATATTTCTTCCGGCGCAGATTTTACGGCGAGAGATCATCCAGCTCATGGTCACCATTGGCCACCAACCCTCATCGCTCCGGGCACCCCTGTCTGGATATCCTTCCAGGCCCACGGGCCGCCACCTCCTGATATTTTCCGGCTTGCCCCCGGTCAACCATCGATATGCCTACCATTACTCTTAAACAGGAAAATCTCCTGGAACCGGTCGCCGCAGAATTTTGGAGTATTCCCGCTCCGGAACTCCTTAACCGCTTGAATACCACGCCAGCTGGCTTGACCAGCGCTGCGGCCCGACGGCGCCTGGCGCTCTACGGCCCCAATCTGCTTAAATCGAAACGCAAGACCGATGCCATCACCCTGCTGCTGGCCCAGTTCAAGAGCCCGATTATCATCATTTTGCTGGGTGCTGCGATCCTGTCCTATTTCCTGGCCGGCAAAGCCGATGCCATTATTATCTGTTTTATTGTGGTGATCAGCAGCCTGCTGGGGTTCTGGCAGGAACGGGGCGCGGCCAACGCCCTGGCGAAGCTCCTGGCGGTGGTGCAAATCAAGGCCGCGGTTTGGCGCGATGGCAAGCAGGGCGAAATCCCGGTGGAGCGCCTAGTCCCCGGAGATATTGTCATCCTGGCCGCCGGGGATGTTATCCCGGGAGATTGCCTCCTCCTGAGCTCCAATGACCTCTTCGTGGATGAAGCGGCCCTAACCGGCGAGACCTATCCGGCGGAAAAGTCGGTAACTGTGCTGCCGGCGGATACTCCTCTCAACCAGAGGATCAATACCCTGTTTATGGGCACCCACGTGGTCAGCGGCAGCGGCCAGGCCCTGGTCGTGGCCACCGGCACCCAAACCGAATTCGGCCAGGTCTCCGAACGGCTGGTACTGCGGCCGCCCATGAACGAATTTGAACGCGGCGTGCGGCGCTTCGGCTTCCTGCTGATGCAAGTGACGTTTGTTATGGTGACCATCATCTTCGTGGGTAATATCCTCCTAAAACGCCCGATCCTGGACTCCTTCCTGTTCGCCATGGCCCTGGCCGTGGGCCTGACCCCCCAGCTTTTGCCGGCCATTATCAGCGTCAATCTGGCCACCGGGGCCAAACGCATGGCCGCGGCCAAGGTCATCGTCCGCAAGTTGGCCTCCATCGAAAATTTCGGCAGCATGAATGTCCTGTGCTCCGACAAGACCGGCACCATCACCGAAGGCACGGTGCACCTTCAATCCATGGTCGGCGCGGAGGGCCGTGACAGCAAAAAAGTAGCGTTGTACGCTTACCTCAACGCCATATTCGAGACCGGCTTTACCAACCCCATCGATCTGGCTATCCGCACCCAGGCCGCCTGCGACATCACCGGCTACGAGAAACTGGATGAAGTGCCGTATGACTTTATTCGCAAACGCCTGACTATTCTGGTAGGCCACGAGGGACGCCGGGTGATGATTACCAAGGGGGCGGTTCCCAATGTGCTGTCTGTCTGCACGGCGGCGGAAACTGCCGATGGCGCCATTATCGGCTTGAAGGATATTGCAGCCGAGGTCACCGAACTGGTGAAGACGGCCAGCGAGCAAGGCAGCCGGACCCTGGCCGTAGCCTATCGGGACGTGGGATCGGTCTCGGACATCACCAAAGATCATGAAACTGCCATGACCTTACTGGGATTCCTGATCGTCCAGGATCCCCCCAAACCAGGAATCCTTGAAACCATCAACCGGCTATCCGACCTGGGGGTCTCCCTGAAGATAATTACCGGGGACAACCATTTGATCGCGGCCACCATTGCTCGCCAGGTGGGGATGGCCAACACGGTCATCCTCACCGGCCAGGAAATGCGGCTGATGAGCCCCGAAGCCCTCATGCAACGGGCCCAGGAAGCCGACATCTTTGCGGAAGTGGAGCCCAACCAGAAGGAGCGGATCATCCTGGCCCTGAAAAAAGCCGGCCACGTGGTGGGTTATATGGGTGACGGGATTAATGACGCCTCGGCGCTGCATGCCGCGGACGTGGGCATCTCGGTGGCCAGCGCCGTGGACGTGGCCAAAGAAGCCGCCGACATCGTGTTGCTGGAGCAGGATTTGAACGTCCTGGTGCAGGGGGTTCAGGAAGGCCGCAAGACCTTCGCCAACACCCTCAAGTACGTTTTCATGGCCACCAGCGCCAACTTCGGCAATATGTTCAGCATGGCCGGCGCCTCTTTGCTGCTGCCCTTCCTGCCGCTGCTGCCCACCCAAATTCTGCTGACCAACCTGCTGACGGATTTTCCGGAAATGACCATAGCCACCGACAGTGTGGACCGGGAACTGGTGGACCGGCCCCACCGGTGGGATATCGGGTTTATCCGCCGGTTTATGTTTTTCTTTGGCATCCTGAGTTCGGTCTTTGATTACCTCACGTTCGGCGCCCTGATCTTCATCCTACGCGCCACCCCGGAATTGTTCCGGACCGGTTGGTTCCAGGAGTCGGTGATCTCGGCGGTAATGATCGTCCTGGTTATCCGGACCCGGCGCCCGTTCATCAAGAGCCGGCCTGGAAAGTACCTGCTGATCGTGTCCCTGGTTATTATCGGGGTCACCCTGATCTTCCCGGCCTCGCCCCTCGGGAGAGTCTTTGAATTCCAGGTGCTGCCCCTCGAGTTTTACCTGGTCCTGAGTCTCATCCTGCTCCTGTATATCCTCTCGGCGGAGTTGCTGAAGCGGTATTTTTATCGGAAATTCAAATACTAGCGTCTGGAATCCCATGGTTGGTTTTTGTCGCCCGGTACAGGCGCAACGCCGGCGTTTGTCTAAGTCAGGATTGGCCTTAACGTAGGTGGGGATAAACGGGGCTGGCGATGAAAAAAAACGGGGCCCGCCGCGACGGGCCCCGGAGTGGTTAAGTTTAAGGCTGAGCCGGCGGCTCTATTTCGCCTTCTCGAACTTGCCGTCCTTGACCGCGATGATGACCATAGAATCCGGGCCCAGGCCGTTGTGGTCTTCGGGGCTCAGGGTATAGATCCCGGACACCCCCACGTAGCCCTTGGTCCCCTCGATGGCGGCCCGCAGGGCCTTGGGATCGGTGCCCGCCTTACGCATGGCGTCGGCCACGATGGTGATGGCGTCCCAGGCGTAGCCCGAGTGGGTGTTGAGGGGGAACTGCTTATCGTAATGGTAGACGTCGGTGTAGAGCTTGATGAAGTTCTGGATAACCTTCTTCTGGGGATCGTTATCCGGCAACTGGTTCGCCACCATCAATTTCGTAGACGGCATGCGGTCCCCTTCGGAGGCCTTGCCGGCCAGTTCGATGTACTTGGGGTCAGGCAGACCGTGGCATTGGAACAGGGGCAGTGTGAGGCCCAGTTGGGCTTTGTTCTTGGACACGATGGCCCCGGCCGGCCCGATGGTCCAACAGATGATCCCCTGAGGCTTGGCGTTCTTGATCTTGGTGAGCTGGGCGGTCATGTCGGTGTCCTTGGGGCCGAAGGACTCCTTGGCCACAAAGGTGATACCGTAATCCGGGGCCATTTTCTCCAGCCACGTGGCCCCGTCTTTGCCGAAACTATCCGAGGCGTAGAGCAGCCCCAGCTTGGTGATCTTCTTCTCCTTCAGGTAGGTGAACAGCGCCTTCACCGCCACGGAGGAGCGTTGGGGGGATTTGAACACATTGGTGAAGGGGCCGAATTTCCCGCCCATGATCACTGGGTCGCCGCCGACGCACATAAAGGTGGGGACCCCGGCTTCCTCGACAATCTTCTTGACCTGCATCCCGGCGCCGGTGGTGGTGGGCCCGATGATAGCCGCCACCTTGTCGGAGTGGATGAATTTCTTGGCGATGGTGGCGGCCTTGGCCGGGTCGCTTTCGGTGTCGCCGATAATCAGTTCCAGGGGGCTGCCGTTGATGCCGCCGGCCTTATTGATCTCGGCCACGGCCATCTCCGCCACCAGCTTGGTGGGGGTGCCGATATGGGCCGCCGGCCCCGACAGGGCGAACATGGCCCCTATCTTAATGGGTTGCTTCTGGTCCGCAGCCTGGGCGCCGCCCGCCACGAGCATTACCATGGCCGCGGCCACGAGAACCCTTGACAGAATTCGGATCATAATGTCTTCCCTCCTCATAAAATATGCCATCATTGATGGTCTAGTTTAGGCCATGCTGTCAACTCAAAAATCGCTTTTGATGCAATTATCGTCTCAAGTTCGAAGCCCGGACCCGGGGGAGGCGTGGCCCGAGGCGGTCCGGATACCGGCCTCAAGGCGCCAGGAACCGGAAGATTATCTGCTGATTGCGCAAGGCATAAATTGCCGACTTGATGGAGAGATTTTGCACCTGGAGATATTGGTCTCTGGACTCACGTTCGGCGGCGTCGCCCGCCTCTGCCGGTCCCTTGGCTCTCAGCTCTGCGGCTTCCTTCTTCTTGGCGGCAGCGGTCTTTAGCAACTCATCCGCCTTGGCCTGGGCCTCGGTAGCCAGTTTTTGGTTGATGGCCAACTGCTGGCTTTCTTGACCGGAAAGCTCGCGCTCCGCCAGTTTGGCGGCGCTTTCCTTTTGGAGGCTCGTGAATATCGCATTGGACTGTTTCACCAGGGACAGGGCCGAGGAAAGATTTCCGGCGGTTAATTCCTGGTCCGCCTGTTCCAGGTGCGCTACCGCCTGGCGGTAGGGGTTAGCAGGGGCAGGTGCAGTGGGGGTAGTGGTTTGGGCCCAGCCGGCGCCCACCAGGATCAGGGCCAGGGCCAGGGACAGCAGGCAGACGCCGTAGTTGCGGCGGGATACATACATGATCACAAGTCACCTCAATGAGATTTCGGGTGGTCTGGCCAATCGGTTCGCATAGTCCCGGCGGCGCACACCCGGCCGAGGCCGGCAAAGATTCCCGCCGGACCTTACGTGGCTCTTTTACAGATTATTCTTCCTCACTATAGAGGAATTTATCGTGATAGATCAAGCTTAAAGTGGATTTTACTCCCTGAAGCCGAATAAACTGCCAACTATCATAAGACTTTCTTTCCCGGTAAAATGTTTAGATGATCCCGCGGAAAAATATCCCTGTCCGAAAACTTGCAATCATTCACCCGGTTCAGGATGATAATCAGAACCGGTTGTAAAACAGCTTGTAGTATGGCAGCCCGTAATCCAGGTTGCCGTTAACCTGAAGATTTGCCCCCTTGAGTTGCGCCGGTCACGTCCGGGAAACTGGTGGAGGCATCCAGGCCTGGTGTTTCTCGCCAGTCGCAGTTGGAGTTCGACTCGACAGGAGACGGCAGACGGTATATAATGCGAACCGGTTATGATTGCTGACAAAAAAGAGCCTTTACTCCGCATCCAAAACCTGACGGTGCACTATGGCGCCGCCCAGGCCCTGTTTGGCATCGATCTGGCGGTGGCGCCGGGCGAGACCGTGGCCCTGGTGGGGGCCAATGGGGCCGGCAAGACCAGCCTGCTCAAGGCCGTTATGGGGCTGGCGCCGCCGTCGGGCGGCCGCATCTGGCTGGACGGAGTCGAGGTCACCGGCTCAACGCCGGCGGCCATGGCGGCCAGAGGCGTGGCCCTGTGCCCCGAGGGCCGGGAGATGTTCGGGGACCTGACGGTCAAGGAGAACCTGGAGTTGGGGGCCCTGGCCTTGAGGCTCAGCCGGGCGGAACTGGCCCGGCGCCTGGAGGCGGTGTATGCCCGGTTCCCCAAACTCCGAGAGCGGGCCGGCCAGCGGAGCAACACGCTCTCCGGCGGGGAGCAGCAGATGGTGGCCATGGGCCGGGCCCTGATGGCCCAGCCCCGGCTGTTGCTCCTGGATGAGCCGTCCCTGGGGCTGGCGCCGCTGATTACCGACGAGATCTTCGACATCATCAAGCAACTCTCCCGGGGTGGGGTTACCATACTCCTGGTGGAGCAAAACGCTGCCCGGGCCCTCACCGCCTCCCGGTCGGCATATCTTTTGGCCAACGGCCGGATCGTGGGCCAGGGCCGGAGCGACGCACTCCTGGTGGACCCGGAACTGCGCCGGGCCTTCCTGGGTGCGGGTTCCGACCACAACCCGGCCGCGTCGCGCTTGGGCGGGGCGGGATTGACCAATATCAGACTGGAGAAACCGAATTTGAGCCAGCAAACTTTTATGCCATCCTTCAAGACCGAGGACGAACTCAAGGCCCACCAACTGGCGGGGCTCAAGTGGACGGTGCGCCACGCCTTTGAGGGCTCCAGCTTTTACCGGACCCGCCTGGACGAAGCCGGGGTGTCCCCTGAAGACATTCGCGACCTGGCCGACTTACAGAAACTCCCCCTGACCACCGGGGAGGACCTCCGGGACGGCTACCCCTTCCCGTTCAGGTCGGTGCCCTTCGAACAGATCGTGCGCCTCCACGCCAGTAGCGGCACCACCGGCAAACGCAAAATCCTGTGCTACACCGCCAAGGACGTGGCGGACTGGCGCCACTTTTTCGCCCGGGCCTACGAGATGGCCGGGGTAACCCCCCTGGACCGGGTGCAGATCGCGGTGGGCTACGGGGTCTGGACCGCCGGGGCGGGGTTTCAGGCCGGCGTCGAAGCCCTGGGCGCCATGGCGGTGCCCGTGGGGCCGGGCAACGTCGACATGCACTGCGAGTTCCTGGTGGATCTGCAGAGCACGGTGCTGTGCAGCACCGCCTCCATGGGACTGTTGATGGCCGAAGAAGTCAACAAGCGGGGCCTGGCCGACAAGATCAACCTGAAGAAGGTTATCTACGGCTCCGAGCGCTCCTCGGTGTCCATGCGCCGCAAGATTTCGGAACTTTTGGGGGGCGTCGAACTTTTCGACATCCCCGGCATGACGGAGCTCTACGGGCCGGGGACCGGGATCGAGTGCCCGGACCACGACTGCATCCACTACTGGGCCGACTACTACATCCTGGAAATCCTGGACCCGGAGACCCTGACGCCGGTACCCGACGGCGAGTGGGGCGAGATGGTGGTCACCACCCTGTGTAAGGAGGCGGCGCCCCTGATCCGCTACCGCACCCGGGACATCACCCGCATCATTCCGGGGGCCTGCACCTGCGGCACGATTTTGCCCCGGCACTCCCGCCTCCGGGGCCGCACCGACGACATGTTCAAGTTCCGGGCGGTGAACATCTATCCTTCCAGCGTCGACCGCATCCTGTCCGAGGTTCCGGGACTGGGCTCCGAGTACCAGATCCACCTGGACCGGGACGAGGCCGGCCGGGACCACATGCTCCTCAAGGTGGAACGGGGTGAAGGGGTGGAGGCCGGCCGCACCGACGAACTGGGCCGGGAGGTGCGCTACGTGGTCAAGCACCGCCTCATGGTGACGCCGGAGGTGGTGGTGGTGGGCTACGGCGAACTGCCCCGCTCCGAGCGCAAGAGCCAACGGGTTTTCGATGGCCGGATCACCGATTCGGTGGTCTAGGGGGGACGTCTTACCATTAATCCGGCAATTAAAGTTGGATTTGTTCTTCCCTGCTTTTCTCTAGGGGGGAAGTGCTAATTAAATAACTGCTTAATAATTCGGTGCAATTTACCTATTATTCTGTGAAGATTCTATAATATTTGGTTGGCTACAAAATAGTTTTATGGCATGAAAAAGTGCGACGACCATTTTGTGTTGATACTCTGGATCACCAAGAATTAATTCTTCATTTCTATTTTTTATAATGCCGCATTCAAACAAGACTGCCGGCATTTTCGCTTCTTTTAGGACCACCAAATTATTATATTTATAAATGCCTCTGGTTTTATCAATCAGATCTTTGTCTCCCCCCCTAAAATATTCGGCATGATGCAAGGTGGGGCAAAATCCGCCCTGCAACATCTCTGAGCCGAGGATAACCGCAAAGATCAGGCTGCTGAGGGGGCGCCGGTTTTTTTCCGAATAAAATATGGAATATCCGGTGAACTTATCGCAATGGGGCATAATGCTTCCCTGGCACAGCCATGGCGACAGATCCTTGGGGTGCACGGAATCGTGATGGATAGAGACCAGCAGATGGGCCCCCCGCTGATTGGCGATAGCGGCTCTGGCTGAGAGGGAGATGTCCTCCCCGGTCTCATTGATGATAAACGAGCCTTTAAATCTCTTATCTTGCCGGAGTTGCTTGTGCAGTAAGGTGCCGATGTTTTGATTGAAGAGAAATTCCGGCACCCCTCTGGCGCTGGTGGCTCCCGGAGTATTGATGGTATGGCCTATATCGATGGCAATGATAAAATCCTCAGCCCAACAATCACCGCTTATCGTGCTCACAAAAATCAAAAACGACAGACAGTACATTATCAACCAAATAACCAGTCGTGGTAATTTTTCCATGTTAAAATAAGTCTCCTAGTACGGAATCATCTTTTAGGGCCGTAGGGCGGGAAAGCGCAGCGCATCCCGCCTTTTGCATTATCGGCAGGGATTCCGGAAAACCGGGAAAGTCGGCGACGCCAAAGATCAGAGCCTGGGGCCGCTTTCCTTCAGGGTTGCTCCTCTTCCGGCTCAATCTGAGCCAGTTTATGGCCGCATTTAAAACAGAAATTGGCATTGTGCGGCGCCCGGATCTTACAGTTGCCACAGATTTGGAAGAATTCCCCGGCCTCACCTAACGGCAAGCCGCAGTGTATACAAAATTTTGCCCGCACGGTATTGGGTTTCTCACAGTGTTGGCAAATAGCTGTATCAAAGAAAAGGTATTGGTCTCTTAAGTAATGTAATTTTCTATTCGAGTACCACACGATGAATATCAACAGGGGAAAAACCAGGAGGATGGTCCAGGTCCGCAAAAAGAGAAAAAAATCAAACGCGGCATGGACCCCGGCCGCCGCCAGGAGATAAGGCAGGGCGGTTTTCACATACTTTTGGTGCCGGCTGATAAACCGGGCCCGGGCCAGACCATAGCCCCAGATGGCGGCGCAGGCCAGATGGATAGGCATGGAAAGCACAGACCTTGCAACCAGTACCCCGGCCCCAAAACGCACCATGTATTCCACGTTTTCAATTGCGGCAAAGCCGAGAGCCACGGTCATAGCGTAAATCATGCCATCAAGCGGTTGGTCGAATTCCGGCAGTTTCTTTACCAGGCGAAGCGTGGCCAAAAACTTCCAGGTTTCTTCGTTGATACCGATGAACACGGCCGAGCCGAGCGCCAGGGGTAGAGTTATCCTCCTGGCGAGATCAGTGCCAAAACCGCCCAGGCCCAGGAAATGGCCGGCAAGACTATTGCCGATGATGGCGGGGATGACGCTCATGAGACCGCCCAATAACCCCACCCTTAGCAAGACCTTGATGGGCTCCGGCTCTAACCTGTCGTAGCGGCGCAACACCCAGGCCCACATGCCGGTGGAGATCAGCAATCCCGTCGCGCCCCAGAGAAACTGAATCATAGGTGATTTTCCTGCTTAGGCGTGAGCCCCGGCGTCCACCACCCGACAGCATCAGGCGCCGGACAAATTATAGCAAGACCACCCCTTTATTGCCACGAATCGCATTTTCCCTTGCTAATCGATGTCATCCAGGCTCTCGGTTAACGTTCTGGATTTTTTATCCCAGGTAATATTAATCCTGCATTGAAAACTGCGGTCAATAAATGAGTAATTCCAGAACCCGTTGGCTTTCAGGGTTTCATAGTAGAGAGGTTTAAAATATTTGTCATTATGAGCCAGCCTCGGGTCATAGGGAAATCTTACATAAAAAATTGGATAAGTTTTATTATGAAGTTCGACATTATAAAGGATAACTTTTTGCTTATTAAGAATATCTTTGACTGGATGCCGCCATTCGTTAATATTGCTTATAACTGTGACCTCATTTGCCAGGGAAATGTCCACCGCTAAGGGAATGCTTATGAGAAAGAAAAACAGACCCCCCATAATAGAAATACGCCTCAATATAACCGGCAACTCCGATTTAATCTTATGCAGCAATTTCATACCCCCTACGAAACTGGATTAACACAGCGTCGCATAATTATCCCCCGGCTGTCTATCATTATCAAGGCAGAATTGCCCCTGCAAAAGGGACATACGGAATGAAGCGAGATTTTGCAGGAGGATGGTGGGGTTTGCCTCAATCGGTGCGAGGCAACCCCGGGCTCGGGTGCGCCGATAAAGAGTGGCGCTCGCTTTAGGCGTCCCTTGACGGTGGCAGGCCTAAAAGGGGGGCCGATAAGCCAAAAGTCAAGGTTATGGCAAGAGTGCCGGCCCCGGCCTGCACCACGGGGTGGGAGAGCAGCCTGACGTCGTAAGGTCTTGTAGGTACAGATTTTCTCCTAATTCCCGGTCCAAGCACACCGGGGCCTTCGCAGTAAAATTACCGCCTAGCGGTGGCCAGGCGTTGGGCCGTGCGGGTGGCGAACTGCCCGTTGGCCCCGGTCTTCTCCTCCAGCAGCGCCAGGACATCCTGGAAGATCTGCCGGTTTAAGTCCCGCTCGGCGCCCTGGCCGGTCAACAATTCCAGCACGGCAAGGGCGATCTCCGGCTCGGTTTCCAGTTCCGCCAGAAACTCCCGGGCCTTATCCGGCGCCACCCGGTGGAGCAGCACGGTTGCCAGGACCACCTTGGGGTCGCCCCCTTCGGCCTTGAGCAGGTCCTGGGCGTAAGCTACGCCTTTGGCCGTACGGTCCCAAGCCGCCGGGTCTCCTTCCAGATGCGACTTGGCCATCTCTGAGAGCAGGTCTTTAAAGTTCTGGGCCGCTTTTTTGGCCCGCACTATATCCGGCACGCATTTTTCGGCGTATTGGCACCATTCGGCGCAACCGAGCTCGATCTTGGGATTGTAGAACATATGCCCGCACCAGGCGCAGCGGCGCCGGGCGTCGTCCTTGAAGAACTCGATTTCCGCCCCGCATTTGGGGCATTCCGCCGTAAAGATATCATCGGGCTTCCAAAAGCGGGTATCCTGGCCGGGGCATTTCATCTGTTCCATAACAACCTCATTTTCCCTTGATTTTCTGCTGCTGAAGGACCTGTCCGGCGGTTCCCAGGGTACAGATGGTCACCGGCAGGCTCTTGCCCGAGGCCTCCAGGGCCTGGCGGACGATCTGCACCAATCCGAAACAGCACGGCACTTCCATATTGACAATGTCAATCCCCTTGATGTCGTTCTCCTTCAAGATGGCGGTGAGTTTGGCCACGTGCTCCGGAACATCGTCAAATTTGGGGCAGCCGCACAGCAGCGCTTTGCCTGCCAGAAAGCGGGAGTGGAAATCCCCGGCGGCAAAGGGGGCGCAGTCGGCCGCCACCAGAAGGCTGGCCCCTTTGAGAAAGGGGGCCTGGGGCGCCACCAGACGCAGCTTGATAGGCCAGTGACCCAACGCCGAGGCTCCCGGAGTCGGTGCCGCGGCCGGCTGAAATTGCTGCATGCGGCTTCCGGGGCACACGAACCCTTCTCCCGGCGGTGCCAGGGGCGCGGCAGGCGCTTCCGGATGCCCAGCCCCAGGGGCCGGCCCCACAAACTCTTCCGCATCCCGTTCTTCAATGATCAAAGCCCCCTGGGGACACTCCCCCAGGCAGGCTCCCAGGCCGTCACAAAAACGGTCTGCCAGCAGCTGCGCCTTGCCGTCAACGATTTGAATCGCCCCTTCGGCGCACGACGGCACGCACATACCGCAGCCGTCACACTTGTCCTGATCTATCCGTATGATCTGTCTTTTTCCCATGAGCCAGCTTCCTTGGTTGCCTTTAATGTCGGTTGTAACCGAGATATTCCGGGTTAACCGACTTTGCTTCATTCAGTTAACTATATTTTACTCATTAAGATTGTTAGCCCTATGACCTAAGTCAATAAGTGATAAAATTTTCCGATCAGGGGGAGGGCATAGAGGCGCAACACGGACGAGACCCTGGAGAGGTCCTCCAACGTGCGGCAATTTTCAGGCGAGTTTTCTTACCAGGCGGAGACTGGCGGCAACGGATAAGATGCCCGCCAGAATTGGAGGCGGTGGCAGACGGGAAGCGAGAATTTTAATTCCTGGGCATAGTTGGCCACCAGGACCGGGGTTACTGAACTTTGGGGCAAACTACTTGACCGCCAGCGAAGCTACCGGGAGCAAGTCTTCAGGGCTGGCGGCAGTTGGACCAGCTTGGGGACTAGCCGGATTTATCTAAATCCACCAGCTAACACTCACTGCCTCGCCCTTGCCTGGATCCGCCAGGGTGATCACCAGCAGAAACAACACGATGGCCACGGCAAAAATGAACAGCTGATTCGTCATTAAGGTATGCAGGATTTCCATGGGTTTCTTGAGCATAGGGCCTCCAATTGATTAATGATACATTTAATCTATTATTCATGCAAGTTCAATACCACTTAATTTATCTTGTTGAATTTACAGTAAATCAGTGGATTTAGTTTCCTACTCTCATGTTTAATAATGTGAATGTCGTGTCAATTTTTATTAACAGGGCTTCTAAGCTGAAGGCGGGACCCCTATCCATCGGCTAGAGAAATAAACGGCCAGCGCCAAGCTTTGGTGCTCAGCCAGAGAACCCCCGCCGCCAACCCCATTTTCTTGCCCCCCATCTGGCGATTAGGTTGATATATATATATTTAGGAGAATCGCCCCGATGTTGGAGACGCGCTTGGTAACCCAATTAGGCCGCACGGTGACCCGGCTGGGGCTGGGCGCCTTGCCCATGGGTCCCCTGCAGCGGACCCTATCCGTGGAGGAAGGCGCCAGGGTAGTCCGGGCCGCGGTGGAAGGCGGCATCACCTTTATCGATACCGCCACCCTCTATGGCACCTACGAGCTCATTGCCCGGGGGCTCAAGGGCTGGCGGAGTCCCGTTACCCTGGCTACCAAGACCCATGCCAAGACTGATCGGGCCCTGGCCGAGAAACACATCGAGACCGCCCTGAAAGAACTGGGCCGGGAAACCATCGACATCATGCTGTGCCATTGCGCCCGCCAACGCTTCATCGAGGCCGAGTGGGGCCCCACCCTGGAGGCCCTCCTGGCCGCCCGAGCCAAAGGGCTGGTCCGCATGGTGGGTATGAGTACGCATACGGTAGCGGGGGTGTTGGATGCGGTGCGCCATCCCGAGATGGACGTGATCCATCCCCTCATCAACCTGAAGGGCATGGGGATTATCGATGGCGGGGTGGAGGAGATGCTGGCGGCCATCCGACAGGCCCATGAGGCCGGCATGTTCGTCTACGGCATGAAAGCTCTGGCCGGGGGCAATTTTGTGCCCAATCGAGAGGAGGCCTTGCGCTTTATTTTTGATACCCCGGAGATCGATGCCGTAGTAGTGGGCATGGTAACCCCCCTGGAAGTGGAGTGGAACCTGCGGTTCGCCGCCGGCCGGCCGATTCCGGCCGACCTGGCCCGGGACACGACACTGTCCAGCAAGCGCCTGAGTATCGTGGCGCTGGCCTGCGATGGCTGCGGGGAATGCGTCGAGCACTGTGAAAACGACGCCCTGTCAGTCGTGGAGGGCAAGGCCACCGTCGATCACGAGCGCTGTATCCTGTGCGGCTACTGCGCCCCCCACTGCCAGAGGCTGGCAATCCGCATGGTCTGAGCGGGTTTCGGTGCCCCAGCCAGGCCATCAGTCCTCCCGCTACCCTCCTATCGGTGAGGAATAAATTGCCCCTTAACTTTTGCCCGGGCCGTTGGTCAAATAAGGATAGCGGGCCATGCCACCCGACACTATTCTCTGATGACTGACCTTTGACACCTCTTCCAGGGCCAACCATGAAGGAACTTCACATGATCAAAGAGCTGTTGCGGGTCTTGCTGGTAGGCGCCATCGCGGTGTCAAGCCTGGCATGTGCGGCCAAACGCCCCGTTCTCTATCCCAATGCGCAACTCGAGGCGGTGGGCACCGCGGCGGCCCAGCAGGATATCGATGACTGCCTCCAGAAAGCCGCCGCGGCAGGATATACCTCTAACTCAGGAGGCAACGTCGCAAGTTCTACTGCCGTGGGAGCTGCAGCCGGAGCCGCGGTGGGCGCTGCCATGGGCGCGGTTGCCGGTCGGGCCGGAACGGGCGCGGCCATGGGCGCGGCCGGGGGCGGCACCGGTGGCCTTATCCGGTCCATCTTCGGTTCCCGCAACCTGGACCCGGTGCAGCGGCGGTTTGTAGACCAATGCCTCAAAGAGAAAGGCTACGAGGTCATCAACTGGCAATAGGGGCAAGTCGGCCTCGGCGACCCGATTTGATAACTCCTTGTGTTTGCAGATAGCTGAACGCTGATAGCTTACGTAATAGGTTTTTCCCTCAGCTTTAAGTATAGACTTGGCTCATTTCCGTCTCGATACCGCTTAACCGCAACTCGCCGCAGTTGATTTTTCCCATCCGATGATTACTGTTGAGAAGACTCTTCGGAGCACGCCAGGTAGGCGTTCAAGTGCCGCGATGATCTGATCCGGTGGGTTCACTGCTTCAAACCTAAAGGACCGGCCAGCCATGGATGCCCCAACCGGAAAGACCGACCCCGCCCCTGAGCTTGGGTTCCAGGATCAGTCCGACCAGCAGAAGGCGGCGGGCGGCCAGTGGCGGCGGCCGGTGCTCCTGCTGGCCCTGGTCATCGCTCTCCTGATACTGGCGAGGTACTTGGGTCTCGCCGACCGGCTGGGGGACTTGCGGGACTGGATCAAGAGCCTGGGCGCCCTGGGTTCCCTGGTATTCATCCTGATTTACGTGGCGGCGGTGGTGGCGGCCGTCCCGGCGGCGCCCATCTCGGTGGCCGCAGCCGCCCTGTTCGGCTCGGTGTGGGGGGTCATCGTGATTAATATCGGGGCCACCCTGGGGGCCGGCCTGGCGTTCCTCGTGGGCCGCTATTTCGCCCGGCAGGCGGTAGTCAACTGGCTGGGCCGGAATGAAAAATTCCGCCGCCTCGATGGACTCACCGAAGAGCACGGCGCCATTATCGTCGCCCTGACCCGCCTGGTGCCGATTTTCCCCTTTAACCTCCTCAACTACGGTTTCGGGCTCACCCGGGTGCCTTTCTGGACCTATATCTTCTGGACCTGGCTCTGCATCATCCCGGGCACGATCCTCTACGTGGTGGGCGCCGACGCGGTGCTGCAAGGGGTGGCCCAGGGGAAAGTTCCCTGGGCCCTGGTCCTGGCCTTTGGCGCGGCGTTAATCTTTTTGACCATCCTGGTGCGCTTTGCCAAGCGCCTTCTTCAGGCCCGGGAGCAGAAGGATGCGACCAGCCCTGATTCTCGCCCTGGAGACCCCTCAGCATGAGCGGCGCGCCGGAAGTCAGCCCCCGGGATCACTTCAACGAAACCTTGGTGGCCAATGTCCACCCGCCGGACTGGGTCAATCCCACCCCTGCCCGGCGCTACAACCTGGTGGTGATCGGCGGCGGCACCGCGGGGCTGGTGAGTGCGGCCGGGGCCGCGGGCCTGGGGGCCAAAGTGGCCCTGGTGGAGCGCCACCTGCTGGGGGGCGACTGCCTCAACTACGGGTGCGTGCCTTCCAAGGCTATCATCCGCTCCTCCCGGTTGTCGGCTGACTTCCGGGATGCGGCCCGTTTCGGCTTTAAGGGGCCGCTTTCAACTGAAGTGGATTTCTCGGCGGTCATGGAGCGCATGCGGGCGCTGCGGGCCGCCATCAGCCGCGTTGATGCGGCCCAGCGCTTCCGGGACCTGGGAGTGGACGTCTTTTTAGGCGAGGCGCGGTTTTCCGGCCCCCGGACCGTTGAAGTGGCCGGCCAGACCCTCAACTTCAGCAGGGCGGTCATCGCCACGGGCGCCCGGGCCGTGGACCCACCGGTGCCGGGGTTGCCTGAGGCCGGTTATCTCACTAACGAGACCGTTTTTTCTCTCACTGAACGGCCCCGGCGTCTGCTGATCATGGGGGGCGGGCCCCTGGGCTGCGAGTTCGCTCAGGCCCTTCAGCGCCTGGGTTGCCGGGTCACCCTGCTCCACAAATACGACCACCTCATGAACCGGGAGGATGCCGACGCCGCCCAACTGGTGCAGCAGGTTTTTGTCCGGGAGGGTATTCACCTTATCCTGGCGGCGACCCCTACCCAGGTTCTCAAGACTGACGGCGGCAAGCTGGTCCGTTACGAGTGCGCCGGGCAGCCGGGCGAAATCGAGGTGGACGAGATCCTGGCCGGGGCCGGCCGGGCCCCCAACGTGGAGAATTTGGGCCTGGAGGAAGCCGGTGTCAGGTTTGATAAGCGGGACGGAGTGGTGGTCAATGATCGGCTCCAAACCACCAATCGCCGCATCTACGCTGCAGGCGATGTCTGCCTGAAGTACAAATTCACCCACCTGGCCGACGCCAGCGCCCGGATCGTCATCCAGAACGCCCTGTTCCTGGGCCGCAAAAAGCTGAGCGCCCTGACCATCCCCTGGTGTACCTACACCGACCCCGAGGTGGCCCACGTGGGGATCAATGCAGCCGAGGCCGAAAAACAGGGCATCCCGATTCAGACCTTTATCAAACCGTTAAGCGAAGTGGACCGGGCCATTGTGGATGGCGAAACCGAGGGCCTGGTGAAAATCCACCTCAAACAGGGCAGCGATAGAATTCTCGGGGCCACCATCGTGGCCCGGCACGCCGGGGAAATGATCAGCGAAATCACCCTGGCCATGGTGGGCAAGATCGGCCTGGGCGCCCTGGCCGCGGTCATACACCCCTACCCCACCCAGGCCGAGGCCATCCGGCAGACCGGCGACCTGTATAACCGCACCCGCCTGACCCCCTTCGTGAAACGCCTATTCACCCGGTTCCTAGCCTGGCGCCGGTGAAGCCAGTGAAACCTGGAATTCCCCACCTATAACCCATATCGTTATCCAGATAATATCTTCAATTATTAAGCATAATTAATCACTTGTGGATAGTGGCAAGTAATATGGTATTATCGGATATCTAAACTTAAAAAGAGATACATAAATGACATTAATAATTAGCTGCCTGACCGAAGATTATGCTATCCAGGTGTCTGACAGACGATTGACCTACCCAAATGGTAAAATTGCCGATGACAATGCAAATAAGGTTGTGGATTGGGGCGGTTGGGTGGCTTTTGGATATACTGGCTTGGCTGAAATTTTGTCAAAGCCAACAGACCAATGGTTGTCAGAAGCCTTGCTCATAAATACCCCACTGCACGGGGGAATATCATTAGATGAAGCGATAGAAAGTGCAAGAGTGAAAGCGACAAGAGATTTTAAAAGAATACCTGGTCAAGACAAGAGATTTACCACAGTTGGCGTTGGCTGGGCGCAGATGTTAGATACAAATGAAAGCAAGCCACAGTTAATTGATTTCAATAGAATCAAACCTACTATGTATTGGATATCAAATTGTCTCGATGACGAAGGAAATACTATGGCTAAACCATATGAAGAGTTCAAGGCAAATTCTATTATATTTAATATTCCTCCACATAATTTTGTTGTTAAAGCCATAGGCCAACCAATTAGTCATAATATATCTGTTCAACTTTATCGTAATATTGCAAGATGTGTCAAACAAAGAGGTATCGGTCCCGAGCCTATTACCAGGTTTCTTATCGAGACAATCCGTGATGTCGCCGAGGAAAATATTACTGTGGGGCGCAATGTTATGGTTGCTTGCATCCCTAAGGAATCATTACGCAGAAATATTATCCCAATGTCTGATGGGTCCAGAGGATTTTATGTTTCATCATCGAAGCCTCAGAAGTTTGACAGGACTTTCCTCTATGTTCCAGATGGCCAGGATGAGGGCAATGAAGAAGGCACAAATTTCGTTCTGGGGGGATCTTGGCTGAGGGGTTTTAGGGTTGAGCGAGGAGAAAACAAATCCCTAGGGAAGGTTAGCTGGGAACCTATGAGGATAGAACCGGGCGCAACACAAGGAACGATATTCTTTGAAGATGGCACCTTCGCTCACTTCATAAGTCCTCCTCAAAAGATGGTCATAGATGAATATGAGCAAGTAATTTCAAATATTGATAAGACGTTTGCATCCTCAAACAGAATTAATCATGCCAATGACTTAATTGATGGAGTTATTTATGAGTTGAATAAACTTATTGAATTAAATAAAGAAAATCATCAAAATTATGTCAAAAGATCAATCTATTACCAAAAGTTAGGTAAATATGATGAGGCCTTAATAGATGCTAATAAAGCGATATCCTTGGCCCCACAGTCCGATAAAGGTTTTGTTAAGCGTGGATTTGTATTTATAGAGATCAATAAATTTGATGAAGCTAAGGATGATTTTGACACAGCAATCGGAATAAATCCAAATTGTGCAAAAGCATATTGTGGCATGGGCTCCATCTATGGACATAAAAGTCAATATGATTCGGCCATAACTAATCTCAAAAGAGCTCTCTTATTGGATAATGAATTATGTGCTGCTTATGGTAACCTTGGTAGTATTTATATGCTCAAAGGCGATTATGATTCGGCTATTCTAGAATATGATAAGGCTCTCACATTAAATGACGAATTAAATCAATTTCATAAAGTCTATTTTGGTAGGGGGCTGACATATTTAAAGAAAAGGTCCTATATTAAAGCAATTAATGACTTTAATGAGGCAATAACGTTAGATTTATCTAATTCCCTATACTTCCATAATCGGGGGATTGCCTGCCATAAAATAGGAAAATTGGACCTGGCAATCAGAGATCAAAATAAGGCCATTGAATTGAATCCCATTTTTGCTGAGGCTTTTGACTTTCGCGGTGTTGCTTACTCTTTAACAGGGGAATTAGGTCAAGCTATTTCTGATTTTAATGAGGCTATAAAGCTAAAACCAGATTATTGCCAAGCATATAATAATAGGGGACTGCTATATTTTAATGCTGATGACTTAGATAAAGCGCTCGCTGATTTTAATATGTCATTATCATTGAAACCTAATATGGAAGCTTATTATAATCGTGCCGGGCTATTTTTGAAGAAAAAAGAATTTGAAAATGCCAAGAAAGATTTTAAGGAAGCGTTAAAATTCGAAAATGATCCTGCTTTTCACAAGAAGATCATTAACAAAATTAAGGCCATTGATGAATATAATTATGCATTTGATTTTATTTAAGGGACGGCTTGCCTTTTTATAGAAGTTAACTGCTATATATGAGCGGTTCAAACCAATAATTTAAGCAGTTGATATAGTTGCCATATATGCAACTCATACTCCCCCATTTTGGATTTTATATTTAAGTATCAAACACAGGCTCACCTTTTACTCTCCATGGATGGTTTATTGCGGCCCTTCCGAGGGCGGGTCGAACAGGGTGGGTTGGGGGGTTTCCTTGGTCGGGCGGCGGCGGGAGCGGGCCAGGCGGGGGAGGCCCGTGGGGTCAAGGCTGCCGGATTCCAGGTTCTCCAGGACTTCCTGGGCCCGGGCGATGACTTCCCGGGGCACGCCGGCCAGTTTGGCCACCTGGATGCCGTAACTCTGGGAAGCGGCGCCGGGAGCCAGACGGTGGAGAAAGACGATATCGCCCGCCGATTCCGTCACCAGCACCTGGAAGTTCTGCACCCGGGGTTTGAGGCGGCTGAGTTCGGTGAGCTCCTGGTAGTGGGTGGCGAAGAGGGTCTTGACCCCGGCGCCTTTCAGGTCGTGCAGGTGTTCGGCCACGGCCCAGGCCAGGGCCAGGCCGTCAAAGGTGGACGTGCCCCGGCCGATCTCGTCCAAGATCACCAGGCTCCGAGGGGTGGCCTGGTGGAGGATGCGGGCGGTCTCATGCATCTCCACCAGAAAAGTGCTCTGGCCGCGGCCGATGTCATCCACCGCCCCCACCCGGGTGAAGATGCGGTCGGTGAGCCCGATCACCGCCTCGGCGGCGGGGACGAAACTGCCCAGGTGGGCCAGGAGCGTGATCAAGGCCACCTGGCGCAGGATGGTGGACTTGCCGCTCATGTTGGGGCCGGTGACGATGAGCACCTGGGAGTCGGCGTCCAGGGCGATATCGTTGGGCACAAAGCTGCCGGAGGCCAAGACCCGTTCGATGACCGGGTGCCGGCCCTGCCTGATCAGGAGCGTGGGCTCGCTCACCACCCGGGGCCGGTTATACTGGTTGAGGGCAGCCAATTCGGCCAGGGCGGCGGCCACGTCCAGAATCCCCAGGGCCCGGGCCACCTGCTTGAGGCGGGTGGTCTCCTCCCGCACCCGCCGGCGCAATTCCTGAAACAGCGCGGTTTCAAGTTTGAGGCGCGCCTCTTCCGCCCCCAGAACCCGGGACTCGTACTCCTTCAAGTCCATAGTGATAAAGCGCTCGGCATTCACCAGGGTCTGCTTGCGGGTGTAGTCGGCGGGCACCAGATGCAGGTTGGCCCGGGACACCTCCAGGTAGTAGCCGAAGACCTTGTTGTAGCGCACCTTCAGGGAGTTGATGCCGG
The DNA here is from genome assembly GCA_030655955.1 of Deltaproteobacteria bacterium. GTDB lineage: Bacteria > Desulfobacterota > Desulfobaccia > Desulfobaccales > 0-14-0-80-60-11 > 0-14-0-80-60-11. The sequence continues at coordinate 20,718 of JAUSOZ010000313.1, forward strand.
TCCGGGCCCGCTCTTGGGCCTCCAGGCGGGCAATCCAGTCTTTCCCCTCCCGGTTGAGCGCCATAAGTTCGTCCAACTCTGGGTCATAGCCCTCTTTGATAATGCCGCCGGCCGCCAGATTGGCCGGAGGGTCCTCAACCAGGGCCCGGCCGATCAGGTCCTGAAGTTCGGGCAGCCCGTCCAGGTCGCCCGCCACCTGGGCCACCAGGGCCGGGAGTTCTTCGGGCAATAAGGCCTGCAGCAGGGGCACCCGGGCCAGGGCCTCTTTTACGGCCCCCACCTCCCGGGGAGTGGCCTGCTCCAGGGCCACCCGGGCAGTGAGGCGTTCCAGGTCCCCCAGCCCTTTCAGGGTCTGGCGCCAGCGCTGGCGCAGAAGGCCGCCGTCCTTGAAAAACTCCACCGCGTCCAGACGGGCCTCGATCCGGGCCTGATCCTGCAAGGGATAACGCAGCCACTGGCTCAGGCGCCGGGCCCCCATGGGGGTGACGGTGTGGTCCAGGGTTTCCAGCAAGGACCCCTGGCGGGACCGGCTGCGCCAGGTTTCGAAGATCTCCAGGTGCCGCAAGGTGGCCTCATCCAGGTCCAGAAAATCGTCCCGGCGAAAGGCCAGCAGGCGGTCCAGGTGGGGAAGCTCCGGGGTGTGGGAATCCTTCAGATAGCGGAGGATGGCCCCGGCCGCGGCCACTCCCAGCAGGTAGGCGTCCACCCCGAAGCCGTCCAGGAAGAGGGTGCCCAGGGCGTCTCCCACTTCCCGCCGGGCCGCCTCGGGATCGAAGGCGTAGGACGACAGCAGCCGTTGGGTGGGCGGGGTGTCGAAGGGCGCCAGGGCATGGGACAGGAGGGCCGGGTCCAGGTTGTCCGGGACCACCAGTTCGGCGGGTCTAAGGCGCCACAGTTCATCGGCCAGGGTATCAGTGCCCTCGCCCTCAGTAAGGCGGAATTCCCCGGTGGACAACTCCAGAAAAGCCAGGCCCCAGCTGGGTCCCTTAAAAGTCACCGCCGCCAGATAATTGTCGGTGCGGGCGTCCAGGGCGGCGGGGTCGACCACGGTGCCCCGGGTAAGGATGCGGGTGACTTCCCGGCGGACCAGACCTTTAGCCTGGGCCGGGTCCTCCATCTGGTCGCAGACCACCACCTTGAACCCCTGCTCCAGCAGGCGCGGGATATAGCTGGCGGCCGCATGGATGGGGAAGCCGGCCATGGGGATGCGCTCGTTTCCCTGGCGGGAGCGCGACGTGAGGGTGATATTCAGGGCGTTGGCGGCGGTCTCGGCGTCGCCGAAGAAGGTTTCGTAAAAATCGCCCATCTGGAAAAGCACCAGGGCATCGGCGTAGCGCTCCTTCAGATCCAGGTACTGCCGCAACATGGGGGTGATTTTGTCAGATGGGGGGCCAGTCATGGCGCCTATGGCAATTCAAGCGGAGGGCGGAAGATACCTAAAGGCTCCGCCGCCCTCCCGGCAAACTGGGGCGCCCCGGGATTACTCGGAGCTATGGTCAATCTGGGGTTCGAGGGCCACCGACGAGGCCTGAGCGTTGTCGCTGGCCTGTTTCAGTTCCTTGGCCAGCATATCCAGATTGTGCCGGAGCTTGCGGATGGTCTGGCGCTGCTGATAGTGGTCGTAGAGGCCGTATAAGGCGGTGGTGATGACCCCGAGAAAAAAGGCGAACAAGACGAGAACCCAGAGATAGACGTCGGGACTCTGGAAGGTGACGACATAGAGATCCAGCTTGAGGCGCACCGCCTGCTTCAGCACTTCCAGGTTTTCGATGATAAAGACGATACCCAGGAGGACG
>JAUSOZ010000314.1 GCA_030655955.1 Deltaproteobacteria bacterium
AGTCCTCCCGGTGCAGGTCGGCCTGCCAGTCCCCCTGGTAGGTGGCCAGGGTCTTGACCTGAGTGTCCAGCTCCGCCTGCAGCGCCGCCACCACCGCATCCTCTACCGTGGTCCAGAGATCGTTGGCCATAGCCTCCTCCCTTACCAGTCCGCCTGGGTATCCCGGGTGAAGGCCCGGATGGCGCTGGTTGCGTCAGCCACCTCTTTCGCCACCGTGGGCAGCTCCCCCTGGGGCCCGACGATCACCAGCTGCCCCGCCGCCGCCTGTTTCAGGAAGGCCACCGCGGCGTCACATTTCTGCTGACGCACCATTGGCACCACGCTGCGGCGGGAGTAAAGGTGGTAGATGGCCAGATCCACTGCCAGGGCCTTGACCTGGGCCGGCGGGGTGGCCAGGGGCACTACATACCTGACCCCCAGGTAGGAGTCGATCTCGGCCCCGGCCTTGCTGATGGCATCCATGATGATGAGGCTGTCGGGGACCTCCCCGGACTCCGCGGTCAACTCGGCCAGCTCTAACTGGGGTATCATCTTGAGGAGGTCGTCTTCGGAACAGTAAGCCATAATTCCCTCACTCTGGTTTTCGGTTTTTTTAAATTAAATGTGCTTTTTCAGTAAATTAAGCCTAAGGCTGGTTGTAGAGCAAAGGGAACCCGGCATTATCCTTCTCGCTTCTATACCTCTTTCCCTTTTCGCCTTTTCCCCCAAATCTTTACGCCGTCACCGCCCGCTTGAGCTGCAAGAAAAAATCCTCGCTCTTCTTGATCACCGGCCCGGCCCAGGCGCACTTGAGTTCCCCGATGTAGGTCGCCTCCGGCTGGTCGGTGTCCGCAGCGCTCAGATTTACCGACACGATGCCGGTGGCCGCCTGGCTCTTGTCGAACTCCAGGTCGGCCTTGGAAAAAGTGTATTCGACCTCGGATTTATCTTTCTTCACGCCCAGAAGTAAGGCCGCCCCGGAGAGATCCACCCCGGTCCCCAGCCTATCCTTCACCGTAAAGGTGACGGTCTTGGCTTCACCCTGCTTGATCACCATCTTTTCCATTCGGCTTCTCTTCGCCTCCCTTGGTTTCCCTGCTTTTATGGAAAAAGCCGAAAACCGAAAAGCGCCAGGTTATTTGTCCGGCTTCGATTCCCGGTTCGGGTGGTTCCCGGCTGGTTCCGCAAGCCTGACACCCAAAACCCAAAACCGGCTTTTATTGGTCATCGCTCAACTGAACGCTGATCTCGGCGGCTTCCAGTTCTACGGCCAGAGGCTCGCCGGCCGCCAACGTCACCTCCATCTCCTGGAGAATTTGCGTCACGTGAATGATGCCCCCGCCGCTGTCTGACAACAGCCCCCAGGAGGCCAACGTCTTCGCACTTATGGCCATGTGGGTGCACTCCTCGCCGTGGTGGTGCCGTTATCCGTGACGGTCCCGGCCGCGGCCGGGGTCACGCCGTCGGTCTTGTAGGCCGTAAAAGCCCCGCTCAAATCGGTGATTACCAGGCGGTTGCAGATGACCCAGAAGAGTTTGCGCACCAGGTCCGCCAGGGAGTTGGCCGGAAAGCTCAGACTGTCCGACAGATCCCCGCCCAAAATTTCTCCTACGGTAAGGTCGTTTAAGGCCGCGACGGCCGCCAGAATCGCGGTTTTGTCAGCCGTGGCCTCATCCCGAGTCGGCGGGTCATAGGAGTTCAGGACCGCCAGCACATGGGCCTCAAGCCCGGCCTCCAGGGCCAGCGGCGCCACCGCCGCGTCCAACTCCGCCTTGGTGGGCGGGTCATACGCCGCCAGGGCGTCCGCCACATGGCCCTGGACATTGCCCTCTATCGCCGGGGCTGCCGGCAGGTTATCGGTCTTGGCTTTAACCGCCGAGATTCCGGCATTGTCCGGCGCGGTATAACCTGAACTAGCCAGGCGGGTATTGACTTGGGTGTTACTCGCCGGGTCGGACGGCAGATTGTCGGTCTTGGTCTTGATCGCCGCCACATTGCCGCCGCTCTCGGGGGCTCGCGTGCTTACCCCCGCGTCCAGGCTAGCGTCGTTGGGGGTGATCTGCATCACCTTGTACTTCTCTGCATCCGACAGACTCCCGCCGCCGTTCATCCTTACCACCAGGGCCTCAGCCGGAGTGGCCGTGAACTTGTAGAACCCGCCGCCAAGCTCCGAGATCGTGGGCGCCGGGGTTACGTCCGTCCCGTCCGACACCTTCTTGTAGACCCCGATGGTCGGAGTCAGCCCGGTTGCCGGCACCCCGGCAGTGCTGAAAAAAACCACATAGATCATATCGCCACCTGCTTAACTCCCAGGGGCACGAGGCCCAGGCTGGTTGGAGATACCCCGCCCGCCGGGGCCAACAGCGCCACCTCCAAATCCATCTTCCGGTTTATGGTCATAATCTCCTGATAGTCCTGGTAACCCGCCTTGGTAATGGTCAGGGTGTGGGGGTTCTTGTCGGTGATGATTTGGTAACCGGAACCCACTCCCCCACCCGTTGCCGGGTCATGGTCAATGGCGCACCGCAAGGCGTAAAACGGCAAACCCGCCCGGTCCCCAGCCGAGCACGCCGTTGCCAGGGCGTCCATCAGGGTTAATTGGGTCGCCGTATTGTTCTTGACCACGCACCGAAGACCTGCGTTCACGCCGCTGGTGACGATAATCTCCTTGCCCCGGTGCGCGTCCACCGTCCAGTTTTTGGAACTATCGGTAATGGTCATGGTGGTCGCGGCGCTGATGGCGATGGTTTCATCCAGAAAGTAGCCGTCAGTATTGGTGCTCGCGGTCTTTTCGGTGGCGCCGCCGCTATCTTTGAGGCTTACCGTCGCCCCGCTGATGGCATTGCCGTTTTTGTCGGCCACCCGCAACAGGCAGGTGTGATAGAGAGAAACCGTCGGCCAAATAGTGTCGCTGGCATATTTCATCCACTCTATTACCGGGAGATTGTTCTGCCGGAAAGGACAATACATATCGTACATCGAGAGATGATAGGTGCTGGAAACGTGGCTCTTGCACATTAAATCAGAAGGTCCGGTACTCGCAAATGACATGCGGTAATGCTTGCCATAGGCATTAGAATTTGGATAAATACCGGGACCGCCATAAATTATATTCATATCCCACGTAACTTGGGTATCGCTTGTTATAAGTATTAATGGTGTTGAAATTCTATTGAGATCTACCCAAGAACTATCAAACATTGCCCCGTCAAGCAGTACCAAATCTTTAAAAATTGTTCCATTAGGCGCAAACCTGATATCACCCAAAACAGCCGCAGCGGATATATAAGGCCCTTTTCCACTTACCCGCACCCCGTAAAGAGCCAGATTTGCACCCCATGAAGACCCAGCTACTGACGCAAGATATAAAAATGTCAAAGTGGTCGGGTATCTGTAACTGTTGCTTATTGATTCACCAAGAGTGATGATGCAATTTGCATTAGTGTTGTAGATAGTTCCGAGCAAAATTATATTAACGCCCTTCGCCGTGAGTACCCCTGCCGTCGTGCCGGTAATATATATGCTGCCGTTGAGGACAAAATTAATGCCGTCCCAAAAAACATGCGTGCTGTAACCTGCCGCCACGATTGCATCGTAAATGTCCTTCAGGGTCACCGTGCCGTCAAAATACACGTTGATCCGGCTCCCCACCCGGGCAATCCCCCCAGGCATGGGATAACTGCTGGGGGACAGCATCGGCCAGGTGTATTCGTTCCGGGTGGGCGCGGCGGTGACCGTGTAGCTGTTGGTGGTCGTGGTCACTTGGGTGTTTACGGCTCCGAGCCTTTTTGACCCGGTATAATCCCCCGATACCGTTGATAGAATGATGACGTATCCGCTAGCCCCGGCCACGGCATCCCAGGTGATAGCCGCCTGTTTATTGGTGGCGTCGGTGTCGAAATACTGCTCCGGCGACCAGGCGCTGCGCAACAACCAGGCCGGCATATAGTAGACCGAGGTGGAGTTCTGGGCCAGGATGCGGTAATAGTACCTGGTGCTGGCCGCAAGGCTCCCGCCGGCCTGGGGTGTGGCCACGATATTCGCCGGGGTGGTCAGAGGTGGCGTGATGGTAATCGTCATGAGAAAATCCGCCAGAATGCCTGAGATTCCCCCCGGCTTGCCACCGGGCCAACCTCGCCGGCCCGGGACAAGTTATGCGCCGGAGCGTGGGCCGCCGGCAAGGGTGCCGCATGGCCCCGATCCCCCGCCAGCCCGGCGGTGACCATGGCGGGGTTAGTAGCGGCTGCATATGAAAATATTCCCGGCATGTAGCTCTCCCTTATCCCTGCCAGTTGGACGTGAGCCGTTTAATGGGCTCTGTTAAGTCCTCACCAAGCCTGCCCAATTGTGAGTCAGAAAACTCCCTGCGCTCCGGAAAGGTCATAGGGACCCATCAAAGCCGCCGACAACCACCCGCCTCCACAAGGTCAAAAGCTCAGGTGGATTTACGGCGAGACACCGGGGTCCCTCAGTCACCTCGGCTCCGATTAATAAAAGTACGTCACCCGCAGCACCCCGTTCGTATCACCGCACCTGATCCCCCGGAATTGCTGGATGGCCTGGGTGCCGGTGATCACCAGGGTGTCACCGTTGGTAAAGTAGTGGCCGCTGCTTATAGTGGGTAGCCCGCCGTCAATCCGAAACCGGATGTCGCCATCTTCCGAGGACACCAGGGCCGCCCGGGCGGACATGCGCGCATAGGGTCCCGTGGTCGGCATGATTTTGGCTTGCGAAAATCCCGCTACGGTAACTCCCACGGTAACTGCTTCGTAATCGCCCGGAATCCGGTTGTACGTTTCTAAAGTGAAGCCGCCAAACCAGGCCATAATCGTTCCCCTTGTCTCTGAATAGGGGGAGGGCGGCGGCGACGCCGCCTTCCCAGTAGGGCGGGCGTCCCGCCCGTAGCGCAGGCGTCCCCGCCTGCGAACCTCTAAGCCAACTCTGGCACCACCAGGAGGTCCGCCGTGCCCTGCCAGACATTGGTCCGGGCGCCGCCAGCGGTGGGATCACCGATAATAAACTGCGCCTGCAAAATCTCCCGGGCCTGCGCCTCCAAGGATGGAGGCACCACTAGCAGGTTGGGCATCATCCCCAGGGGCCGCCCCTCGGCGTTGCCCACCGACATCATGGCGGCCCGGGCCGCGGCATAGTTCGTGTCATTCAGGGTCTCTTTGCAGGCATAGGCCATTTGCCACAGGCCATAAGCTGCCGCCCCCCGGTAATCCACCCCGTAGCGCATCTTTTTCCGCATGAAGGCGTGCTCGTCATCCTGCCGGTCCATGCGCACCAGTTGGACGTCCCGCCGCAACTGAAAGATGAACGGCTTCACCATTCGGCTGGTGTCCAGGAGGTACCAGGCGGTGTCGGCGCCGCCGCCGAAGTTGGACGCGGTCCCGGCGCCCACCGGATGCGTGGTGGCGAAGAAGTTCTGGCCGTCATAGCACGCCGTGGAGAAGCCCCCCAGCATCAGGTCCGCAATCAACTTCTCCGGGTGTTTCCGCGCTTCCTGGGCCAAAGCCGCCACGATGGGATTGTAGAATCCCAACTGGTCGTCTTCGATATCATTCCGGTCCACCTCGATGGTGGCTTCCCAGTCCTTGGTTTCCACCTGGAAGGCCTTGGGCTCCAGAGAGCTGATCTGCCGGTCACCGATCCATTCCCGGACCATGGGAAAATCCAGGAGAAACTTGTAATCCATAATCCGGGTGTTGGCCGGTACCGTCATGGCCACCCGCACATACCAGGTCTGGGTCTCCTGGAAGGCGGCGTTGAACACCGCCGTGAATCCCGTGTACAGTCGGGCTAAACTTTCCATATTAATAATCATCAGAGATTCCTCCCTTACCTGGCGATGTCGATCCAGCCTTTAGTGGCTGAAACGTATTTGACCAACAGGCCCACCCTGATGTCATTGGTGGGACCGGCAGCATCATCAAAGGTGTGATCGTCCGCAGCATACATGGGCGTTCCTACCATGTTCTGGCTGATGGACACGGCATCGAACTCAAAGACCCCGGCCCGCCGCACCCGCACAATCTTGCCGCCGTCGCTGCCGTCGCTGTTATCCACCTGTTCCAAGGCCACCCCGGCTATTTGATAACCGATGGTGTCCGCCGCCGGGGCCGCATAACCCGCGGCATTGACACATACCAGGGAACCGGCGTAGATTTTCGTGTTGGCTGCCACCAGGTATTCCACCTCAATTCCTTCCCGGTAAGGCGTAGCCCGGTCACGGGTTAAAGCTGACATATCCTTCTACCTCCGCTTGTATTGGTTAATCACGTCCAGCCGAAAATCTTTCTGCTGCTCTTCCCTTCAAGGACTGAGCCGGGGTCAAGGCGGTAGGCGGTCGGGCCGTTTTTCCCTTACCACCCCCTGCTCTCCCCCATCTCAAGCGTCTCCCGGCGCTCACTACCCGGTTTGGACCTTGGCCTTCAGGTAGGCTTCCGGAGATACGTTCAGGGATCGGCAAACGGCCAGTTCCTCCGGGAGCAAACCGCGCTCATCGTGTTGATTCTCCTGGCGGAGCTGTAGTTCCTCCCCCAGGGGCACCAGTTTCGGGGCCCGGTCCGCATAGGTCCGGAAGCCTTCCGGATCCCGTCGACAATATTCCAGCGCCCAGCCGTGTTGGGCCGGGCTGACCTTGCCGGCCTTCAAGGCTTCCTCCACCAGCCGGTCCGCCGTCTCGCTCGCCAGGCGGCCTTTAAGCGTCTGCAAGGCCTCCTCGGTCTTGAGCAAGCGCATTGCCCCGGCTTTTAAAGCTTCCACCGCCCCCTTCAGTTGAGCCACGGAAACTTCATCCGGCAGATTCAAGGTCGCGGCCAGGTCCCGGAACGCCTCCATCGCCTTGCCGCAGACCGCCCCCTCCTCCACCTCGGGTTCCAAACCCATCAGGCGTTTGAGCTGTTCCACCATCTTTGCCTTCTCCTTTACTGATTCCATTTTTGCTGCCAGGGTCCTGACCCCGGGTCCTGTTCGCCGCCGCGCTTCCACAGGGGCGGCTCCCCCGCCCCACCTGGCCACCAGAGGCGGCAGGTGCTTGATAGCCGGCACGTTGGTCAGGCCCATGTGCATCAGAGCAACAGGCCGGCGGGTTTCAGGGTCCAGCCGCAGTACCGGCGAAAAGTAACGATACTCCTTCTTCTCCAGGTAATCCCGGGCCTGCTGGGTCCAATCCACCCGGGCCCAGAGGCCGTCGCCCCGGGCCTCCAGTTCCTTGATCCAGCCTGCCGCCGGGGCCCGCTCCCCCTGCAGGGATTGGTGCTCGTAATCGATGACCAGATCTACTCCCCGGGAGCGAAAATCTGCCGCCATGGACTGCAGCGACGTTTCGTCCACCACGAATGGTTCCCGGTGGTCCGACAACTCCACCACGCCCCGGGGAAGCACTCTGATCCACTCGGGCAGGGCGGGAGCCTGGTCCTGACTTACTGCGTTCGATGTAATCGTCATTTTTCCTCACTCCGTGGTGTGCAAAGGGACCCAATCCACCTGCTTGCCGTCACTGGTCCCCTCCTTATCCGTCCTTCCCACAGTCTCGGACGATCCCGAGCCGGACCAGGAGGACCGCGAACATAACGCTCATGATCCATGTGGACCAACCCTGTTTCTTGCCCCCATCATCGATGATCGCGGGTCCATCAGGTGAACTCGTTCTCATCCGGGTGCTTGGCTGAAATAAGGGCCCAATAGTCGTCACAAAAACCCTGTTGAAAATAGTCATACGGCAGCCAGCCTTTCCCCTTAGCCCCCCAATCCCCCCAACTGTTGATAAATCCGATGGCACCGGCTGGGTCGTCCCAATACTTGGACTGCTTGACGTTGGAATAGGCGCAGGTATAAACGGCATGCCCCCCCAACGGCCGCTCCCCGGATTTCGGCAACGGCACCCAACCGTCTTCTTTCGCCTGGTCAATGCAGGGGAACGCCGTGAACCCGAAGACCACCGGGAATCCGGCCCGGATATACGCCTTGATCTCCGTCAGATTTTTCAGTCTGACATAGCGCAGCGCCGCAAAATTCTGGGCATATCCGGTGGCCACGAAATCAGGCTGGGCGTCAAAGGTTTCCACCTTATAGGGCCAGAGGGATTCCGGCGGCGACCCCAGTCTTACCAAAGCCCGCATCCCGTCCCGAATATAGGCCCCGGAATCCCCGGTAAAGCCTCCTAATCTCCGGGCCGCCTTGTAAAGATAGAGGCGGGACACGGACGTATACGTGCCGGTGGTCTTGATGCCGTCGAATTCATAGGCGCCGGCGATGCTATTGGCGACGCAGGAACCAAGGTCCCCCTGGTCTTTGATGGGGGCAATCCATTGGAAGAAATCCACCTCCGCTAATTCCTTCGTGGCCGTCACCAACTGGGACACCCTGGGGATATCCCCGTGCGCAAAATCCCGGGGGTCGGCATGTTCCTTGCGCCACCCAAGACCTTTCACGGCTTGTACCCTAACTTCAGAGCCATCGTCTGGCTGGCTTGGATGGCGGCCTTGGCCGCCTGTTGCTGATCCGTCGATGCGCAGATGCCCAACTTGATTTGATCGAACACGGCTTTGGCGATCTTGAGGGCGGCGATCACCGCCATCACCTCGGCGCTGGGGGCCAGGGTGTCCAAGAAGCTCACCAGGGCGTCGGTATTGGCCACGAACTCAGCCGCATCCGCCACCTCGGCCACCGTGGGGGAACAGAAAGCACTTTTCAAGGTTTCGCACCCTATGATGCTGCCCATCAACAACCCCATAATGACTCCGGCGATCACCAGTTTTTTCCCGATCCGCATCTGCCCTCTCCTCATATGATTTGCTGCCATGATTCCCCCTCTGATTCGCACCATTCCCTATAATTTGCCAAAAGTTCTTCCCTCGTATCCCCTCTCCCCCCCGCGGGGGGAGAGGGTTAGGGTGAGGGGGGGATAAGAAAAAACCGTTGGCAACGAGTACGCCTCAACTTCCCGTCCCGCCGGCCCCTAACACGGGAATACCGAAACGCTCCGCCACGTGCTCCATATCCAGGGGCAGGCCCATGGCCGCCAGGTTGCGGTAAACCTCGGATAAGGTCTTGAGGTCCGTTTCTTCTTCAAACCTGAAGCGGAACCAGGGTACGGGCTTGTCCCAGCCGAAGTTGAATCCCACCAACGGGCGCAGCAGTTGTTCCCTCAGCGTAGCCGCCAGGGACTGGGCGTCGGCTTCCACCAGGTCCCGGCGCACCTGCGCATGCACGCCGGCCGCGGCATAGGTGCCCGTGGACCCGGTTGTATCCGTCGTCAGGGTTTGCCCTAAAACCGCCTTGGACATTTCCCGGTTGCAAAAATCCGCCATCAGCTGGTACGGGTTGGCGCCGCCGGACCGGGACGCGGCTTCTACAAATTCGATCTCCGTGGACTTGCTGATCACTCCCGCGGCGTCGGAACCCAGGTTCCGGATGGCCTGGACCAGGGCCTCCCGGTCTGCCGGGGACGCAGTGTTGTCATACTTGCCCAGCCTGAGCGGCATGCCGAAGACCTCATTGAACGCCGCCCAATCCTTCAAAGCAAAATTCTTCAGCAGGTACATCCAGCCCACCACCCTCAGCACTCCCGAGCGCGTGGCGTGGCCGCTTCTGGCCTTGTAACGGTGGTAAATGGTCTTCCAGACCGGGGGCATAACCCCTTGCCAGCTGGCTTCGGCAGTCAGCAAACGAGGCTTCCAGTCTTCGCCGAAGGTCACCTTTTTCTGGGGAATCCACCTCAACTCCGAAACCCGGGCCTGGCCGTCCGTTACCTCCCATAAAATCTCGCACAGGGCAAAACCCTTGCCGATGGCGTCCAGCAGGTCCAGGAGGGCCTCCTCCAGGTTGGGAATACCGTAGACCATCTCCCCCACCTGCGCCGCAATCTGTTCATCTTCCGGGGTGCTGGCATAGGGCATCACCTCGTAGTCCTTGCCCAATACCGCCATTTTCCGGGTCTGGAGGATCGCCGTCAGATGCGCGTCCTTCTCCTCCATTTCCTCGAACAGCTCCATCTGGCGATAGACATTCCCCTGATCCGCTTCCCGGAAGATTCCCGCCAGACGGTTCGGGGTCAACCCCGCACTGGGGTAAGTGCTCCAGCGTTCTGCCAGGCTCACCGCCGACAATCCCCGGGTTTCCGGCCGCACCGTCTCTTTAAACAGTCTCCCGAATAAATCCTTCAGCCCCATGGTTTCTCCTAATATTTCGCCGCGAGCGGTGAACTGGGTTCAGGTAAAAGTCAGTCGATTTTGTCTTTCTGCTAACCGCTAACCGCTCCTAAAATGCTCCCCGGTTCTGGAAGAGCCGCGGCTTCGCTGGCTTTAATTGCGGTGCCTCTCCCGTCGGCATGCCCTGGGCCAGGCATACCGCCCCTTCCAGAGCGTCCGGCCCATCGTCGTGCAGCGTCCGCGACGGGAAGAAGAGCAACTGCTCCACCAGCAGTTCCTGGTCCGAATGCCCCCGGATAAAGCGAATCTTGCCCCGCTCCAACAGCGGCGACAGGCTGGCCACCCGGGTCTCCTTGGCGATGCGGTGGGTCACCCCTCTCAGGGGCAGAAATTGGCCCCGCTCCACCCCTAACCGGTCGAACTCCTTGAGTAGTAACCGCTGAAACAGGTTGTCTTCCACCCCTACCAGTTGATAGCCGAATTGCTGGTGCCGGTTGAAAATGGCGCGCATAATCTGATCCAGGGTAGTTTTCTGGATGACCGCATCCATCACGTAAATAACCATTTCCTTCCGGTCCCAGCCCACCGTGATAAAAGCCTTGTAATCCGCGGTGGCCCCGGTCTCCAGAGAAGGATCAAAGAAACCCGTTACCGCCAGGTCCCGATCTTTCAAACTGTCCGGATGATAGTAGTGAATCCAGTCTTCCTGGAAAAAACCGCCGTCCGGCGCCGGTTCATTCATCTTCTCCCGGTTGAAGGCCACGGTGCCCATCAACTGCTTTTGCAGCTTGAGCCGGGCCACCGGGTGCCGGGCCTCCCACAATGACGACCCGTCTTCCTGGTAGGCCCGGTAAAGCCGCCGCTGAAAATGGCAGTAGGGTTCATCCTGACTGGTCAGCATCACGTGCAGGGCACTGTGCCACCGGAGAATGGTGCCGATGATCATCAGGGTGCCCCGGGCGTCCACCGCGGGATAGACTGCCGATTTCACCCAGTCCAGGATGGATTGGACGATTTCGGGGTTCCTTACGTTGGTGTCATTCTCCAGGTCATCCAGGACCACCAGGTCCGGCCGCCACTGCTTGTGCTTGAGACCCCGGAGGCGCTGCCCCCGTCCCCGAGCCTTTATCCGGATGTCGTTCAAGGTCACGAAATCGTCTACCGGCTTGTTGCCTTTGACCAACTCGCCGAAATCCTGTTGCAGTCTCTCGTTGTAGAGCAACTCCAGGTAGATGTAGCCGGTGAGATCCGAGGCCAGGTCTTCGGTGTCGCTGCCGATCAGAATGAAATGCCGCTTCCGGAAACAGACCTGGTGGAGGACATAGCCGAAGGAACATACGGTGGTTTTGGCGAACTCCCGAGGCGCGGCCACCACCATGGGCGTTACCACCGCATCGTTCCGCTCCTCCAGCATCCGGATCAGTTCATGGTGAAAAGACGCCGGGCCGTGGGGAAAATAGTGCGGCAGATAGGTGCGGCAGAAATACAGCGGATCACTTGCGGCCCGCTCCAGCCGCTGCTTGTGCTTCTCTTCGCTGTCGGCCCAAAAAGGCATCACCTCCAGCGACAGACGCATCAAAATCTTATCGGCCCGCTTGCGAAACTCGCTCTTGGTCAACTTTTTATTTAAGGTCATGGCACTTCCCTGTGCTCGTTTACCGCTCATCAGCCTTACCAACCCTTCCTGGCCTCACCGGCCTCTAGATCGTGCCTGAGTCCCATGGGTTGCCCCATGCCTCGCTCAATTTGCGGGATCGGTGCGATAAGGCGGCGCTTTAAGATCAGGATTCTTCTTCCAGTTGCCGGAAAAACTCCTGTACCCGGTACGAAATCTGCTTTAATTCCTCCGGGTCCTTCACCCACCTTCGCAAAAATTCTATGAACCGATCCATCACTTCCAGGGCCGCCGCCCGCATGTCCCATCCCTGGCTGCACAGGCGGTCGAGAAGAGTCACAATCTTGCTCAGTTCATCCAATTCCGGCGCTTTCAGGTCGCCTTTGATGATGAGCCGGCCGGCCTTTTCCCTTAAGATCCCCCTCAAGGCCTCTCCCAGCCATCGGGGCGATACCGGTACCTGCCGCCGTTTTTCTTCCCATCTCTCTTCCCGGTGCCACCGCTTCAGGGTTGCCAGGGCCACCGGCAGCAGTTGCTGAATCTCTGCCAGTTCCTTGCCCGCCAGGTAGAGTGATTGAGCGTCTTCCCCATAAAGCTCACGTTTTACTTGCTTAGTTCTTTTGTTGATTCCCATCATGGTTGCCTGGATATACGCAATAATCGGTTCAATCTCCAGCACGCCTGGAACAATTGTCCCTCAGCCCTGATTTTCCTCCCACAGCCGGTGTCAACTATTCCTACCCCCACGTCTGACCTCACCTTTTTCCTGCCTTGCCGGTTCATTTTCAGTCATAGCCTTCACACCCTCTATCCCGGCGGCACCAAAGTTTTCCCAGGGTACGTCCTATACACCACTGCGGAAGGAACACCATCCCTACTTTCCATCCTTCCTTTGCGGGTGGGCCGAAGGCCCATGCATGACTCCCCCAAAAATCCCGCTTTCCCTCAATAAACTTCGGCCATCTTATCCCTGACCGCACTCTCCAGGATCCTGACCGTGCCTCCGGTGATCTTGACGCCCTTGAGCTTGCCTTCCCAAAACCAGCGGTACACCGTGGATCGGGATACCGCCAGGCGGTGGGCTACTTCCCTGGGTCTTATCAGACGTTCTTGGGCCATTTCTTCTCCCTCCCTTTTTTAGCGCTACTGCTCTTACCCACTTCAAGATTCGTGCAACCTGAAAGACACCTGTCTTATCCTGTCTCATATCCCGCGGTTTGCCTGCCGCCGGGGACGCCTCCAGGGGAATAAAACCGCGGCCAGACTCCCCGGGGCTTTAAGCTCCTCAGGCAAGCCCAGCCTCATGCACCGGCATTGAGCTTGCATTGCTGCAGACCGCAAATCCCGGTCTCTATAAGCATGGCAACTAAGAAAAAACCGGCTGCAGGGATCAACTGACCCGGCAGGTTGGCTGGCCCGGAAGGACGAAAGGCGTCAGGTGGGCGGCAATCGGTATAGGGGGGATGGGGCAATCTCTAGAGGAATCATCTCAAAGCACCCTGAATTTCGGGGTGTATCATGACTTGCTTGGGAACCACCTCCGGCGAAATTACTTGCCAGTTCTTCATGGGCCTTCGGTCCACCCGTAAAACATGAAAAATATGGTAGGGCGGGCGTCTCGCCCGCCAATGGCGCTTAGTTCCATTAGTAGCACAGGCTTCCAGCCTGTGCGCCGCACCGGCAAAATGCCGGTGCCACCAAGAACTTTTCGGACCAGTCGCGCCTGAGCCAACTGTGCAACCGAAACCAGGCCAAGATTAATCGGCCAGCCACTGCCCGCAAATTCCGTTAATTAATTGATGCAGAAGACGCACCCGAAGAAAAATTTTTCCTAAGAAACAATTGGCTTGCCCCTTGCATTTAAAATGCACCAGGACCTTCAAGGAAGATAAATCTGCAACCGCAAGGAGGCTAAAAGATGGAATTATTAACCCAAAAGCGTTTTTTTCGCCCGGATGAGGCCGCGGCGATCCTGGTTCTCTCTCGCCGCACCGTCTACCGGATGATTCGTGACGGCCGCATCCCCGGGGTCAAGTGGGGCTGCGGCCCCTGGCGTATCCCCCGGGAAAGCCTGGCCTGTCTGCTGCCGG
>JAUSOZ010000084.1 GCA_030655955.1 Deltaproteobacteria bacterium
GCCGTACCCGACGCCACCACCGCCTCACAAAATTCTCCACCAGCGGATTCAGCCTGATGTAGGGCGGGAAAGTAAAACGCATCCCGCCTGCAGCACTTGGATTAAACTAAAATCCTGCGCAACACCTACGTGCCTTTGTTCCTGGAGGCGCGTTCTTGTTCACGGTCACGTCCCTCGAAGGTTGGGGGAAACAAGCGATATTAAAGGCGGGGTGGGCTGGCCTCAGCCGTTAAACTTGAGTACGATCCTGGCCGCGACCTGAGGCTTCCGCAGGGCCAGGGTGCACAGGCTGACCGCGTCGGCACCGAGGTCGAAGTAGCGCTGGACGTCGGCGGCGCAGGTGACGCCGCAGCCCATGATCAACAACAGGTGCACCTTTTGCCGCAGTTCCTCATTGTACTTTAAGGCCAGGGGAAATGACGGCCCCCCGGAGACGCCGCCGCCGCTCACTGCGTTCAGGGGGGAGCGCTGGAACGGGAAGACAATATTGTAGGGGATAGTGTTGGCGGCGTGGAGGGCGTTGACCCCGATGCGCTCCAGTTCCTGGGCGAACTCGTAGGGGTGGCAGATGCTGAGCTTGGCGATTAAAAACAGCCGCGGATAGAGGCTGCGCACTTTCCGGGTGGCCTGGAGCGCCTGGACCACGTTTTTGGCAATGGCCTCCTCGGAGTTGGGGCAGGAGAAGTTGAGTTCCAGGGCCTGAAAATGCGGGCCCAGGCGCTTCTGGTAGATCGAAACCGCCTCCAGGGTCTCCCGGATGGCGATGGCCGTGCCCTTGATAAATTCGGGATAGATATTGGGGATGATTTTGAAGCCCTCGTCGCAGGCCCGCCGGATATCCGCGGCGCAGACTTCCACCCCGGCGTTGGTAAGGCCGTAGGCGTTGAGCATGCCCATATCCGGAAGCCTCCGGATGTATTTCCAGGTGAGGGGGTTGGCGGGGATGAAGTTCCCCCGGCGTTTAAAGCGGGTGGCGGATTTGGTGCACACCGTGGTCCCGGTCTCCCTGACCGCGGTCAGGAGCCGGCGGTAGCCGGGAAGCAGGGTGTAGGGGAAGATGCCCCGGCCATCATGCCCCAGGGCCGTGGAGATGACCACGGGGGAAATTTGCCGTTTTGCCGACGCGATCATAAGAGTCTGTGCCATCGAGCCGTGAGCATTGGAGGGTCCTTTGACGCAACTATAGTCAAATCCGGCCGCCCTGGCAAGGGATTAGGCCGGGGCCGCACTGATTAAGTAATGCTTGTGGTCACCCGGCGATGTATCGCAATAGCGGAACCGGCGTTGGCGGCGAGACTGAATTCCCCTTGACAATTCAGTAACGCATGGTACATAAAAGTCACCAGGAGTGGCAAGTAATGTCACAAAAAGAAGCGTCGCCAACAACATTGCGGGTCAAATTAGGCAATGTTGTTAAAAATATATTGGTTTTACTCATAAGTCTGATAGTGGTTTTAGGTATCTGCGAAATTATCTTGAGAGTTTATAATCCCTTGGGCTTCAGGATCAAGGGTGACAAAATAATTCTGCCCGTTAATAAAAAGGAAATCATCTATCACGAGGGCTCCGGCAAGTTGGACCGGGTGGTGGTTCACCAGAGTAATTCCCTGGGTTTCCGGGGGCCTGAGCCTCCCGGGAATTTTGCCGACTGGCTCACCATAATCACCGTCGGCGGCAGTACGACCGAGTGCTACGATCTCCCCGAAGACCAAACCTGGCCGCAACAGTTGGAAGATAGATTACGTCATGGGTTCAAGAGAACCTGGGTCAATAACGCCGGGTTTTGCGGCTATTCGACCTTTGGCAATATAATTTTGGTGCAAGACTTCCTCGTCAAGCTGAACCCCAAGGTCCTTATTTTCCTGGTGGGGATCAATGATCTAGGGGTAAGCACGGCCAGGGAATACGATACCAGGCTGAAAAGCCTCAATTTCAGGTCCTTGGAAAGAATGCTGGCCTCCCTGGCCAATTATAGTGAGTTGGCGGCAGCTTCCTTAAATATTTACCGATATTATTTTCCTAAATCGGTAATGGCCGTCGCAGCCAGAGACATGGGGGAAATAGAACTTAAAAGTTACAGCAACCTTGAAGTAACTCCAGACCGCAAGCAGGCAATAAAACAGTTACACCGGGAAAAATATTTAAAGCCGTTTGGAGAAAGAATCCAGGAGTTAATCGCCCTTTCCCGAGCCCACGGTATGGAGCCGGTGTTTTTAACCCAACCGGTGCTTTACGGCCCGGGGGTGGATGCCCCCACCGGGATTAATCTGGCGACTCTTCGGGTAACTCCCGACATGAATGGCGACCTCGGTTGGGAAGTGCTGGAGTTGTATAACGACGTGGTGCGACAGCGGGGGCGGGAGACCGGCGTCCTGGTGATCGATCTGGCCCGGGAGATGCCCAAAAACTCCGTCTACTATTACGACCTGATGCACTACACCAATGCCGGCGCCGCCCGGGTGGCGGATATCGTTGCGGCGAAGCTGACGCCTTTCCTGGCCCAGAAGTACCCAGCCTATTATCAGGGAGCGGCAACGCCTGCGCCCGCGATCCCCTAATCTTCGCCTAATCTTTGCCCGTTCGCCCCATTTTCGTCAGAGCTGCCTCCGTCCCTCCCCTCAATCCGGTTTCAGGCCGGTGAGCGGTTCCGGAGAAACTCCTCCACCTGCCGGGCGTCTTCCGGGCTGTCTACCTCCCGGGTGTCCCCGGTGGTCTCCACGATGTGAATGGCAAAGCCGTGCTCCAGGGCCCGGAGCTGCTCCAGCTTCTCGGCCACTTCCCAGCGCCCGGGGGGCAGGTGCACGAACTCCTGGAGGAACTGCACTCGGTAGGCATAGATGCCGATGTGCCGGTAATAAGTGGGGTGGCCGCCGTCCCGCCAGAAGGGCAGGAGGCTGCGGGAGAAATAGAGGGCGCGGCCGGCCCGGTCGAAGACCACCTTGACAGTGTTGGGGTTGGCCGCCACAGCCGGGTCGGGCACGAGCTTGACCGGGGTGACCATGACCACTTCGGGGTCCCGGCGCAACACCCCGGCTAATTGGGAGATCAGGTCCGGAGGAAAGACCGGCTGGTCCCCCTGGATGTTGATGACGATGTCCTCGGGGGCCAGGTGGAGGAGCCCCGCGGCTTCGGCCAGGCGGTCGCTGCCCGAGGGGTGGTCCTCCCGGGTCATGAGGGCGCGGCCGCCGAAAGCGGTGACGCAATCGAAGATGCGCCCATCATCGGTGGCCACCCAGACCCCGTCCAAATCCTTCACCTGCAAGGCCTGCTCATAGGTCCATTGGATCAGGGGCTTTCCCAGGATCGGCGCCAGGGGTTTGCCGGGGAAGCGGCTGGAGCCGAAGCGGGCCGGGATGATGGCAACGGTTTTCATAATTTACCCATGGTGGCGCAGGCATTGCGTGAGCTAAACAAACTCCTCACCCATTAAGTTCTATAAGGCTAACTATTTTATATTAGAAGTAAATTTACCCATATCGCTATCAATTGCATCATAATCCCAAAATTGCTCAGTGTCAATTTATTCACGGGGGCTCTCTCTGAGAGAGTTTTTTTGATCACATGGGCACAAAGGCTTGACAAAATTGTTTTGATGCTTAGCTTTTTACAAGTAATTTCTCAATGTTAGACATATTGAGCGGAGGTTTGAACATAATGGCAGTGAGACTGGACAAATTAACCTACAAAGCCCAGGAGGCCCTGGAGGGGGCCCAGGCACTGGCCCGGCAGTTGGGGAACCCCCAGATCGAGCCGGCCCACCTGCTGCGCACGCTCCTGGCCCAGGAGGACGGCCTGATTCGCCCCCTCCTGAAAAAACTGGAGATCGATCCCGGCAGCGTGACCCGGGGAGTGGATGACCTCTTAACCCGCCTGCCCAAGGTGAGCGGCGAGGCCCAGGTCTATATTTCCCCGAGCTTGACTAAGGCCCTGGACGACGCCTTCAAACAGGCCGGCCAGATGAAAGATGATTACATCTCCACCGAGCACCTGTTCTGGGCGTTGACCGCGGACAAGGCCAACGAAACGGGCCGGCTGCTGAGGGCCCAGGGGCTCACGCCCGAGGCCATTCTCAAGGCCCTGGCTGATCTCAGGGGGGCTCAAAGGGTCACCGACCAGGCCCCGGAAGAGAAATTTCAGGCCCTGGAGAAATACGGCCGGGATTTGACCGAAATGGCCCGGAACGGCAAGCTGGACCCGGTGATCGGCCGGGACAGCGAAATCCGGCGGATCATCCAGGTGCTCTCCCGGCGCACCAAAAACAACCCGGTGCTCATCGGCGAAGCCGGGGTGGGCAAGACCGCCATCGTGGAAGGCCTGGCCCAGCGCATCGTCAACGGCGACGTGCCCGAGGGCCTCAAAAACAAGCGCCTGGTGACCCTGGACCTGGGGTCGCTGATTGCCGGAGCCAAGTTCCGGGGCGAATTCGAAGACCGGCTCAAGGCGGTGCTCAAAGAGGTGACCGAGTCCGACGGCCAGATCATCATGTTCATCGATGAGCTCCACACCCTGGTGGGCGCCGGCGCCGCAGAGGGCGCCATGGACGCCTCCAACATGATCAAACCGCCCCTGGCCCGGGGGGAATTGCATTGCGTCGGCGCCACCACCATCAACGAGTTCCGCAAGTACATTGAAAAAGACGCCGCCCTGGAGCGGCGCTTCCAGCCCATCATGGTGGCCGAGCCCTCGGTTGAGGACACCATCGCCATCCTCCGGGGGCTGAAAGAGAAATACGAAATACACCACGGGGTGCGCATCAAGGACAGCGCCATCGTGGCGGCGGCCACCCTGAGCCACCGCTACCTCACGGACCGGCAACTCCCGGACAAGGCCGTGGACCTGATCGACGAGGCGGCGTCCAAACTACGCATGGAGATCGATTCCCGCCCGGCGGAGATCGACGTAGTGGAGCGCAAAATCACCCAGGAGGAGATCGAACGCGAGGCCTTGCGTAAGGAACAGGATGCGGCTTCAAAAGAACGCCTGGAAAAGATCGAAAAATCCCTGGCCGACATGAAGGAAAAGAGCGCCGTGCTCACGGCCCGCTGGCAGCAGGAAAAAGAGGCCATCACCAAGATCCAGGCCACTAAGGAAAATATCGAGAAGACCAAGATCGACGCGGCCCACGCCGAGCGCATCGGCGACCTGGCCCGGGCGGCGGAGTTGAGCTACGGCACCCTGCTGAATCTGCAAAAGGAGCTGGAGGAGGAAAACCAGAAGCTGGTGGAAATGCAGGCCGAAGGGGCCATGCTCAAGGAAGAGGTGGACGCCGAGGATGTGGCCGAAGTGGTCTCCAAATGGTCCGGCATCCCGGTCACCCGGATGCTCGAAGGCGAGAAACAGAAACTCCTGCACATGGAAGAGCGCATCGCCAAGCGAATTGTAGGCCAGGAAGAGGCGGTGCGGGCCGTCTCCAATGCGGTGCGCCGGGCCCGCTCGGGCTTACAAGACCCCAACCGGCCCCTGGGCTCCTTCATCTTCCTGGGGCCCACCGGGGTGGGCAAGACCGAATTGGCCCGGGCCCTGGCCCAATTCCTGTTTGACTCGGAAGCGGCCATGATCCGCCTGGATATGAGCGAATACATGGAGAAGCACACGGTTTCGCGGCTCATCGGGGCGCCGCCGGGGTACGTGGGCTACGAGGAAGGCGGCCAGCTCACCGAAGCGGTGCGCCGCCGGCCTTACGCGGTGGTGCTGTTTGACGAGATCGAAAAGGCCCACCCCGAGGTGTTCAACTCGCTGCTCCAGATCCTGGACGACGGCCGCCTCACCGACGGCCACGGCCGCACGGTGGACTTTAAGAACACCATCGTCATCATGACCTCCAACATCGGCAGCCACTATATCGCCGAGATCAGCGACCCAGAAGTCCTAAGGGAGCGGGTCATGGAGGCGCTGCGGCTCCACTTCAAGCCGGAGTTCCTGAACCGGGTGGACGACATCCTCATCTTCCAGCGGCTCACCAAAGAACAGCTGCGGGAGATCGTCACCCTGCAGATGGTCCGGCTGAAGCGACTGCTGGAAGAGCGGCACCTGCAACTGGAACTGAGCGACAAGGCCCGGGATTTCCTGGCCGACGCCGGCTATGATCCGGTCTACGGGGCCAGGCCCCTGCGCCGGGCCATCCAGACCTACCTGCAAGACAAGCTGGCGCCCATGCTCCTTGAGGGCGATTTCAAGGAAGGCGACATTATCCGGGTGGACGCGGATGAGACCGGCCTGAGGTTTGAGCGACAGGAGAAACTCGAGGCCGCGGCTAACTGACGAGCCCAATTCAGGGGCGGGAACACGCGTCCCGGGGGCAACTTTAGACGTTTGGGGGCGGGTTTTAGACCCGCCCCTCATTTTTTGGCTCTCTTTATCGGCTAAAAGTACCCATTTGGGGCTCATTTTTGCTGTTCTTTTTGTCTCGGTCTCCCTGTGCCGGGGCGGAAAGGGCAGATTCGTCCGCATCTCGCCCGCATCCCAACCGCATCCCGGCCGCAGGCGGCCCGGAGAGATGCGGAGAGGTTACGGAGGGAAGTCGTTGAATACCCGCATGAAATCGGTAGTGGAAGGCTTACGATGCGGAACACCGCCAATAAAAATGACCTTGCAGGATGGGCGGAATTTTTCCCGGCGGGCGAAGAGGCGGAGGCACTCCTGAACCCCCTGGCCGGTAAAGCGCGGTCGAGCGCGGCGAGGGCGGGGTGAGTGCAGATGGAACCGCGTTTAGCCATGGTTTGCCAGCTTTTGATGGTTAGGGATAATCCGGAGCAAGGTTAGCGGTTAATGGGGCCAAAAGCCAGCACAGACGTGACGCCTGACAGAGAAGGGTTAAAGAATCGGCAGGCGGGATGCGCTTCGCTTTCCCGCCCTACGGCCCTCCTTTCCGGGCGGCATACAATCCACCAATATGAGTTTCGTCACCTCACAAGTCTGGAGCAACGACAGTAAACTTGTTCGCAAAAGCTGGCATAACCTTACGCCACTCATGACCTGCTATTTGTTTCATTCGCGTGTAAAGACTTCTTCCCTTATACCTGCCAGATAGCCTTTAGTTTTCCGGTTTGTAAGAGTATCCCCTATGATGGTCGCTTCGTAGGTGTCGCCACCGAGGGGCCATTGGTAATCAAGAATTAATTTATTCCCTTCTTGGCGCTTCGCCAATATAGGGAATGTTAATCGTAAAGTGTGACTATCTTGACCACCTTGAACTTCAATTATCAGGGTTAACTCATTTATCTCACTTAACTTATCTCCCCGAATAAATATCACTTGTGCCAAGTTGCAGCCTCTATAGACATATTTCCCCCCCGGGTTTGGATCATTATAGCCGTCTTCGGCGCTCTGGGCCTGTCCGGTGGACGTGGCCGCCAACACCAGCATGAAGGTCGCCATCAATGCAATACTTAGAGTTTTCATGTGTTGCTCCTCCTTAAACGTGCAGCAGGTGCCTGGCCTTACTGTTGGCTGTTATGCTCCAGAACGCTCCTATGCGTTGCCGTATCGCCCACGTAGCTTCCTTTTTCCAACTTCTTCGATGTTTGCGAGAAATGTTTTCCATTCCTGGACGAAACCGTTATGTTCTACTGAATCCATGATCTTCCCCCAATGTTTAAAATTAAGTAACCTCAAGTTGTTTAGTAAACGGCATGTTAGCACAAGATCCATCAAAAACCGAGATTATGCGGCAACCTTGGCCACCGCAGTCAAAAAATGGTTTTAGTATCTCTATGCCCGAAGAAAATCCCGCAAAGTTTCTGTTTTTGAAGCCGAATACTCTCAGCGACGTCATGATAGCAATAATTTCCCTGAAAAAGTTAATTTTCCCGGAATCTTGAGCATACCTAACCATCATAACCCGAATACTTCACTGCGATGGACCTAAAGGACCCCAGGCCAGCACCGCCCGATAATGGTGAGCCAGAGGAAAAGCCGAGGCAACATGCACATACCACCGCCGGGCGTGATAAGAAACTCTGGCCTCCACTTCGATCAGTCGTTTGATCTGCCAGTCCAGCGCGAGCGAAGGTGCGCATAACTTGCCAGTTTCTCTCCTTATCGTCGGTCAGGTAAAAATAATAGAGATGATTTGAATATGGAAATGTGGTTTGGGCAGGGGCCAGCATGGTAAAGCTCAAAAAAGGGAGCGGGGCAGATGGGTTTAAACCTGGAGGGAGAGGACGTCTGGTGGCGTTTTGACTATGGGCCAAAAGATTTGGTCTTGTTCACCCCTTTAGCCCGCCCATCTCCCGCAAGGGGGGGGAATTAAAGGAAGAACCTTTGGCAAACTCTCTCGTTTGCCCAAGCGAAGTTTGGGCCATAATTGCGTTCCCAAGTACAACTTGGGAACG
>JAUSOZ010000085.1 GCA_030655955.1 Deltaproteobacteria bacterium
CGTTCCCAAGCTCCAGCTTGGGAACGCCATTGTCCGGCAAACCTCTGGTTTGCCTCCGCTTCAGGATATGGGGTGTGGGGAAAAGGGCAGGGGCCCTTACGAAAAAGCCCCTGGCTCCCTCCCCCAACTTTCATTAACTACACCTGCTAAATCCACAACTCCGGCAGACTATGCAGCCGCCTTCGTGTTCGATGGTGCCGTCGCAATCAGGGCAGACTTACTAAATATTATTTTTTCTTTTTTTTGTCAGGTGCTTGCGTCAAAGCGCTAGCAGCAACAGATTTCACATCTTTAGGGGTCTTTGGGTCTCTTAGTAATTTGGAAGCCTTACTAGCTACCTCCTTTGACGTTTTTTCATTTTTGGCCATCTGAAATCTCCTTTGATTTCATATTCTCTAGCTACACCGGCTAAACCCGCAGCTCCGGCACACTAAACAGCCGCCTTCGTGTTCGATGGAGCCGCCGCAGTCGGGGCAGGAGCCCATGGTGGCCATGGTGGGGGCCGGCGGGTCCACTTCGGCCACGTGGGCCAGGACCTTGGCGATGGCGTCGGGGCAGGAGAGCACCTGGCTGCCGTTTGTCCAGTTGGAGCTGGGGCAGCGGATGCCGGTGATCTGCTTGATGATGGCGTCGATCTTGACCCCGGAGCGCAGGGCCAGGGAAATGAGGCGGCCGGTGGACTCGATCTGGGAGCTGGCGCAGCCCCCGGTCTTGCCCATCTGGGCAAAAACCTCGCAGAAGCCCAGGTTATCCTGGTTGACGGTGACGTAGAGCTTGCCGCAGCCGGTGCTGATGAGTTCGGTGACCCCGGTGGTGCGCTCGGGCCGGGGCCGGGGGGTGATGTACTGCAGCTTGGCCTTGGCGGCGCCGAAGCTGAGCACCTGTTCTTCCCGGCTGCCGTCCCGGTAGATGGTGACGCCCTTGAGGCCCAGGTCAAAGGCCATGAGGTAGGCTTCCCGGACGTCGTCGGGGGTGGCCTGCCGGGGGAAGTTCACCGTCTTGGACACGGCGTTATCGGTGTATTTCTGCCAGGCGGCCTGGAGGCGAAGGTGCCACTGGGGCGAGACCTCGTGGGCGGTGACGAAGAGGCGGCGCACGTCCTGGGGGATTTCCTTACAATCCCGGATGGAGCCGGTGCCGGCGATGGACTGCATGAGCTCGGGGGTGTAGAAGCCCCGGTTTTTGGCCAGTTCTTCGAAATAGGGGTGGACTTCGATCAGTTCGGTGCCTTCCAGGACCCGGCGCACGAAAGAGACCGCGAACAGGGGCTCGACGCCGCTGGAGCAGCCGGAGATGATGCTGATGGTGCCGGTGGGGGCGATGGTGGTGGTGGTGGCGTTGCGCATGCGCCCCTGGCCGTTGTTGTCGAATTTGCTGCCGGAGTAGGCCGGGAAGTTGCCCCGCTGGTCGGCCAGGGCTGCGGAGGCCTGCCGGGCCTCCTGCTGGATGAAGGCCGCCACCTTCTCGGCCACCTCTACGGCCTCCTCGGAGTTGTAGGGGATGTTCAGCTTCAGGAGCATATCGGCAAAGCCCATGACCCCCAGGCCGATCTTCCGGGTTTCCAGGGTCTTCTCCCGGATGATGTCCAGGGGGAAGCGGTTGGCGTCGATGACGTTGTCCAGGAAGTGCACCGCGTCGCGGACCATCTCGCCCAGGGCCGGGTAGTCGATTTTGCCGCTGTGAACCACCTGGGCCAGGTTCAGCGACCCCAAGTTACAGGACTCGTAGGGCATGAGGGGCTGCTCGCCGCAGGGGTTGGTGGCTTCGATCTCCCCCAGGTTGGGGACGGTGTTGCCCCGGTTGAGGGCGTCCAGGAAGATGATGCCGGGTTCGCCGGTGGACCAGGCGCTCTGGACGATGAGGTCGAAGAGCCGGGCGGCGCTCACCTTTTGGACCTCCCGGCCGGTGCGGGGGTTGGTCAGGGAGAAGTCCCGGTCTTCCTTGACCGCCTCCATGAAGGCGTCGGTCAGGCCCACGGAGATGTTGAAGTTGGTGAGGCGCTTGGTGTCGTTCTTACAGGTGATGAATGCCTCGATATCCGGGTGGTCCACCCGGAGGATGCCCATGTTGGCGCCCCGGCGGGTGCCGCCCTGCTTGATGGTTTCGGTGGCCACGTCAAAGATGTTCATGAAGGAGATGGGGCCGGAGGCCACCCCCTTGGTGGAGAGCACCGGGTCGTTGGCGGGCCGGATGTGGGAAAAGGAAAAGCCGGTGCCGCCGCCGGACTTGTGGATGAGGGCGGTTTGTTTCACCGCCTCGAAGATGCTCTCGATGTTATCGTCCACCGGCAGGACGAAGCAGGCGGAGAGCTGGCCCAGTTCCCGGCCGGCGTTCATCAGGGTGGGGGAGTTGGGCATAAACTTGAGCGTCGCCATGAGGTCGTAGAATTTTTGGGCCGTGGCGGCCACGTCCGTTTGGGGGTCGTAGAGCCGGTCGATGGCGGCGATGGTGTCGGCCACCCGCCGGAACATGTCCGGGGCGGCTTCGGTGGTCGCCCCGGTTTCGTCCTTCTTGAGGTAGCGCTTTTTCAGCACTACCTGGGCGTTGTGGCTTAACGGCAGTTCCCCGGCGATTTCCCTGATTTCCCCCTGTAGCGACATCATTTCCCCCTTGATTTAAGCGGTTGCCAATTTGGGCTATATTTGCAATATGTTGTATTTTTGCTGACTATAAGATACTACATCTTGAGATTTCGTCAAGGGGAATCAGGCCGGATGTGGGGGGTTGAGCCAGGGGCGGGAACCTATTTCTTGGCGTCATAATTGAGCCTTATGAAGTTGGCCTGGCTCGAAGCTAATTAAAGCTCACTTTTTCTAAAGTTTTCTCTATCCCCGATCTCGGCCGGCCGGCCGGAGAATTGTTCTGGGGAAAAGATGTTTTAGGGAATGAGGATGTTAAGGCGCGGCGATTTATCCCTTGATCGTGTCCCCTTGAACGCCGCCCTGGGGGGGTATCAGCAGGGGCGGCAGGTTCATGGGGAACGGGGCTTCAGGCCAGGGACCACCCTCGTGGCGGGCTTAAGGGAAGGCCTGGAAAAAACCGGAGAAAGTAACGATAGATGGTTGAAAGGGACCGGAGTTAATCCCGGCCCCCTCTTTTCTAAGGCAGATTTTGAACTAGCTTCGGGTCCACCATCATCATGGTGCCGTCCCGCATCTTGACCCATAAGGCTTCTTGCGGGTTGGCGCCGATCGGTAGACGGTCAACGGTGTACCTGACCCTGGGGCCGGTGTCTTTAACCAGGGCCGCATTGGAGCCGGTATTGGCGACTCCCCCGGTCCATTTGCACGGGAGGCCGGAATATTTATAGGACGCGTGATCTCTCTTGCTGCTGGTGGTTTTTTCCTCTTTCTCGATAACCTGCCCCTGGGGGCCAACCTCTTTGGTTCTCTTAACTGAATCGGTGGTGCTGGTGCCGGGTACCTGTTGTATCCCCGTCTGGATCGTCGACCCACTCAAGTTCTGAGCATAGACTATCGGGGCAGGGGTGAAAAGCAAGATCATTAATCCCAACCAAGCAATGGTTTTCATCCTCTTCGTCTCCCCCCATCTTATCGGCACAATTTGCCTGGCCTTAAATCCAGAGTAATCATAATTTCAAGTGGGAGTTGGGAAAAATCCTCAGAATGCCTTCTCCAAGGCGCGGCATTTTTCCCTAACAGGCTCAGCCCGTTGTACTTCCCCGGCGTCCGCCCAACCGTCTTGGAGCCGGGAATCGGAACTGCCGGCATTGATTACCGGGCCAGGGGAGTATCCCGGCAGGCGCGTTTTCTTCCGAGGATTTAGCGAAGATTTTGCTCAGGGCATTGCCCCGGCTTGCCGGGGATGCTCATGGCGGCTCAGACCTTTCCCCGGCAATTTATTTGCCTTTTTCCCTCTCCTACGGTATAAATTGCGATAACTCTTTTGCATATATAGGTGGCACAGTTGAGTCAGAAGCAGATCGGCATCCTGGGCACCGGGGCCTATGTCCCCGAGGCGGTCCTGACCAATCAGGATTTGGAGAAGCTGGTGGCGACCTCGGCGGAATGGATCGTGGAGCGCAGCGGTATCCATGAACGGCGGATTGCCGCCCCGGAGGAGGATACCGTCACCATGGCGGTGCTGGCCGGCCGCCAGGCCCTGGCGAACGCCGGGATAGAGCCGGAGCAGTTGAGCTACATCGTCTTGGGCACCAACACCTCGCCCCACTTTTTCCCCGCCGCGGCCATCCAGGTCCAGGAGGAGTTGGGAATCGGCGGTAAGGCCGCGGCCTTCGATCTCCAGGCCGGCTGCTGCGGTTTCAACTACGCCCTGTACGTGGGGGAGCGCCTGGTGGCCTCGGAAGGCGCCTATGCCCTGGTCATCGGCTCGGATACCAACTCCCGCTTCACGGACTGGACCGATCGGGGTACCTGCATGCTCTTTGGGGACGGGGCCGGGGCGGTGGTGGTGGGCCCGGGCACCCGGGGCCGCATCATCAAATCGTTCATCGCCTCCAAACTGAATATGAACCTCGTTTGCGAAACCGAATTCAATAACAAGGTGAGCCCCTTTCTCCCCATCCAAACCCATACGGAACGGCATTTCCTCCGGATGGACGGGCGGGATATCTTCAAGTTCGCGGTGAACGCGGTGAAGGAATCTATCCCCCGGATCCTGGAGATGGCCGGTATGAGCCGGGAAGACATCGACTATCTGATCATCCACCAGGGAAACTACCGCATCCTGGAGTCCGGCGCCAGATTCGCCCGGGTGCCCATGGACAAGGTCTTCGTCAACATCCACCGCTACGGCAACACCTCTGCGGCCTCGGTGCCCCTCGCCCTGCATGAGGCGCTGGCCGAAGGCAAGATTAAGTCGGGCGACAAGGTGGTCCTCATCAGTTTCGGGGCCGGTGCCACCTGGGGGGCCACCCTGCTGGAGTGGTAGTTAGGAGACAGTAGTCAGTAGTCAGTAGTCAGTGGTCAGTTCAGATCCTGGGGTTTCTGAGTCGGAATAAATCTGGAAGCCCAGCATGAGGCCAAAATTAGGGGCGGGATAATCCCGCCCCTAATTATTTGTGTGCGAAGTATCTTTGATCTTCAGAGCTGGGAAGGAAGGTATATTAACCCCCCAATCGTTACGCTTTTTACTAACCACTGGCTACTGACTACTGGCTACTGTTCCTACATAATCCGGATCTTGGAGGGCTTTTCCGGCTCGGGTGCGGTCGGGGGCGCCGGCTTTGCCGGCTTTTCCGTCGGGGTCGGCTTCAGTACCGGCGGCTCGGGGGCCGGTTTCTCCGGTTTTACCGGCTTCTCCGGCGCCGGGGCTCCTTCTTGCGCCGGTTTGGCGGGCTTAGCCGGTTTGGGGGGCTGAGCCTCTTCAGGCTTTTTCTTTATGGCGGGCGGGGTAGCTTCCCCGGGCTTGGCCGTCTTGGGGGCTTTTTCCACCGCCGGGGGGGGCAAAGGGGCCGGCTTGACCTTGGCCGGAATTTCCGGCAGCGGCGGCGGCGTCACCGCCTCAGGCGGGAAGGGCGGGGGTGCGACCTCGGTCGGGGCGGCCACCGGGGTGGGGGAGAGATACCGGGAATCCACCCAGCCGATGGTGCCGTCCAGTTTTATCCGGACCTGGGACCAGTCTGCGGCGTCCCCCACTTTTTCCACTTCTTGATTGCGGTTCAGAACCGCGATCTTGGGGCAATCCATCCCGGGACAGGCCCGGAGATTGAGGGTGTTTTGGACGGCCACATAAAACGTCGGGTGGGCGACCTGAGGCGGCGGCGGCAGCGCCGGCGGGGCGGAAGCTACAGGCGGCGTATACACCGGTCGGGGGAACATGCCCTGACATCCTGCCAGACATAAGGCTATTCCCAACCCCACGCATACGGTGCACCAGAATTTACGCATAGCCGCTGTCCCCAAGGTACCCTTAGCCCCCTGCCACTTCCTTGCTGTCCCGGATCTTCCAGCCACC
Source organism: Deltaproteobacteria bacterium (assembly GCA_030655955.1). GTDB lineage: Bacteria > Desulfobacterota > Desulfobaccia > Desulfobaccales > 0-14-0-80-60-11 > 0-14-0-80-60-11. The sequence goes on from JAUSOZ010000085.1 coordinate 5,938, forward strand.
CGGGCCCTTCTCCAGGCTGGTGTGATATTTCTGCCGCACCAGGGTGTAGTCATGGGTGCGGTGATCGTAGAGCTGGATGTTCCAGACGATGTCCGCCGTGGCCTCCTTGTCGCTTACCCGTTGGACGTTGGAAATGCGATAGGAGACTTCCTTTATATCATAGTTTTTCCATAGCTCCAGCATCTGGTTCTCGACCCGCCCCAGATTGGGATAGGCGGAGTGATAACAACTGAGCCACTTGTTGATATCCTTGTTGAGATGGGCGGAGCGGATTTTTTCCGATATTTTTTCTACTTCCGAGCGCAGGTCGTCTTGTGGCGCGGTTTTGGTCTCAACCCGGTCAATGGCGACTCGCGTCGGGAGATGGCGCCACAGGTAAATCCCGCCCACGACCAGGAGGGCCAGAATGATGAGCGATAGAAAACGACCGGGGCGCCGTTTTTGGCGACGAGCCATGGTTTCAGGTCTCCGAGGGTAAAAGAGCGGCGGGCGGCTGGGGGCTTCTTCCTCTTCCTGGTTGACCCGGGCCACCCTGAGCGGCAGGCCGCATTCCGTACAGAATTTCTGTCCGGGCCAGATCAAGGTGCCGCAACGGGCGCAAGGCCGGGCCGCGGTAGTGGGCGAACCTTTCAACAATTGGCCGCAACGCTGACAAAATCGCTGTTCCTCTCCGTGGATTAACTGGCATTGATTACAATACGGCATATCTTCTCACCACTAACTCCATTAAAAATTTCTACCACATTCTCCCGCCAAAGGAAAGAAAATTAGGTTTTCGGCTTGGGAAAATAGCCTCAGCAAATGATCCGGCCGCGCCAGCCCCTTGCCTCCCTTCCCGGCATCTACTTTGATGCACCCCGGGATAGTGCAGCCGTTCACCATAAAGTTTATTTATGTCACGCCAGGGTATACCTGGGTTATAATTAGACGCTGTATCGCCTGAACTTATTATAAGGATTCAGCATTTTTTGCGAATCTTAAAATTTGGCTCCATTCCAGGTGGTTTGGTTGTCGATGAGGCGGGTTGCGGCGGACTCAAATTCATAGAAAGCTACGGACGTAGTTTAATTGCCAATTATGTCAATAAGTTGGCCAAACAGCGCTCAAAATTTGCGGCATAATCCGGCGGCCAGGTGAGAAAAAACCCCGGTAAATTACGGGCAAGACCCCCTGGCCCCTTGACAATACCCCCTGCACTCCGATATAAATATATGGTTCTGATTCAGGAGTCTCAACTTATGGAAACTATGAAAAGTTATACCGCCCGGACGGGGGAAGTGTTGCGCGCCTGGTACGTGGTGGACGCTCAGGACAAGGTCCTGGGTCGTCTGGCCAGCCGGATTGCCATGGTGTTGCGGGGCAAGACCAAGCCCACCTTCACGCCCCACATAGACACCGGGGATTTTGTGGTCGTGGTTAATGCCGCTCAGGTACAAATGACCGGCAGGAAGTTGGACAATAAATTCTACTACCGGCATTCCGGCTTTCCCGGCGGGATCAAAGAGATTTCCGCCCGGAAACTCCTCCAGAAGAAACCGGAGGATATTTTGCGTCATGCCGTCCGGGGCATGTTGCCCAAAAACAGTTTGGGAAGGCAGCTGCTGAAGAAATTGAAGATTTACGCCGGCACGGAGCATCCGCATGAGGCCCAGATGCCGGCACCCTTTCCCTGGGAGGATTAATGGCGGAGAAAGCAGGCATTCATGCCACGGGTAAGCGCAAGACCGCGATAGCCCGGATTTATATGCGTCCCGGCAGTGGCCGGATTATCGTCAATCAGCGGGAATTCGAAGACTACTTCCCCATGGAAACCACCCGGAACCTGGTGCGCAAGCCCCTGCTCCTGGTGAATGTCGGCCCGGAGTTCGACATCATGGTCAACGTCCGGGGCGGGGGGCTGGAGGGACAGGCCGGGGCCGTCAAACACGCCCTGAGCCGGGCCCTGATTTTGTTGAACCCGGAGCTGCGTCCCATCCTGAAAAAGGCTGGTTTTCTCACCCGGGACGCCCGCATCAAAGAGCGGAAGAAATACGGCCTCCGGGGCGCTCGCCGCGGCTGTCAGTATTCCAAGCGTTAAGCCATTCCAGCGGCGAACTTCCGGCTTTCACCCTGAGAAGGGGAACAAGGGGAAAAGGGCAAGCGGCGAAAAGGAGAAAAAACTTCCTTTGCCGTTGCCCCTTTTTGCCTTTTCCCCTTTTATCCTTTTTCCCCCAGTTATCTCGGGAGAAAAGGGACTACGGAAGGATTGATCCCCGTGGCGAACAAGATCAAAGTTGCGGTTATCGGCGCCTCCGGTTACGCCGGGCTTGAGTTGGTGCGCCTTCTGGTGCGGCATCCGGGCTGCGAACTGGCGGCCCTGACCTCCCTGGAATATCCGGGCCGCCCCTTTTCCCAAATCTTTCCGGCCCTGGCCGGCCTCGTCGATCTGCCCTTCAGTCAGGACCCTGCCCCTTCGATGATCGGCACCGCCGCGGATGTGGTTTTTACTGCGGTGCCCCACCAAACCGCCATGGGCATGATCCCCGCTTTCCTGGCCCAGGGGTGCAAGGTGGTGGATCTGAGCGCCGATTTCCGCTTCCGGGATATCAGCGTCTATGAGCAGTGGTATCAGGAGCATACGGCGCCGGAGCTCAACGCCGAGGCGGTGTACGGCTTGCCCGAACTCCACCGGGATGAGGTGCGCCGGACGCGCCTGGTGGGGAACCCCGGCTGTTATCCCACCGGCGTCATTCTGGGGCTGGCGCCTCTGGCCCAGGCCGGTCTGCTGGTTCCCGATTCGGTGATTGCCGATTGCAAATCCGGGGCGAGCGGCGCCGGACGCCAGGCCCTGCTGGGCATATCGTTCTGCGAAGTCAATGACGGCTTCCGGGCCTACAAGGTGCTGGAGCACCGGCATACCCCCGAGATGGAGCAGGAACTGAGTCTCCTCGCCGGGACCCCGGTTAACGTCACCTTTACGCCGCATCTCGTCCCCATGAGCCGGGGCATTCTGGGCACGCTTTACGCCAATCTTACGGAGCCCCGGACCGAAGCGGACCTGCGGGAACTCTACGCCAAATTTTATCAGGGCCATCCCTTTGTGCGCCTCCGTGGGCCGGGAAGTCTCCCTGATACCCGGGATGTGCGGGGGGCTAATTTCTGCGATCTAGCCCTGCGGGTGGACCAACGCGGCCGGCGGGTCATCGTCATTTCGGCCATCGACAACCTCACCAAAGGCGCAGCCGGCCAGGCGGTGCAGAACTTTAACCTGATGATGGGCCTACCCGAGACGCTCGGATTAGAGACGCCGCCGTTTCTTCCTTAAAACCAGGGGTAAAAGGGAAAAAGGCGAAAAGGGAAACGACCAAGCATAGAGAGCCTCTTGCAAAATGCTCCGGGGTTGTCCGGGAGAAATCGCCGGTAATAGCCAATATGGAGACTTCGGTAACTTGTGTAATGAATTTCTTGAAGTT
>JAUSOZ010000017.1 GCA_030655955.1 Deltaproteobacteria bacterium
GACCTCGCCCACGCTTTTCATCTGCGTGGTCAGGCGCGAATCAGCCGTGGGAAATTTTTCGAACGCAAAGCGCGGAATTTTGGTGACCACGTAGTCGATGGAAGGCTCGAACGACGCGGGCGTGACGCCACCCGTGATCTCGTTGCGCAGCTCATCCAGCGTGTAGCCCACAGCCAGCTTGGCTGCGACCTTGGCGATGGGAAAGCCCGTGGCCTTGGAGGCCAGGGCCGAGGAACGGGATACCCGGGGGTTCATTTCGATGATCACCATGTCGCCGTTTTCGGGGTTGACGGCAAACTGGATGTTGGAGCCGCCGGTTTCCACCCCGATCTCCCGGATGATGGCAATGGCCGCATCCCGCATGGCCTGGTACTCTTGATCGGTAAGGGTTTGGGCCGGGGCCACGGTGATGGAATCCCCGGTGTGCACCCCCATGGGGTCCAGGTTTTCGATGGAGCAGATAATCACCACGTTGTCCTGGAAATCCCGCATCACTTCAAGTTCGAATTCCTTCCAGCCCACCACCGACTCTTCCAGCATCACCTCGGTGATCATGCTGGCGGCCAGGCCTTCGGCGGACAGGGCCTGCAAGTCCTCCAGGTTGTAGGCGACGCCGCCGCCGGTGCCTCCCAGGGTGAAGCTGGGGCGCACGATGATGGGGTAGCCGATGACCGGGGCGGCGGCCACGACCTCATCCTGGTTGCGCACGATGACGCTGTTGGGCACCCGCAGATTGATGTTGGCCATGGCGTCCCGGAAGAGTTCCCGGTCTTCGGCCTTTTTGATGACCTCGGGATTGGCCCCGATCATCTCGACGCCGTATTTTTCCAGGATGCCGGTTTCGGCCACGGCAATGGCGCAGTTGAGGCCGGTTTGCCCCCCCAGGGTGGGCAGCAGGGCATCGGGACGCTCGCGCTCGATCACCTGGCACACCATTTCCGGGGTGATGGGTTCGATATAGGTGCGGTCCGCCATCTCGGGGTCGGTCATGATGGTGGCCGGGTTGGAGTTGATCAGGACCACCTCATAGCCTTCTTCCCGCAAGGCTTTGCAGGCCTGGGTGCCGGAATAG
>JAUSOZ010000023.1 GCA_030655955.1 Deltaproteobacteria bacterium
TTGTCCGTAAACCGCCAGTCGCCCTGCCGCTGCCCGAGGCCGTCTGGATCAATCCACCCCCAAAGGAGGTTCAGACCGAACACTTGCTACAGTAATTTCTGGTCCAGGGTGTCTCAAAATCATTGACACATTCCGACCGCTCCCCCATGACCCGCAAAATAATAAAACCGAGCCGGTTTATAAGGCCTCCCGGTCCGTCGAGTCTCTAACCCCCCACAGCTTTTTAACTCCACGACGCCGCGAGTTCGGTTACACCTGGATACGCCAGCCCGCTGCCGCGGAAAAGTTATTCCGGGCCGACCATTTGGCACTTCGGCTGGGGCCGGCTCATAGCCTCTGCAACCAGAACTCTCGACAGTCATCACCCCAGCCAGAGTCCTCTATCGTTACCAAACAGTCAGCGCCGGCTCACGTTTCTTCCTCGGATGTGGACTTCAATCTCTCGGGCGAGAACCCCCGGTGCCTCCCTCCGCCACCCCCAAACAAACCTGCTTGTGGCTCTGCTTCCGCCTCCGTCGGCGGCATTGCCGCCTTTGGTTGCGACACCCTTTCCAGGGGTTGTTCCCGGGTAAAGTCGTCGTTCCCTCTCTTGGGTAGATCCGTAGCGCTCTCTGGGCTGGAAAAAACTTCGGGCTGCCAGGGGAACTCCGGCTCGTCCGGTATTGGCGGGGGCGATGGGCTCACGTGCGCCGTCGGCGGCATGGCCTCCTCTGGTTGCGGCAACTTTTCCAAGGGTGGTTCCCGGGTAAGGTCGTCGTTCCCGGTCTCAAGGGGGGACGTAGCACTCTCTGGGCTTAAAAAAACTTCAGGCTGCCTGGGGAACTCCGGCTCGTCCGGCCGCGGCGGGGGAGATGGGCTCACGTCTGCCGGCGGCGGCGCCGGGCCACCGGTTTCAGCCGGCAACTGCTCCCCCCGCTCAAATTCACGCATCAGTTGTTCCAGGGTAAAGTCATAGCCCTGGCGCTTCACAAAGGCTATAAGGTCATCGCCGTGGTCAAAGGCTTGAGCCTGCTTTTCAAACGCCGGGTCGTTCTGCAACCGCTGGACAAATTCTTCCACAGTTTTCATAGGCGCTTCCTTGATTTATACTATCGGCATGGCAGGCGTGGGGCTTGATTATTTCTTGGTTGGTGCGCTCCGCGATAACCACGCCAAGCACGGGCAAGGCGTCAGGAGAAGCGCCGGGAGGATGGGGCGGCAGCCGCCGGGTGGCCAAGCCTGCCCGGTAATCTCGGATAATAGTTCATCCTATGGGTGCGATCCCGGCGTCCCGCCGAGGTCGGCGCCGTTACACCGTCTCCGGCTTGCCAGTCATCAAGGCTGATGACGGCCAGCAGGTCTCAACCAATCTCCTGAACGCCCCTGGCCACCGCCTTGTCCCCCCTTCTGGCTAACAATACAAAAACGTAATATATAATTATTCTATAGTGCAAAAATGTATTATAAAGCAATAGCAATTATACGAAAGTGTATAAATAGCCTTGATTGGTGAAGTATGGATTTGGTTAAATAAATTACTTAACTAATTTGATCAATTAGTTAAGTAATTTGCCCTCACCCTGGCATAAGGCTTGCTTATGATATATTCAAAATTCTGCACAGAGGAAGTGGCTATGCGTAAAATCGCAATTTATGGCAAGGGTGGCATCGGCAAGTCCACCACCACTCAAAATACGGTGGCGGGGCTCGCCGAGATGGGTCGGAAGGTTATGGTGGTGGGCTGTGACCCCAAGGCGGATTCCACCCGCCTGCTGTTGGGCGGCCTGGCGCAATGGCAGTGAACCGCACCGGCAAATCGGGCGACGGCAAGATCTTCGTCATGCCCGTGATGGACGCGGTTCGGGTACGGACCGCCGAGTCCGGCGATCAGGTCTTGGACGAAGCCTGAGCCAGACCCGCAGCCATCATACGGAGAAAGACACATGCCTTTAATACCAGAAAAGGACTTGAGTTCGACAATCTTGGAGCTCGATGCGGCCGAGGTGAAGGCGGAGTTGATCAGCAAGTATCCCACCAAGGTCGCCAGGAAGCGCGCCAAGCAGATCGTCGTGAACGAGGTGGGGCCGGACAGTTGCGTGCCGGAAATTCAGTCCAACGTCCGGACCATCCCCGGGATTATCTCCCAGCGGGGCTGCACCTACGCCGGCTGCAAAGGCGTGGTGTTGGGCCCCACCCGGGATATCGTCAACATCACCCACGGCCCCATCGGCTGCGGCTTCTATTCCTGGCTGACCCGCCGGAATCAGACCCGAGCCACGGGCCCGGAAGACCATAATTTCATGACCTATTGCTTTTCCACGGACATGCAGGATGAGCAGATCATCTTCGGCGGCGAGAAGAAACTGCGGCAGGCGGTGCAGGAGGCCTATGACCTCTTCAAGCCCAAGGCCATCAGCATCTTCTCCACCTGCCCGGTGGGCCTCATCGGCGACGACGTCCACGCGGTGGCCCGGGAGATGAAGGAGAAGCTGGGCGTCAACGTCTTTGCCTTCAGTTGCGAGGGCTACAAAGGCGTGAGTCAGTCCGCCGGCCACCATATCGCCAACAACGGCATCTTCACCCACGTGGTGGGGCTTGACGACACCGTCAAGGAAGGCAAGTTCAAAATCAACTTGCTGGGGGAATATAACATCGGCGGCGACGCTTTTGAGATCGAGCGCCTCTTTGAGGACATCGGCGTCACGCTCATTTCCACCTTCAGCGGCAACTCCAGCTACGACCATTTTGCCAACTCGCACACCGCCGACCTCAACCTCATCATGTGCCACCGCTCCATCAACTACGTGGCCGAGATGATGGAGACGAAATTCGGCATCCCCTGGATCAAGGTCAACTTCATCGGGGCCGAGGCCACGGCCAAGTCCTTGAGGAAGATCGCCGATTATTTCGCCGACCCCGAATTGACCGAACGCGTGGAAGCGCTCATCGCCCGGGAAATGCCCGCGGTGGAGGCGGTGCGGGACGAAGTCAAGCCCCGGTGCGACGGCAAAACGGCCATGCTGTTTGTGGGCGGCTCCCGGGCGCACCATTACCAGGACATCTTCCGAGAGATCGGCATGGAGACCATCGCCGCTTCAGATGCCGATATAATTTTCGAGCAAGCTTTGGAGTCTATACAACCATAACAGGAGCAACTTTGTTCGCCGCCCGATGTCGTTTCATAACTGCTTATTTTCACTCAGAAGTGCAGTGGCGATTTGCTCCCTGAGGCCCTGCCCTTGGGAGTTCTGTTTCTCCGCCATGAGAAATAGTCCCCTGCCGCCGCTCTTTTCCGCCCAAAGCTCGCCAATGTTGCGTTTTTCCTTGCTGTCATCGTTTGTGGCGTAGACCTTGCCTTTGTATTCGATGACCCCAATACGCCCATCCTGAAGCTCTGCTACAAAGTCAGGATAGAACCGGTCGGTCGAGGTCGGCAACCAGAAAGACGTTTCCGAACGGCCAGGGCCGGCAAGATTGCGAATCCAGTGTTTTACCTGGGGCAAGGTATCGATCTGCAAGGCGCAATCGAATTCCTCGCCTTTGGAGTCAAGCTCGCCGACCATGTCCGGGCCAAAGAAGTGATTCTTGAACTGATATCCGCCCTTATAGAATGACGCGGCAGGATAGGGGCGGCTCTTCTTGAAGGAGAAGCCGCCGGCGAAACTGGTTTCAACCTGGGATTCCGGGCTGAATAAAAAGGTTTGGTAGCCCGTCGCATAGGCCTGTTGCCGGTAGGTCGAGATTTTCTCCTGCACCGCCTTGGCAAGCTGGTATTTGAAGCGCACCAAATCGTTCAGGGGAATGCGGCGCGGTTCCATGAGATAGGCCACCAGCTTCCGGCAGAATTCCAGACGCACGGGTTGAGTAATATCGGTAAAACCGCATTCCAGGTCGCGTTGGCGGCTCTCACGGTCAAGCCAGCGGGAAAGCTCCAAGTCCGTCCAGTCCAGCTTGAGAAGACCGATTTCGAGTTGGAGGCGCTGGTCGAGGTGCTGGTAAAAAACCTTCTCGCCCTTTATACCCACTTCAAAATGCTCGGCGGTCTCGCGGAGGCCCTCAAAAAGCCCTCCCACCCCTACCGCGCCGCCATTGACCAGGCCTACCAGGGACGGGTGGCCGTGTTCGACATCAGCGAAGTCAGGCAAATCAGACCGCAGGATTTGACCGAGCGCGTCTGTGTCATCGTGTCCACCATTCAGACCTTGCGCGTCACCAATACCGAAGGCCGCCGGGCCTATGCTCATGCGGAGGACTTCGAGCCTCATTTTGCCCATATCCCTGATTCGACGCCGGGATTGGACCGCTTCAAGGACGGGCGGATTAAGTTGTCCTTCGTCAATCTCATGGCCTTGCACCAGCCTTTGGTGATCTTGGATGAGGCCCACAAGGCCGTCACCACCCTGTCGTTCGAGATGCTGGCGGCGTTGCGTCCGGCCTGCATCGTGGAATTCACCGCCACGCCGAACGCCCATCTGCACCATGGCAGCAACGTGCTATTCCGGGCCTCCGCCGCCGTGGTTAAGGCTGCGGAGCTGATTAAGCTCCCCATCATCCTGACCGAACATCCCGACTGGCGGGCCGCCATCCATGACGCCATCGAGACGCGGGCGCGGCTGGCGGACACGGCCAAGAGCGACGCCAGCTATATCCGCCCCTTAGCGCTTTTTCAGGCGCAGGACAAGGGGCAGGAAGTGACCGTCGAAGTCCTGAAAAAATACCTGATGGAAAACGAGAACATCCCCCCGGAACGCATCGCCGTGGCCACCGGCGAACAGCGCGAACTTGACGCCATCAATCTTTTCGATAAAGCTTGCCCGGTGGAATTTATCATCACCATAGAGGCCCTCAAGGAAGGCTGGGATTGCTCATTTGCTTATGTTCTCTGTTCCGTGGCGAATATCGGCTCCGCGACCGACATTGAGCAGATTTTAGGGCGGGTTCTCCGGATGCCCTATGCGAAAAGCCGCTCGAACGAGGCCTTGAACCGAGCTTATACGCACGTTTCCAGCCCCCGCTTTGGCGAAGGGGCGCGCCAGCTTGCCGACACCCTGATTCAGAAAATGGGATTTGAACCGGACGAAGCCGCGGCCGCGGTGGAGCAGCGGCAGACGGTGTTTCCCGGTTTCGGCCCGCAAGGCGATTTATTTTACTCCGCCCCCGTCCTTTGTGAAACCCTGGACGCGGCGCCGAACCTGTCCGGGCTTGATGCTGAGGTTACGGCGCGGGTTAAGGTCCAGCCGCAACCGGACGGAACTGTCACCGTCACCATTCACGGCGATATTCCAGACGAACTGGAGAAAAGACTTACCATCGCGACGAGACCGGAGCGCCGTGAAGCTATGCGGGCCGCGGTGCAGCGCCACCGGATCATCCACCGTAACAGCATTTCCCCCGCCGCCCGGGGCGAGAAATTCGCCGTTCCCCGCCTCTTTCTGTATGTTCAAGGAAAATTGGAGTTTGTTGAGAAAGAACTTATACTCGAACTTGGGGAATGGACGTTAAACAATTACCCGGCGGAACTCACCCCGGCGGAATTCGCCATTCGCGAGGCGGAGGAGATTATCCCCCAGATGCACCACTGCACGCGGTGCCGGGGCGACGCCGTGGGGTTGCTTGAGGCTGACCGCACCGACGAATTTGGGGGTTGCCTGTCGGCGTGCGCCAGTTCGGTGCCGGCCGCAATGGGCCGGCCCTATGTGGCGGTGGCCAGCCAGGAGGGCGTGCTGGTGAATTTGCATCTGGGCGAAGCGGCTTCCTTCCAGATATGGGGCATTAAGGATGGCGCTTACAAGATGCTGGAGGAGCGCCCGGCCCCCCGGCCCGGCGGCGGGGCGGACCGGTGGTGGACCATGGCGGAGACCATGAAAGATTGCCGGGCGGTGCTGGTGAGCGGCATCGGCGACACCCCCGCGGCCGTGCTGAGCGAAGCCGGGGTGGAGCCGGTGGTGATGAACGGCTTCATCGACATGGCCCTGACCGCCATCTATGGGGGTGGCGATCTATCGGGGCTCAGAGGCCGGCGGCGCGGCGTGGCCGGAGGCTGCTCGCAGAAAAAATCGGGGGAGGGCTGCATGTAATACCGGATCGAGACGGCTGCGATCATGTCTTATACTGAGTTGCAATCAAAAAGCAATTTATGGTAGCCGCAGGCTTTAGCCTGCGCCTGCACAGGCGAGACGCCTATGCCACCAATTGATTGCGAAATGGTATTACCTGGCATGCCGAAGGAGCGAAGTGACTGCCGCAGCTCATATCGATCAGCGCCAGGGACAATTTTTGTAGGGGGGGACCTGCGTGTCCCCCCTGAGGGCAAACCCACAGGTGCGCCCCTACTTAGTGCTTTTAGTCCGGCGGCGGCGAAATAAATAAACCATCAAGGCCAGGACACCCATCAGGGTTAAAGCCACCACGAATGGCTCGATCTGGGCGAAGGTGCGGTGGACCGGGCTGATTTCTTTGTCTAAGAAATAAGTCCCCAAGCCCCACACCCCGGTCCACAGAATGGCCCCCAGGACGTTAAAGGCCATGAAAATTTTCCAGGGCATTTCCAGCATACCCGCGACGATACCGTTGAGCTGCCGCAGGCCATCGAAGAAGCGCGCCACCAGCAGCAATCCCCCGCCATAACGCCGGAATTTTTCTTCCAGGCGGGCCAGACGATCGCCCCGCACCTTGAATCTGGCCAGCAGACGGCGCCCGCCCCAGCGCCCCAGCAGGTATCCGAGGCTGTTGCCGAGCCCCGCGGCCAGGCAGGCTGAGATCAACACCCAGACGAGGCTGAGATTGCCGTGGGCCGCACTCAGGGCGGCGGCGATCAAAAAGGTTTGACCCGGCGCCGGAATTCCCACCCCTTCCACCAGGATCGTCACAAAAACCACCAGATAGCCGTAGCGGTTGAGCACCGGCTGTACCCTGGCAACCGCCTGCTCGAGATCGAGTTCCAGATGCGCAACCAGAGGCCACGGGGATGCCCCAGCATCCCGAACTGCCGCCGCCGCCGGAAGCGCTTGCCCGGGTGCTCCCCAGGCCGGCAGGAAACCGGCCAGAACGAGAAGCATCAGGATGAGCCCCGGTTGCTTCAGCATAACGGCGCCTTATGGCTATGGCCGCCCTCGCCGGGCCGGAGGTCGCCGGGGGACATCACTTCTCCATCCGGCGTTTCTTGAGATCCAGCCAGATGATATAGACGATCATGAACACGCTGGAGACGGCCGCCGGCAAGGCGGTCTTGCGGCTGAAGAGGGTTAAGGCCAGCCCCCCGGCAATACCATAATTTTTCAGGGTTCCCAGCAACACCAGGCTGGTTATCGTCGGCCGGTCAAGGTTCATGAACCGCCCCACTTTCTCTATCAGCCCTCCCAGAATAAAAGTGCTGGCCACGGCGATAACCACCACCGGGAGCAGGATTAACGGCCGGGTGAAAAAAAATTCCCGGTTAAAGCCCACAATGGTGTACATGACCAGAAAAAAGCTCCAGTTGGTAATCGTCCCCTTGACGGGGTCCAACCGGCGGCCCAGAGAACTCCAGAGCAAAATCCGGGAAAGGATCAGCGGCACCAGAATCAACTCCGCAATTACCATGATCAGGGACCATGGCTCGATGAAGCCGGTCCCGAGAAATGCCAGGCTGATTAACGGGGTGATAACCAGGGCCCCTAAATAGCAAGCCACCGTGCCCAGGAGAGAGAAGGCGGTGTTGCCTTTTAAAAAGTCGGTGAAAGGGATAACAGCGATGGCCGGCGGCACGGCCACCAGGAGCACGAAGCCGTCGCGGATGGCGGCTTCCGAAATCATGAAAAAACTGAGTCCCAGCAGCACGCCGCCCAGCATGACATAATTCAGCAGCAGACCCGCCAGCACCGGACGCCACATCCCCTGGCCGGCCCGGAGCGCATCGCCGCCTACCCCCATGGTGGACAGGGTCATGACCAGCGCTAGGGCCGGCAGGACCAGGGGTTTGGTCCAGGCGGCGCCTTGCCCCAGCAGCAAGCCGCAGAACACCGAGAGAATCAGGATAAAATCGCGGTTTCGCCACCAGCGCTGCATAGTCACGGTCACTCTCAGCTGAACGCTTACAAGGCAATTATGCCGGTTAGATGGAGGTTGAGGCGGGTTACCCCGGGCCGCCGATTCCTTTGCCTAATACCGAACTGCGGTCATACAGGTAATTTATCTTTTGTAGGGGCGGACC
>JAUSOZ010000042.1 GCA_030655955.1 Deltaproteobacteria bacterium
AGGCCCCGGCCATGACCGGCCAATTCTGGATGAGCTTGCCCCCGGGCAGGCTCACGGGAGCAAACAGGGCGGCCTCAGGCGTGATGAGCCGGGCCCCCGCGGTCCGGGTGGCGTCGGCCAACCCGCTGATCTCGAAGCTGCTGTAGGGGTTGTTGATGGGATTGTCCGTCACCAGCACCTGAGCTGCCCCGGCCTTGATGCACAGGCCGGCCACCGCCGCCAGCGTTTCCGGGTTGGTAGTGGCCCCCAGGGAGGCCGGGGTGGCGAAGGCGGCGTTGACCTTGATGAGCACCCGGTCGCCCTTTTGAATGAAGGCCTCCATGCCTCCCAGGGCCTTAACCCCCTGCTCGACCATGAGCGCGCGGTCCATGCCCCGGAGGATGGCCATTTTTCCTGGCCCCGCAGCCAGGGCGGGGAGGGTGTAATTCCCCAAACCGGTCAAGGCCTTCCGGCCCTCGACCGGGACGGGACCCTTCGAGTCATACAGGGCCAGGCCCAACCCGCCGGTGGCCAGGGCCAGGGCCGAGGCGTACCCCACCCGCTTGAGGAAATCCCGGCGGTTTAACTGCCCACTTTCCGGTGTTTGAGGTAAATTGGTAATCAAATATTTGCCTTATAGTTATTAAAGTTGCCAATTATAGTTATCAATGGCAGTTTTCCCACATACCATGCATCTTGCCTTATAAACTCCCATTTGGGCTTCCTTTAAGGCTTTTTTCCCTGGATGGGGCTTATTTAGTTCTGCCCACTGCAATTTACCACATTTTCCTTTGCATAGAATTTTGACCAATTTCGCTCTGTCAGCATCTTTTGCGTATTGGGGTAAAGAGCCTTTATATTCTGATGACCTATCCGGAGGAGAATTAACTATTAAAGAAGACTCCACGTGCTTGAGACCCTTTTGTCTTGCATGTTCTGGTATATCTACTATCTGATGTGGTTCAATATCCTGCCACCGTAAATCCCTTCCTGAATCTATTTGATTTTGGATCATATCAATCCAATCCGAATCGTCTTTATAAAAAGGGCCTATGACACAGTAAAGTTTTTTATCGTAATCCTCTAAATATTTATACCATTCTTTTCTTGCTTTCATACTTAGCTCCTATTAAATGATGATAGCTGAATCATTACACTATCTATATTTCGCTCATGGGTTGCTTCACGGTTTCCCCTTGAGCCCGGCCCGCAATTTGGCCGCGAGTTCCAGCGCCGCGGCAAGGGTGGTGGCATCATGCACCCCAACCAGAATCCGCCCCTGGACAAAGACCATTTCAAACGAGTCATCCAGGCCAAGCACGTCGATGTTCGCCGGCGCGCCCGGGGCCTGGACCTTCTGGTAACCGTTGGCGGCGAGAAAATCCAGGTAACGCTTGGCCTCCGCCTGGGCCTGCTCCGGGGTGTCGCGCTGCGCCACAAAGGCCGTGGCTTTCCCGGCCTTCAGGCTGTATTCCCCGGTGAGCATGTTATTCAAACCCTCACAACCGAAGGTGTCGGCGGCGCACAGGCGCACGGTTTCCCGCGTCAGGCCTTCCTTGGGGAAGAGCGCCGCCTGGTCCTTGGCTTCAGCCTGGGAGGGCAGCTTGGCCAGGAGCGCCGCGGCGTAAGCCTCCAGGGATTTTTGCAGCGTCTCCCCCGCCCGGTCAGCCACAATCTCGACGTAAAACTTCCCCTGGGTGAAAAACAGGGCATTGGCCGTGGCATAGGCATTGGCGGTCAGCGCGATAGAGGGAGAACCTGAACGGCGTTGACCGCTGAACACGGCATAGGCATTGGGGGCTGAACCCATGTCGTAGACCAATACCTCCACGTGCGCCCCGCCTGAGCCGCCCAGGCCGAAGCTGCGGCAGGACATCTCTTTGAAGCCGGCGGACAGGTAAAGCTCGGCCTTGCCGTCGATCTTGTCGGAGAGGTTGTCCGGGCCGAAGCTCTGGGTGGGGACCAGGGGGGTGAAGCCGTCGACCTCGGGGATCAGCGCCGCCGTGGCGGCCAGGGCCGCGCCGGCAACGGCCTGGGGCCGGCCCTTAACCTCAGGGGCGCTCATGGCCACGATCACCGCCGGGTTGAAGCGGGACTGTTGGATGAGCAACCCGACCATGATCAATCCCAGCACGGCCAGAATGCCGTAACCGGTCAGATTCTGGGCTGCTCCCACCTTTGCCTTTCGTCGCGCCATAAATCTTCCGAAAAGGGCAGCCTATTTGGTAAGTTTCTTACCCAGGTTCAGATCATAGATCGGGGCAAATTTGAGATCTTGCCGCAGGACTGCTTCCGGAGATTTGGCCACGAGTTCCCCGTTCTTCTGGATAAAACGCAGTTCGGCCCCGACCCCGCACCCGGCGGTGCAGGCCAGGTCAAGTTTAGTTTTGGCCGTGGCAAACTGCTCTCCGGCCTTGCTCTTGTGGAATTTTTCCCGCCATTCGATCCATTGCTGGGGAGTCAAGGCGCTCTGGTCGATGAAGACGTAATAAACCACCTGGTCCGGGCAGTCCTCCTCCAGGTAGAGGGTGTACTCCGCCGGCGTACCCGGGCTGCCAGGCCCGGCCAGGCGATTTTTATCACCCGCCTCGATCAGCCAGGTCGTGGGGCATTTACGGGAGGCGGCAAAGGACTTCACCGCCCCGAAAATGAACCCCGGGTTCATTTCGTCGGCCACGAAATTTCCCGCCAGGAATGTTTCGGGCGGGGTGAAAGCGGTGAGCCCGTTAGCTTGCCGCAACGCCGTGGCCTTGGCGCTGGCCGCTAAGGCTGCGGTGCCATGGCCCACCAAGAGCAGAAACCCCAAGAATATCGGCATAAGACGCGTCATACCCCCTCCTTCCTCTATGCGGATGGTGAAATTTCGGGAACGTCGATCTCCGGTAAGGTATGCAGATCAATGGCGACCATAACGGCACCAGGAGTGGATTAGTGATGGGACAAGCTCTTTATACTAAATTATGTACACGTCGAAAAAAATTGCAAGTGCGCGGCTATGATTAAAAAATTATTTTTCCCTCGGTTGATTTGTTGCGACTGGCGGCCCGGCCCGGAACCGGCCGCGGCGCCCAACCACGGGGCGACCGGCGCGGCCGGATAGGTGTCGTGGGGCGCGAACGTAAAGCGCTTCCGGCCCCTATCCGGACTTTCGCATCGGCAGGGTGAATCGAAGCTATACCGTGTAACGAAAAAAACCTTTAGATTTCCACGGTCTGGTGCAGAGCCGGAATCATCACCTCCGGGAAACCCAAATCGCGGCGGAGCCGGGTGGCGAGTTCGGCGGCCGCGTCCGGGTCGCCGTGCACCACAAAGGTCCGCGCCGGGGGCGGCTTGAAAGCCTGGGCCCAACCCAAGAGACCCGGCTGATCGGCATGATTGCTAAAGCCGTTCAACGTCACCACCTCAGCTTCCAGGGAGTATTCCTTCCCATAGATCCTGACCACCGGAGCCCGCTCCACCAGGCGGCGGCCCAGGGTGTTGGGGGCCTGCCAACCGACAATCAGGACTGTGTTGCGGGGATCCTCAATATTGTTTTTTAGGTGGTGCTGGACCCGCCCGGCCTCGGCCATCCCTGAAGCACTGATGATCACGCAGGGGCCTTTCAGGCTGTGGAGCCGCTTGGATTGTTCCACGTCCCGAATGTACCGCAATTGCTTGAAGCCAAAGATATCGTGGTCAGGGTCTTGGCGCAGATAGTCTTGGGTTTCGGCGTCAAAATAGGCCGTATGCTGGCGAAAAATATCGGTAACATTGACCGCCAGCGGGCTGTCAACATAGATGGGGATTTCCGGCAACCCGCCTTGGTCATAGAGCTTGTTCAGGAGGTAGACCAAAAGCTGGGTGCGCTCCACGGCAAAGGACGGAATGATTACCTTGCCGCCGCGCCTGCTGGTGCGCCTGATGGTCTCTTTGAGGGCCTCCGCCGACTCTGTTATGGGAGGGTGGGTGCGGGTGCCATAGGTGCTCTCGATGAGCAGGATGTCGGCCGCCGTAAGCAGGGTGGGGTCGCATAACAGCGGCACGTGAGCCCGGCCCAGGTCACCGGTGAAGACCAGACGCCGGGCGGGCTCGCCTTTTACGGACTCGAAGTCGAGCCCCACGATGGCTGAGCCCAGCATGTGGCCGGCATCGTAGAGCGTACAGGTAACGCCGGGCCAGAGCCGGTATGGCCGCTCATATTCGATCGCCTCAAAATATTTCAGGGCCTCAGCCGCGTCTGCCCGGGTGTAAATCGGCTCCACCGGAGCCTCCCCATGCTTCAGACGCTGCCGGTTGACATACTCCACGTCCTCCTCTTGAATATGGCCGCTATCCAGCAGCATGGCGCCGCAGAGATCAGCCGTAGCCGTGGTGCAGATAATCTTGCCCCGGAAACCTTGTTTCACCAGGTTGGGGACATTTCCCGAGTGATCAATGTGGGCGTGAGACAGCACCACGGCGTCAACGCCGCTGGCATCAAAGAGAAAATCCCGGTTCCGTCGGCGGGCCTCCTCACGCTTGCCCTGATAGAGGCCGCAATCCAGGAGGAGGCGTTTGCCGTCCACCGTGATCAAATGCTGCGAACCGGTTACCGTCTCGGCGGCGCCGTGAAAACTGATCTGCATCAAGTTACCTCACACCATTATTTTGATTGAACCGGCCCCACCCAGGGGGCGCCGTGGAGGACCGCGGCTCGGGATCGGGACCGCTCCGGAATTAAAAGCCGCGCACCAGGCCCTTGGGATCTAATTCTTTCACTTTAGCCCGGTCAGCGGCGGCGCGGGCCTTATCTCCCATGCGCTCATACAAAAACGCACGGCTCTTATAGCCATAGACATATTTCGGGTTCAACCTGACGGCTTCGTTTAAATCCGCCAGCGCTTGTTCATATTCTCCTTTTCTCATGAGAATGTTGCCGCGGTTATTCAGCGCGCTGACATAGCCTGGCCTCAACCTGATGGCCTCGGTATAATCCTCCAACGCCTTGGCATTGTCTCCCTTTTTCTGGTAGGAAACTCCCCTTTTAAAAAAGGTTACGGCATAGCTGGGATCTAACGAGATCGATTTAGTATAATCGGCGATGGCCGCATCTTGCTGCCCCATTTCATAATAAGAGAACCCGCGACTCGCATAAGCACTCGGATAATTTGGTTGGTACTGTATAGCCTTACCAAAATCCTCTATTGCCAGAGGGAAAAGATTTTTGCTGTTATAGGCCCGGCCGCGGTAATAATAAAATTGGGCATTATAGGGGTTAATTTCGACAGCCTTAGTATAATATTTGATTTTATCATCAGTATCTTTAGCCTCGTTCCCCAGGTTGTAATAATCGTCGGCCGAGAGTCTTGCCGTCGGCTCGACAGTTTTGGGTAATGAAGCCGGGACTTCTTTGATTGCAACCACTGGCTGCGACCGTAGCCACCAGACCCCTCCGGCCACAACTAAGACCAGGAGAAGGCCAATGATCGAAACCAACGGGATCCAGGGAATTTGCCGGGGAGGGGCGCTGGCCAGGATGGTCGACGGAGGCTCTTCCGGGGCCTTCACCTCCGGGTGGCTTGGCGGCTGAGACGGCGCCGGTGCTTCGCCACCGGCCGGCAGGGGCTTGTCTTTGCTGCTTTTCTTCTCCAGCAGAACCGTTATGGTCTCTGCCAGGTGCGCCATATGGTCCTCCAGCGGTGGGGTCAGGGCATCCAGCCAGTGCTGGGTACTGATGAAATACTCTAACGTTTTGTTGGGGAGAACATCCTCGATCCGAAAGGGGATCACCGCGATGCCTTGATGCACCGTCCGTTCAATCTCCCGTTTGATCTGGTCCGAATCATTGGAATTGGATGAGAAAATCAAGACCAGGGCCTTGGCCTCCTGGATAGCATCAATGATCGCCGCCCCCCAATCGCTGCCCGGCAGGATATCCCGGGGAGCAATCCAGCAGCGGATGCCATGGGCTTCCAGCGTAGCGCACACCGCATTGGCGATGGTGCGATCCTGATGGGCATAGCTGATAAAAATATCGTGGGCCATTGCTACTTTCTCCCGAAGGTTTAGGCAGACACCCCGCGAAGATGGTCGATGAGGTTAACGGTTGCCGAGCCAATGAAAAAGCTCGATAAACTTTTTCCCGGCCCGGGTTTCAGGAAGAACGCCACCCGAGATTATGCGGCAGTGCTTCGGTGCCGGTCCAAAGTTGAGACTGCGACCCCCTGGTCCCCATCTTAAACTCGCACCCCATACTGCCCCACGGAAGACCTGCGACTATGAAATATGATAGTCCAATATGTGGAGAAAATAAATTGGTTTTTTCGAACCCGGGCAGCCTGAGCCTTCGATTAGCCGCATAATCTCTGGATTTGCCACCTGGCTTCTCCAACCCGGCCCCTGGGGGCCAGATGCAGGGGGCCAGGGCGCGGCGGCGATCATGTGCCCCTTGAAACCGTTATCGTCACACGGGGACTGGGGCATAAATGAGCCTGATTCCGCCCAACCGGAAGCCGAACCTTTTAATGTTGCACCATTTTTGATACGCTTGGCCTTATGGCACCCCTGGTCAGCGTCATCATCCCCACCTATAACCGGGCCGACCTGGTGCAGCAGGCGCTGGCCTCGGTTCAAGCCCAAACCTACCGGGACTTCGAGATCGTGGTGGTGGATGACGGCGGCACCGATGGCACCTATGAGGTTTTGTCCGCCGACCGGGAGCTCCGGGTGCTGCGCCATCCCGACTGCCGCGGGGTGGCCGCGGCCCGGAACACTGGCGCGGCCGTAGCCCGGGGGGAGTGGCTGGCCTTTCTGGATTCGGACGACCTGTGGCTGCCGGACAAGCTGGCGCGGCAAGTTCTTTTGTTAGAGGGCGCCCCGGAGTTGCTCATCTGTCAGACCGACGAGACCTGGGTGCGCCGGGGGGTCAGGGTGAATAAGCCTGCGGGCCACCGGAAAGTGGCGGGCCAAATCTTTCTGCCCTCGCTTTCGCGCTGCATGATCAGCCCTTCGGCGGTGATGTTGCATCGGCAGCTCCTTCACGACCACGGCGCCTTCGATGAAACGCTCCCCGCCGCGGAAGACTATGACCTCTGGCTGCGCCTCACCTGGCGCTACGCGGTGGGCCTGGTGGACGAACCCCTGGTCATCAAGCGGGGCGGCCACCCGGACCAGCTCTCGGCCCAGTGGGGTATCGACCGCTTCCGCATCCGGGCCCTGGTCAAGTTGCTGGCTGACCCGGACTTGCCCGCGGCCTACACCCGGGCGACCCGCCGGATGCTGGCCGCCAAATGCGCGATTTACGCCCAGGGCTGCCACAAGCGGGGGAAAATTGAGGAAGCGGCATGGTATCGGAACCAGAGCTGGGAGGCGGGCCCAAACGGCTTGGGCGAGGCAACCGCCGCGGTGAGATGACGGGAAAGAACTTTTGCGACCCCAAGAGGAGGAACGATAGTTGGTAACCTGCTTCAGTAAAAAAACCCAATTTGATACCTGGTTTACCAACGGCAAGCATGAGGGCCATTGCGACGCGCCGGCGGACAAAGGCGGCGGCGACGCCGGTTTCGGCCCCCATGAGCTCTTGGAAGCTGCTCTGGCCAGCTGCCTCAGCATCTATGTCCGGGTATGCGCCAAAAATAAAGATATCCCCCTGGCCGGCGTGGTCACTGAGGTGACTTTGGAGCGGCGCGCCCCTGAAGAGGTTGTGTTTCGCTATGGCCTGGAGCTGAAAGGTCCTCTGACGGAGGAGCAGCGCTGGGAGTTAATCCAGGCCGCCCAATCCTGTCCCGTGCATCAAACCCTGGCCGGGAAAATCTCCTTTACCTGCCTGCCCGCATAATGGCAATGGAACCCCATAACTACAGGAGGTAAGCATGGACATTTACGCAGCCATTCACCAACGCCGCAGCCACCGAAAGTACAAACCCGAGATGCCGCCCAAAGCAGCCTTGGAGCGGGTGATCGAAGCCGCGCTCTGGGCCCCTTCCGGCACCAACGCCCAGGACTGGGAGATCACCGTCATGGCCGGCAAGGTCCGGGATGAGTTCGTCGAACTGATCAGCGGGGCCATTAAGCATCTGCTGCCCATGATGAAAAAGCTCCAGGTGCCGGAGGAGAGCCAGGACCTGGTGATGAAATTTTTCAAAAACCTGGGGGGCGCCCCGGTGGTCATCGCGGTAACCATCGGCAAGCGGCCGGGAGACCCCGCCAATTTAACCAACGTCCAGAGCGGCGCCGCCCTGTTCCAGAACCTGCTGTTGGCGGCCCACGCCGAGGGCCTGGGCACCTGCTGGATGACCGGGGCCCACTCCCTGGAAACCGAAATCCTCAAGTTTCTGGGGAAAGAGGACCAGCAGCTCCTGGCCATCACCCCCATCGGCTACTCCGACAAGGAACCGCCGGTGCCGCCCCGGAAAGAGCGCGAAGTGCGCTGGCTGGGGTTTTAGAGCAGGTTTTAGGTTCTGGGTTTTGGGTTCTGGGTTCCCGGATCATTTGACCACCGGGTGGAATAGTTGTAGGGTGCGCCCTGCGCACCATTTTCCAGTCTCATAAGCCACTGGCAGGCTCTTAAAACCTGAAAAATCAGTGGGGCGGGCCTCCGTGCCCGCCGTCAGTCTGGCGTGATGGTGCGTGTGCGCACCCGACAAATACGCATCAAGATTGCCCAGAAATTCACCTCATCGGAGAGTTAACTTCGTGAAACCAGTATCGGAACAGATGGCCATCATCAGGCAGGGATGCCAGGAGATCATTCGGGAAGAGGAACTTGCCGCCCGCCTGGAGAAGGCCCGGGCCACGGGGACACCGCTCCGGGTCAAGGCCGGGTTCGACCCCACCGCCCCGGATTTGCACCTGGGTCACACCGTGCTCATCCAAAAGCTCAAAAACTTCCAGGACCTGGGGCACCAGGTGATCTTTCTCATCGGCGACTTCACCGGTCTCATCGGCGACCCCTCGGGCAAGAGCGAGACCCGGCCGCCACTGACCGAGGAGCAGGTCAAGGCCAACGCCGCCACGTACGAGCGCCAGATCTTCAAAATCCTGGACCCGGACAAGACCTTGATCGACTTCAACAGCCGCTGGATGAAACCCATGGCCGCCCAGGACCTCATCCGCCTGGCGGCCCGGCACACCGTGGCCCGGATGCTGGAGCGGGAGGATTTTCATAAGCGCTACACCTCCCAGACCCCCATCAGCATCCACGAGTTCCTCTATCCCCTGATCCAGGGCTATGATTCCGTGGCGCTCAAGGCCGACGTGGAGTTGGGGGGCACCGACCAGACCTTCAACCTCCTGGTGGGGCGCGATTTGCAGCGGGAGTACGGACAACAGCCCCAGGTGGTCATTACCCTGCCCCTGTTGGAAGGCCTGGACGGGGTCCAGAAGATGAGCAAATCCCTGGGCAACTACGTGGGCATCGACGAGCCGGCCAAAGAGATGTTCGGCAAGCTCATGTCCATTTCCGACGACTTAATGATGCGCTATTATGCCTTGTTAACCGACATTACCCCCGATGCGTTGTCCAGGCTGAAAGATGACCTGGCCTCGGGTGCCAAACACCCGCGCCAAGTGAAGGAAGATTTGGCCAAAGCCATGGTGGCCCGCTACCACAGCCAGGCCGCGGCGGACCATGAAGCGCAGGAGTTTATTCGGGTCCTGCGGGAGAGAGAGTTGCCCGAGGAGATCGAGGGAGAGACGAGGTATTGGTCAGAGCACGTTAAGATAAATTTAAATATCCAAGCATACTCACAAACCACATTTGAGGTTAAAGTGAATATGTTCTGGTTGCCACGATTATTATTTGACTTGGGGTTATCTAAAAGCACATCCGAAGCCCGGCGCCTCATTACCCAGGGCGGGGTGCAAGTGGATGGGGAAAAAGTTACGGACGCCAACATGGAATTGGCTGCGGGCAAGACTTATCTCCTCCAGGTAGGCAAACGGCGGTTCAAGCGGGTGACGCTCTTGGATTAGGGAACACAGGCGAGACGCCTGTGCCACCGGGCTTTTCATATCGTAGGGGCGGACCTGCGTGTCCGCCCTTCTCGTGGGCGCACACATGGGTGCGCCCCTACAATTTCTTATGGGATTGGGAGAGGGGGTTTGGGGGAGAGGGTAAGGGCTTTCGCCCTTAGCCCTCTCCCCCCTCTTTCTTTTCCCGTCCCCGGCCGCCCCGGGGCCGGCGGCGTCTTTGGCGGCGGCGTTTAGCCGGGGGCGGCGGGGTGGGCAGGGCTTCGGGGTCACAGCGTTCCAACAGTTCCGCCTCCGGCGCGGTCTTGAATTGATGCAGCAGCCAGGTCGCCGAATACAGCCGCAGCCGGGTCAGGCGGGCCGGAATGGGTTGGCCCTTGGCCAGCAGCGGCGCCATCCGCGCCTCCAGCGCCAGCATCTGGGAGACCTCGTCCTGCCGGGCCCGGGGAAACTCGATGCCCCCCAGGGCCGCCTTGATCTTCTCCTGGATGAACTCCCGCAGGTCTTTGAACTCCCGGGGCTTAAGCTCCGGCTCTATAAAGGCGGTTAAAAACACGGCCCACAGCAGGCTGTCGGACAGGGGGTAGCCGTTTTGGACCAGGGGGTCCAGCCGGCCGATCAACTCCAGCAGGCGGCCCTCCCCCGAGGCCCCCAGCTTTCCTACCCAGGCCGGGAAGATGGCATAGAACAGCTTTGAGTCCAGCATCAGTTTGAAGAAGGGCAGGGCCTGTCCGCTGTGGAAATCCTTCAGGAGTTCGTCCCGCACCCGGGACGGGGGGCAGGTGCGGATGAGGTGCCCCTGGGCCAGGATCTCCTCCCAGGCGGCGGGGTCGATGGTGAAGCCGATGCGGGCGGCGTGGCGCAGCACCCGCAGCATGCGCACCGGGTCCCGGGCAAAGCGCACCGCCGGGTCCCCGATAACCCGGATGCGTTTAGCCGCCAGGTCCTCCATGCCCCCGACGTAATCCACCAGGGAAAAGTCGGCGACGTTGTAAAACAGGCCGTTGATGGTCAGGTCCCGGCGCTGGGCATCCTCCGCCGGGGTGCCGTAGGTGGTCTCTTTGGCGGGGCCGGTTTCGACCTCCGCTAATTCGTCGAATTCGGAACGGCACCGGAAGGTGGAGACCTCGACGATGTGACCGCCCTTGAAAAAGACCTGGACCAACCGGAAACGACGGCCGATAATGCGACTGTTGCGGAAAAGTTTCCGCAGCTCGCCGGGCCGGGCGTCGGTCACCACGTCGAAGTCTTTGGGCGTCTTGCCCAGCAGCAAGTCCCGGACGCCGCCCCCCACCAGATAGGCGGTGTAGCCGGCATGGTGGAGGCGATACAGGACTTTCAGGGCCTCCACTTCAATGTCTCTCCGGGAGACGGTATGTTCGGGCCGGGCAATAATGTGGGGTGGGTTCTGAGGCGACCCTGAGGATTCGAACTGCATTCGATAATTATAGTTAAATTCGCAACATTTATTAACCTTTTATTCCTTATAATTGTAAAATACCTGCCGAATCCGGCCCCAATTCAGGAAAAAACTGCCGGGAAGGGGGAATTATTGACAAGCGCGGTGAATCCAGATATTTCTAAACTGTCAGAGGTTTAAGCCGGTGGGGGCAGAAAAACGTAGTTACCGCATCCTGATCCTGGCCCTGGCCACCTGGGGCGGGGTTGGCTTCCTCCCCTATATGCCCGGCACCTGGGGCACCCTGGCCGCCCTGCCGTTGTGGTACCATCTCGCCCAGACCGGCCCTTGGGGTTATGGCCTGGGGGTGGCGGCCCTGGTCATACTGGGCCTTTGGGTGGCGGGCCCGGCCCAGGAGATTTTGGGGCGCACGGACCACCCGGCCATCGTGGTGGACGAAGTGGCGGGCCTCTTAATCACCCTGGCCGGCGTCCCCCCAACCTGGGAGCACGCGGCCCTGGGCTTGGTCATCTTTCGAACCCTGGACATCCTGAAACCTTTTCCCATCAGGTGGTTCCAAGAGGGCGGCAAGGGCGGCCTGGAAGTAATGGCCGACGACATCGCCGCCGGGGTGATCGGGCGGGTAGTGTTAGAAGTTGTCATGATCTTTTGGGGGAGGGGCTAAGGGCGAATAGTAGTCAGTGGCCAGTTGTCAGTTGTCAGAAGAACAACTGCCTTTTTACTGACCACTGACTACTGACCACTGGCAACTGCTATGATGCAAGGCGAGATCATTACCACCGGCAACGAGTTGCTCACCGGCCGGATAGGCGATTTCAACGCCCGTTACGCTGCCCGGCGGCTGCACGAGGCCGGGTTAATGGTGCAGCGCCTCACCATTTTAGGGGATCACTCTCCCTTGTTTCAGGACCTCCTGACCGAGGCGCTGGCACGCTCGCAGTTCATCATTATTACAGGGGGCCTCGGCTCCACCGAAGACGACATCACGGTGGCGGCGGCGGCCCAGGCCCTGAATCTGCGCCTCCTGTGCGATGAGGTGCTGCTGGAGCGCATTCGCCGGTGTCTGGGGGAGCGCCGGATTCCCTGGGATGAACGCTACGCCCGCCTGGCCCTCATTCCCGAAGGGGCGCAGGTTTTGGACCCCGGCGGCATGGCCTGCGGCTTCGCCTTGAAGCACGGGGGCGCCCGCCTCTTTTTCCTGCCCGGGGTGCCCAAAGAGATGCGGCTGCTGTTCGACGCCCTGGTGCTGCCCGCCCTGGTGGAGTCGGCCGGCGGCGGCGAACGCCTGGCCCAGCGGACGCTCCGCTTTTTCGGCATCTCGGAAGCCCGGTTGCAGCAGGTGGTCTCGCACCTGCCGGATTTTCAGCCGGGCGAGGTGACCGTGGGTTTTTACCCCAATTTCCCCGAGACTCACCTGACCCTGACCATGCGGGGCCGGGACCGCCAGGCCCTGGAGCAGACCCTGGACCGCCTGACCTCGGCCTTGGCCCGGGAGGTGGGCGACGTGCTCCTGGGTTCGGACCTGATCTCCCTGGAGGGCCTGGTGGGGCGCTATCTGAAGAAAAGCGGCCTCACCCTGGCGGTGGCGGAGTCTTGTACCGGCGGCCTCATCGGGCACCGCCTCACCGAGGTGCCCGGCGCCTCGGACTATTTCCTGGGCGGGGTGGTGAGTTACAGCAACGACGCCAAGTGCGACCTGCTGCGGGTGCCGGACGCAACCCTGGCCCGGCACGGGGCGGTGAGCCCGGAGACCGCTCGCGACATGGCCCGGGGCGTACGGGAGGTCTTTCACGCCGCCATCGGCCTGGCGGTGACCGGCATCGCCGGCCCCAGCGGCGGCAGCGTTGAAAAGCCCGTGGGCACCGTGTACATCGGCCTGGCCACCGATCAAGGCGAAGAAGTGTGGCGCTATCAGTTTCACGGCAACCGGGCCGAGATCAAGACCCTGACCGCCGAGACCGCCCTGGACCGGTTGCGCCGGGAGTTGAAAATGTAGGGTGCGCACTGCGCACCATCCTCCGCCTGCGAAAATATTGGAGGCATGGGCGTCTCGCCTGTGCCTGCTAAGTGGTGCGCAGTGCCCACCCTACATAACTGAAAGCTGACCACTGAAAGCTGAGAGCTCAAAAATGATCCGCGCCTTTCTGGCCATTGAACTGCCCGAGGCCCTCCGCGCTGGCCTGGCCCAGGTCCAGGACGAGCTGAAACGGAGCCGGGCCGACGTGCGTTGGGTGCCGGTGGGCAACATTCACCTGACGTTGAAATTCTTCGGCAACGTCCCGGATGACGAGATCGGTTCCCTGGCCCAGGCGGC
>JAUSOZ010000044.1 GCA_030655955.1 Deltaproteobacteria bacterium
ACCCCTCGGCTCTCGGCCAGAAATAGACGCACGAAAGGAAGATTGCTGCGAAACAAATCGCCCCTGGTCCAGACGTAATTGCGCAATTTTTCAACGTCATCATCCGACTGGTCCATCGCTCGCGTCAATGCATCTTCGAAATCGTCGCACCGCTCCAGAACAATAGTCTTGTAGAGGTCCTCCTTGTTCTGGAAGAACTTGTAAATTGTTCCAATGGCAAACTCGGCCTTCTCGGCGACCTCGTGCATGGAGACGTTGTGGTATCCCTTCTGCGAGAAAAGATCGAGCCCGGTGGCGAGCATCTCTTGACGTTGCCGCAATTTCTCTCTTTCTCGCCTTGGGAGCTTCTTGTCTTCCATGGTTTGACCTCCGGCGCTGAATGCTTTGTTTATGAAATGAATTTTCCGTCAAATTTTAGAACTTAATGTCATATTGTCAAGAAAATTCAGCCGGAATTCCTGCCAGCCGCAAGGACAGGTTCCCGGGCAACCCCCCCCAAAACAGGGAATGGCGCTCTAAAGGGGAGGGGAATAAAGAACGGTGGGGTACCATGACCGGATGGGCCAACTCCTCCATAGGCAACTTCCCCCTCTGGCGCCGGCGGTGCCAGTGAGGCCCGGCGGCGATGGGGCGCACATCCTTGCCGCATCCCGCCATTGCCCGTAAATCTAACCGTTCCTCCGGATAAAGACCGGAATGCTACAGGTTTCCGCCTTCAGGACTGCGGCATTGATGCGCCACTTGAGCACGAAAATTACCTGTTTGAATGATCGGCTTATGCCTGCCGGACCTCGGTTTCACATACAACAGAATGGTTAATCTTGAGTAAAATCGCTCTGCTTCTTGAGCTTTAGGGATTTTTTATGCCAATACACCGCCTTGGCACTGTCCCTGGACACACCTTGCCCGTGAACATACATGTTGCCCAGGGCCGCCTGGGCCTGCGCGTCTCCCTGCTCCGCGGCTTTTTCATACCATTCGGCGGCCTGCTCCAGATCTTTCGGTACCCCCTGGCCATGGTAATACAGGAAACCGAGGCGATATTGGGCCTCAACCAGCCCTTGCTCTGCCGCCTTTCGGTAGCAGAGAGCCGCCTGACCGTTATCCCGCGCGACGCCAAATCCCTGTTCATGCATGAGTCCCAGGACGTAGCAGGCCCTCATATCGCCTCCGGCTGCCTTTTCCTTCATGTAGGCAAATTTTTGTGCGGCGGTCTCGGGCTCGGCGCAACCAGCCAGCCCCAGAGCCAGGATCAAGATAAGCAAGACTGAAGCCCAGGCTTTCATAGCTCCCTCCGGCAGTTTAGATGACGATTAACATTCAAACAGTTAACACAATAACTGCAAACGGAAAAAAATATAGCTACTTTTAGGGGCAGTAGCGGCTGGCTGACTGCCCGGCATGGTCCAAACAGGCCATTGCAGCCCGGGCTTCTGGGGCGACTAGACTACCGGTTCTGGGCCCAGGCTAAGGCCTGCGGCTGCCTTCACGGTCTCGAGCTTCCCGATGTCTGGTTCACCACCAGTACCGGACAGGCAGCCCGTCCGATAACCTTCTCGGCGACGCTCCCCAGGAGCAGCCGTTTGAAGCCGGTGCGCCCATGGCAGCCCAGGACAATCAGCTCTACCCGGCTTTTTTGGGCCGCCTCGACCAAGGCGGTATCCGGTGCACCCACCAGCACCCGGCTTTCCAGGTCGACGCCCTGTTCCTGAGCGGCGATGTTAAGGTTTTGCAGGATTTCCTCGGCCAGGCCCATTTCCGGTTCCCGGGGCGCCACGCTTATGGTCAGGAGCTTGGCTCGCATCTGCCGGGCAATGGCCAGAGCTTCACTGAAGGCTGCGGCGCTGCAGGGCGAGCCGTCGCCGGCGATCAGAATTCGAGAAAAACCCAGGGTTGCCCCCAGGGGCACCACCAACACCTTGACCGGGCTCAAGCCGATGACCCGGGCGGTGACGCTCCCCGGCATCAGGCGCTCCAGGCCGGTTTTGCCGTGGCGGCCCATGACCACCAGGTCGGGTTGGAGTCGCTCTATTTCCTCCAGGATGGCGCTACCAGGGGAGACGCTACGGCAGATGCGCGTCTTCACCATTACCCCCCCTGCCGTCGCCTGGGCGGTGATGGCCTCCATCCGGCGGCGAATCTCCTCGTCCAACCGTACCATCGGGTCCGGGCCCACAGACTCGAATTCCGGCACGGTCTGGAGGACCTGCAAGACCAATACCGTGCTGCCGCACAGGCGGGCCAAGGCCAGCGTCTTGTTCACCGCCACCTGGCTGTTAGGAGAGCCGTCGGTACAGACCAGCAGTTTCTTCCAGGGGCCGGGGCAAACCCGGGACTGAGTCATGGTCTCCCCCCACCGATGCCTAAGCCGGCTGTAAACCTTAATCCAATGCGCTGCATAGCTGATACCCTTGGGATTACCCTGCGTCAGGCACAATCCTTCTCAGCCTGAGACAAGGCGCCCCCGCGTTTCCCGGGCCTGTTGATAGAACTCCAGATATTGGGGCATGACGCTCTCCCAAGAAAAATCCACTGCCATGTTGTTCCGGATCAAGGCTTGCCAAGCATACTTGTCATGAAAAAGGGTTATGGCACGATTCACGGCACTCATGAATTCCTCCGGCGTATAGCCTGAGAATTTAAAGCCGTTGCCTGCTCCGGTCTTGGGATTATATTCCTGGATGGTTTCATCCAGCCCGCCGACGGCCCGCACTACCGGCACGGTGCCGTAGCGCAGGCAGCAGAGCTGATCCAGCCCCCCCGGTTCATAGCGCGATGGCATCAGAAAAATGTCGCTGCCCGAGATGATCTGGTGGGCCAACTCCTCAGAATGGCCGATAAATAGGCCGACTCGCTCCGGGTGGCGCGCCTTGATTTCTTGCAAGAGAAACCGGTGGCGTTCCTCCCCGCTTCCCTGCAGTACGAAACCGACGTCCAGGTGCAAGAGGTCCTCCATGATGGCCTCCACCAGGTCGATGCCATTGCGCTCATAGAGGCTGGTGTTCATGCCGATGAGGGGGCGCGCCACAGGCAGATCCAGCCCGAAAAGCCTGACCAATTGGTTCTTACAAGCCATTTTTCCCGCCAGGTGATTGGGGCTGTATCCGGAGGCCAGGTAAGCATCCTGGCCGGGATTCCAGCGGGAATAGTCCAGCCCTTCCCGGAGGCCAAAAAGGTCCGCGGCCCGCTCCTGGAAAATTCCTTCCAGGCCGAAGCCGTAGTTAGGGGTCAGGATTTCTTCCCGGTAACGGGCGCTCACGGTACTGAGCCGATCGGCAAAGACCAGGCAGCCTTTCATGAAATTGATCTTGCCGTGTAATTCCAGGGCCTTGGGGGAGAGGAGCCCCCAGTCCAATCCGGTAAGCGGAAAATCGTAATCCGGGAAGATACCTTGGTACCCGGCGTTGTGCACCGAATAGACCACCGGCAGCCGTTGCCAGCGTGGTCGGGCTCGATACCGGGTACGGCCGTAAACCGGCACCAGCCCGGTCTGGCAATCGTGGCAATGACAGACATCGAAGTCCATTTCCAGGGCCTCGACCATCTCCACCACCGCCCGGCTAAAGAAATTGAAGCGCTCGGCGTTGTCTTGAAAATCGCCGTAGCACGTGCCGTAGAGGCCGTCACGGTCATAGAGCGAGTCCTGGGCGATAAAGTAAAAAGTCAAAATCCGGTTTCACCGCGGTGTGGTAAACTTCCGCCTCCAGGGTCTTCATGGACAGGGGTATAGCCAGCCGGATTCCGGTGAACGTGAGGGGGAGTTCCTGTGCTCTCACCTTGCGATACAGGGGGAGGACCACCGACACCCGGTGTCCTGCTGCCACCAGGGAGGCAGCCAGGCCGTGGACGACCTCCCCCAGGTTGCCGGCCCGGGCAAATGGGGCAGCTTCCGGGGTTGCCATCAAAATAACCATAGGTAGCCTCCCTCGGCAAAAACAGAGTCATTCGGAAGCGAAACTTTTAACCGCCGGCATATATTGTTTTATATTTAACGGTTGCCTTGCTAACTTTAAACTCAAAAAAAAATTACGCAATATTCCCATAGATTTTGTTCAGCATGCCTTCCAATGCCTCTATTTCCCTCACTAACAGGCCCTTGACCGCTTGTTCGCTCAGTTCCAGTCCGATGGGAAGGATCTCGTCTATGAGGGTTTTGCCCTCTGGGGTAAGGAATATGGCAAACCTCCTGCGGTCGGTTGGCTGGCGCAAGATTAATCCGTTCCTCTCCAGGGCGTCCAACATCCGGCTGACGTTGGGCTTGTCTTTGAAGAGTATGTTGCCGATCTCTCTTTGCGACAGACCCTCCTCTTCCCGGAGCACATGCAAAATCCCATATTGCTCTGGGGTAATAGCCAATCCCCGCTCCTTCAAAGTCCGTTGCAGGGTCGCCTTCATGGCCAGGGCGGTGCGGTAAATAATAAAGCCGATGGATTTTTCGACACTGTAGGTCTTTTTCATAGGGGACTCTGCCTTAAAGTTAATACAAGAACTGATAAAAATAATCAAGAAAATTTAGCATCTGGCTCCCTAAAATACATAATATACTTAATTTAACTGTAAGTTTAGTAAGTTACAGTTTATCCAGTAAACCGGTTAATAATATTATGTTTATGGCAACAGTTTCTTTGACAACCTTTTTGGATGGGTTTATAGTTTAAGCTGAGTGGTCATTTCCACTGCGGGCCACTACCTTGGAATAGGAAGCAGCTAGGGAAGAGCAAAAGACCTATTTAAAGCGGATGGCGGAAAACCTGGAACAATTGGACGCCAAGATCGCCGAGTTGAAAGCCGGGGCTGAGAAGGCCACGGGAGAGGCCAAGGCTGACTTGAAACGGCGCCTGGAGGATTTGCGGAGTACACTGGACGTGGCCCAGCAGAGGCTGCATGATTTCAAGGGCGCCGGCACCGAAGAATGGGAAGCTCTCAAGGCCAGGGCGCAAAAAGCCTGGGATGATCTGAGCGCTGATTTTGACAAGACCAAGGAAAAATTTAAAAAATAAACCTGGTGAGGTTACATCCGGAAACCTCTTATACGAAGTTGCAGT
>JAUSOZ010000091.1 GCA_030655955.1 Deltaproteobacteria bacterium
GGCGGTTCGCGAACCGCCCCGATGGTTGATGGCCCTAAGCTATTCCTCCCCAGGAGAGACACCTTCTAAAACCTCCAGCGCAACGACGCCCCGGCGGTCATGAGCCGGTAGTTATCCACCCACTCCCGAAAATAGAAGGCGTGTACGTCCAGGTAAAAATTCTGGACGAACTCCCATTCCAGGGCGGCCAGACCCTGGAGGCTCGGACCCCAATTCCCGTGTTGGCCCACGGCCTGCACCGTTCCCTGGAGGATCAGGGTGGGGAGGCGGAAGATCTGCCGGTCGAAATCTATCCCCAACCCGATGGCCTGATAGGTCTCGGGGCTGAAATAGGCATCATGGCGCTGGCTATACGAGGTCAAGAAGTAGTGGGGGGTAAACTCCAGGTGCATGCGAGGTTGGCCTACGGCCTGCCACTTCAAACCCTGGTACAGGGTGAGGCGCCGGTTTTGATCCGAATACAAAGCACCGCCTAAGTTCCCCCGCCAGTCCAACCCCGGGCGGAACTGGTGATTGTAGGACAGGTCCACCTGGTGATAGGTGGTGATGCGGGCGGCGGTGAGATTGAGCACTGACTGGTAGAGTCGAGGGAACAGGTAAGCCTCCTGGTCGAAGATATCCCGGCGGCTGTACCTTAACGTGGCGTCAGTCTTGGGCGTTGGTGAAAAACCCAGTTCCAGGGTGCCCATGAGGCGGTTCTGGGAGTCTTTCCGGGTAAAACCAAAAGTTTGCGTCAGGTCTTGATCAATTTCCGCCGGCGAGATGAAATGGGGAATGGGAAATTTCACCCAATACCCAGCGAATGTCTGCCGCAATTGTCCCTGTTGCGTCACCTGAAAATCATCCCGCTTCCAATACCGCCGCAGGATGATTTCGCCGCTGAGCTTCAGGCGGTCGTTCACTGCCAGGGGTCCCAGGCCCAGGTTGACTTCCACCCGGCGCAGGCGGCTGGCGGCGGTGGTCTGCTGGTCATAAACCGGGTCCAGGCCCAAATTGAGGGTCCCCATTTTGACATTCTTAGTATTCTGATTGTATTCGCGGTATTCCACTCCCAGTTGGGCCGGCAGCACCTTGGTGATCCAGAAGCCGCCGCCGATCCGGAAGATGACGCCTTGGAGCTTATTGCTGTCGGTAAGGAAGAGGGACTCTGGTTGGATGATGGGCAGCACATCGGAGAGAAAGGCGGGCAGATAATTGCTCAGGCCCAGCCCCCGGGGTTCCCGGCCAAAGCGGGAGAATTGCCAGGGACGTTGGGCCTCTTCAGGGCGGCGCTCGCCCCGGGAGCCGGGAAAGCCCCGGGAGGCCATCTGGGGCCGCATCTGCTGGCGGACATCCTCCAGTTCATTGAGTAACTCCAGGTCCTGGGGGGCCTCCTTCAGGGCCTGGGCAAATTCCTTATAGGCCGCGCCCCAATTGCCCCGGGACCGGGCTTGACGGGCCCGGGCCACCTGCGCCGTCTGGGAGCCGGGTTTGATCGCCACAATCTCCTGGTAGATCGTCACCGCGCCCTTATCCCCCATGGCCTCCAGGGTCCTGGCCTTTTCCATGAGGTAGTCTGCCGGAGGAATCTTCCCCTCCAGTTGGGCCAGGGTGCGCAAGGTCTCCGGGTAGTTCTGTTCCCCCCGATACGCCTGGACCAGGAGCAGCAGCCCCTGGGAGTAATCCGGAGAATCCGCCGGAATTTTGGCCACCACGGCCTTGACTCCTTCATATTGGCGCCGCATGAGATACAGCCGCGCCATCTCCAGAGGCGAGCCGGGATTGCCCTGTTTCTCCATGAGCTTCAGGGCCTGGCCAAAATTCTTCTGGGCCATCTGGCATTGCAGAAGGAGTTTAGCGATGCTTTGATCCTGGGGCCGGAGCCTCAAGGCTTGCTCATAGTATCTTACCGCCGCCGGCCGATTGTCCAGTTCCATGGCCAGCGCCGCCAGGCCCAGGAGTTCCCCGGGGCTTTTCGGCCGCTTGTGGCGCCGGTACTCCCGAAGTACGTGCAGCAAATAATCGAGTTTGCCGCCCTGCCGCCCCAACTTGCCGCTGAAAAAGCTCAGGGAGGCGACATATTCGGGACTACCCACCCGGATGCCGGGCAGGCGATACATCACGCGGTTCAGGTCCTCATAGCGCGGCAGCCGGGGTAAGAGAGCGGCCATGATGAGGAGGGAAGCGTGGTGGTAACGGTTTTTCCAGAGATTCTTGACGAGCAAATCGAGGGCCTTCTGCAGGTGGGAGGGCTCGGCCGAATGGGCGTAGCAGCGGGCCAGCAGGGCCCGTGCCTCCAGGCTCAGGTCGGGCAAGGGTTCCAGTTCCTTCTGGGCCAGGGCCAGGGCCTTGGGAAAATCCCGCAGGCTGAGATAGGCTTCCACCGCCGCTACCCGCACCCCCGGGTCCTCGGGTTGCTCCATACGCAGGCGGTTCAGGAGCTCCAGGGCCTCGGAACCCCGCTCCAGGTAAGTCAGGACCCGGGCCTTCTCCAGACGGGCGACGCGGTCCTCCGGGGCCTTCTTCAGGGAGAGATCATAGTTTTTCAAAGCTTCCGGCAGGTTGCCCAGCCAGAGGTAAAGGTGGGCCTGCTCCCGCAGGAGGCGGGGGTCTTCCGGAGTCGGGCATTTTTGCAATTCCTGGGCCGCCTGCTCCCAGCGCCGGTCCTCCAGGAGAAGGCTGATGCGGCGCAGGCGCAGATTGACGTCATCCCGGATTTTCAGGATTTCATCATACTGGCTCAAGGCCTGCTCGCGGTTGGCGGGTTCAAATGATAAGACCTCGGCTAACTGCCTCCTGACCTCCACGTCCCGAGGGTTCTGTTCCAGATAGGCGGAAAAAAAGTGCGCCGCCTGGCCCCAGTGTTTCTGATAGAAATGCAGTTGCCCGGAAAATAACAGTAATTTCGGATCCTTGGTATTCTGTTGGCGCAGCGGGGCGATGATTTCCAGGGCATCCTTATAACGGTGGGCATAGGAATAGGTCAGAGCCGCTTCCCAGCGCAACTCGCCCTTGATGAGCTGCCGCCGGGAGGCTTCATCCCACAAGCCCGCGGCCTTGGTAAAGCGGTTTTTCCGGGCGTAGAGGCGGGCCAGGTTGATAATGGTTTCCTGGTGGGTGTCGCCCTCCTCCCAGGCTTTGTGGTATTGGGTCTGGGCCTTGTCGAAATCGCCGACGAGCAGCAGCTCCAGGGCATACCAACGCCGCAAGGCCGAATCCGGCTGTTGTTCCATCAGGGGTCCCAGGACCCCCGCGGCTTCCGCATGATTGCCCTTTTGGGCCCAGAGCCGGGCCAGGGCCAAGGCGTATTCCTTCTGGCCCCGGTTACGGGCATAGAGCCAGAGATACTGATTCAGGGCCCGGTCGTTATCCTTGGCGGCATCCGCGGCCTTGGCCGCCTCCAGGCGCAGCCCGGAATTTTCGGCGCTCTTCTCCAGCAGGCGCTGGAAAATATCGCTGGCCGCCCGGTAATCCCGGTGCCAATAATATAGCAAGGCCTGGAAGTGGAGGGCTTCCTGGTCCTCGGGAAACTCGGCTACTTCCTCTTCCTGGAGGGGGATGGCTTCTTTGTAGCGATTCAGGGATACCAGCAGCTTTACCAGCTGCCGACGCACCTGGGGGTCCCGGTCCAAGGCGTAGAGCCGCTGGTAATAGGTAACCCCCAGGGGAAAATACTGCTCATGGCGGGCGGCGATGCCGGCCGCACTCGCCAGGATGCTCCGATCATCGGGCTGGCGCTGGAGATACCAGGCCATCGTGTCCAGCCCCTCCTTGGGCTCTCCCAACCGATCCAGGGCCTGGGCATGAATGATCAAGGCCCCAGGCCCCGGGTCGCGGTCCATCATCTGCCGGGAAATCTCCAGCGCAGCTTTGAACTGACCGGCATCGAGGTAAATCCGGCCC
>JAUSOZ010000073.1 GCA_030655955.1 Deltaproteobacteria bacterium
CGCCGGCACCGGCGCCTGGGTGGGCGCGGCCGCAGGCGGGGTAGCGGGCGCGGTGGGCGGTTACCTCTACGCCGAGCACCGCAACAGCCAGGCGCGTTCAAGCCAGGCCGCGGCGCAGTCTTACAACTACACGCCGGCGCAGGGCAACGTGGTCTCCATCGATCGGGTGGATGCCAATCCCTCGACGGTGGGGCCGGGTCAGCAGGTGCAACTGGGGATGACCTACACCATTCTGACTCCCGATAATAACCCGGTGGCCGTGAATCTGGTGCGGGAGGTGCGTTTCGGCGGGTCCACGGTGGGGCAGCCCTACCAAACCACGGTGAACAACGCCAACGGCACTTTCACCGATCAGGTATCGTATACTCTGCCCGGCAATGCCACCCGGGGAACCTATACCGTTACCAGCCGGATTAACAGCACTTACGGCAGCACCCAAAGAGATGGGAGTTTCACTGTAAGGTAACCGGCCAGCCGCCCTTACGATTGAAGAGTATAGAGTGTTAAGAGACAAAAGGAGTACGACCATGCAAGCACTTTTAAGGGTCTTGATGCTGGTGTTGTTAATAACCGGACTCGCCTTAAGCGCCGCTTCGGTCAGCGCCCAGCAATTTTCGCCGCCGCTGCCCCCCGGCATCACGCCTGAATGGGCCCCCATCCCGGGAGCACCAGGAGTGCAGCACGCCCCCAATACCAATACCGACCTGTTCCGCTACGGGCAGAGGTATTACTTTCAGCATGATAACAAGTGGTACCAGTCCAGGAACATGGCGGGTCCGTGGCAAACGGTCAAGAACGTCCCCCGGAGTTTTCGCCAAATCCAGTCCAATTATTTTCGGCAGCCCCCAGAATGGGCCGCCTTCATGCCACAGCTGCCCCCCGGACTCACGCCGCAATGGACCTCTATCCCGGGAGCACCAGGGGTGCATTACGCCCCCAATGCCAACGCCGACCTGTTCCGCTATGGGCAGAGATATTACTACCAGCATGATGGCAGGTGGTATCAGACCAGGAACATGGCGGGTCCGTGGCAACGGGTCCAGGACGTCCCCCAGAGTTTTCGCCGGATCGAGGCCCCTTATTTTAAGCAGCCCCCAGGATGGGCCAAGGGGAAGAAAACGGGCTGGGGCGGGGCCCCCATGCCCCCGGGCCAGATGAAGAAGTATGAGGGAGGCCAGCACATGCCCCCGGGGCAGATGAAAAAGCAAGACCGCTAACTCTGGAACGGGGGCGCGGCCCCGCGGGTGGCAGGGGTTCAGCCGCAGCCAGCGCCGATGATGGGTCAGGGCGTTATGACGTTCCCGCCCATGATGCAACCGCAGCAGTCGCGGCAACAGATTATGCAGCAAATACTCGGTAAAGGAGACAAGTTATGAACTGGGATCAAGTGGCCGGAAACTGGAAGCAATTCAAAGGCAACGTTAAGGAGAAATGGGGCAAACTCACCGACGATGATTTGGACGTCGTGGCTGGAAAACGCGATCAACTCCTCGGAAAAATCCAGGAGAGATACGGCATCACCAAGGAAGAGGCTGAAAAGGAGTTCAAGAAGCATTGGGAGTAATTGAACGAGCTTGGCATCGTTTTGCCCACGCCCAGGCGCCTTGAGGGGATGGGCAAAACGAACCTCTGCGGTTTTTCCAGATCCAGGGAGACCCGGCCCAGAAAGGCAAACTTTTTCATAATCTTTCGATAGAGGAGATCAAATCAATGCAGAATGTCAGGAAAGTTTCGTTGCTTCTGGTTCTGGCCCTGGCGCTGAGCCTGGGGTTGGCGGCGTCGGCCTGGGCCCAGCCCATGGGTAAGGGCAAAGGCCAGGGGATGAATCTGACCCCGGAGCAGGCGGGCAAGATTTTCGACCTCATGGAAAAGTTGGATGCCGACACTGCCGGCCTGCGCAAGCAGATAATGGTCAAGCATGCGGAACTGGCGGCCTTGTGGAAGGCGGGGGGGGCTGAGCAAAACGCCATCCAGGCCAAGCAGAAGGAGTTGAACGCCCTGAGAGACCAGATGCAGGAGAAGATGGCGGCCTGCCGGTTGGAAGCCAAGAAGATCGCCCCCGATTTCGATATGGGCATGGGCATGGGCGTGGGCATGGGAATGGGAATGGGCCCCGGTGGTATGGGCATGGGCCACGGCCCCGGTGGTGGTAAGGGCCCCGGAAATGTACCGCCACCGCCCGCCAAATAGCCGCGCGGCAATAAACCTCTGGAACTGAAGGGGCGGAACCGCCCTTCAGCCATACACGGGCTGCACACCGAGAGTGCGGCCAAAGGAGATAAAGATGGGACTGATTGTGCTGATTATTATCATTATAATACTCGTGGGGGCCTTCCCTACCTGGCCACATAGCCAACGCGGGGGCTATGGTCCGAGCGGTATTCTGGGGACGATCCTGATAATCGTTCTCATCCTGTTCCTCCTTGGGCGGCTATAGGCTTGATTCATCCTGAGCAATCATCATGAATCAATGATCAACTTTACCTTTAATAAGGAGACGGGAAATGTTCCCAACTATGTATCTGACGCCGGTGGTCTCACTGATTGCGGGAATATTAATTCTCTTGATCCCCAGGCTGTTGAATTACATTGTGGCATTTTACTTAATTGTCATAGGTATTTTAGGTTTGGTGCATCGTTAACCTGACCCATTTTCTTTAAGGTATGGGGTATCCCATGGAACAACATCGGTTACGTTTTAAGACGGCCGCATTGGCAATGGTTTTCTTCTTGGGCCTCATGGCCTGCTCGGGCGCCAAGATTAACCAGGAAAACTTCGATAAAATCAAACCCGGCATGACCCTGGCGGAAGTCAAGGCCATTCTGGGAGAACCCGCCGATTCCTCCAGTATCGATATGGCGGTGATATCCGGCGCCACCGCCATGTGGAAGGGAGAAGGCGTTACCATCAACATCCAGTTTATGAACGGCAAAGTTGTCGCCAAAGAGTTCCTCAAACCCGGGAAAGAGGCCCCGAAGCTTGGGCAATAGCCAGGACCGGGAAAGTAGCGGTCAAAGCCGTTAAGGGGGCCGCATAATTTAAGCTAACCACAACGGAGAAATACCATGTTAGGCACTATTGTAGTTATCATCCTCATCCTCTTTCTGGTCGGCGCCCTGCCTACCTGGCCTCATAGCAGGAGTTGGGGCTATGCCCCGACTGGTATTTTAGGGACGGTCCTGATAGTGGTTCTCATCCTGTTCCTCCTTGGGCGGCTGTAATCGGACTGAGGGAATCGACCAGGAGTTGCACCGGCCAGGGATGCAGGTGGCTGGCAAGTATAGGTTTGATGGTGCTTTGTTAGGAAAAACAACGTGTGTTTTCTGAGATCAGGTAACGCTTAACGGGATGAAAAACTATACGAACATAATTTTTACCAGCCAGGAGGAAGAATAATGAAAGTAAAAATTGCTTTAATGGCCCTGATGTTGGTCCTGATCCCCGTGGGGATGGCCATGGCGCAAGCCCCCACGAATCTGCACGATACCCTGGCGGCTGCCGGAAACTATAAGACTTTCTTAAGTCTCGTGGATAAAGCCAATGTGCAGGAATTGACGTCGATGGCGGGTCCCTTCACGGTTTTTGCCCCCACTGACGCGGCCTTCGCCAGTGTGCCCAAGGCAACCATGGACAAGATTATGGGCGATCCGGCCATCGTCAGGGACGTGGTGTTCTTTCACATCACCCCGGGCAAGTACCTGGCCAAGGATCTGCCGGCTCTGAAAGAATGCAAGACCCTGTGCCCCACCGCCAACACCGGGATCATGAAATTCACCATGGTGGGCGACAAATATATGGTGAATAACGCTCATATCGTCAAACCTGACATGATGGCGACCAACGGCGTGGCCCAGGGCATCGACGCCGTGATGCTGCCCAAGTTTGCCCCCCCGAAGAATCTCTAATCAGGGGAGTCTTTAAGGTAGGAAGCTGTTCCCGTTTAGCGTTACCTGATCTCGGAGACGTACAAGAGGAATTATTGGTGCTTAACTGATTCTGAGATTATGCGGTGGCCAAGGTTGCCGCATCATCTCAACTCAGAGGATAAGCAATGCCAACGATTTATTTAACCCCAGTGACGGCCGCAGCATGGTAAATGGCCAGTGGAAACTCGAACCCGACAACTTGAGGCTACGAGAATTATCTCACCTGTCAAGAAGGATAAGGCCTACTTGGTAGAGACCGGTTTTGCATCATCTGAGAAACATAAAAAAACGGAGAGCTGTCAATGAAAAAGTTAACTCTCATACTGGCGCTGGCAATTTTGCTGGCGGGAGGCGCGGTCGCCGCAATGTCGGCGCCTGCTCAGGCTCAGTACTCTCAGTACGGCTATAACTATCCTTCCCAGCCGGCGGATCCTTACACTCAGCCTTGGGTCGGCCCTAATACGCCCTGGGTCAATTACAATGGTGATTGGTTTGTAAAGGGATTGCTGTATTATTTCTTCGGCCCCCAATACGGCTGGGCCCCGTATTACGCCTATCCTCCCACCTATATTGAAAGGCCCAACAATTGGTATGAGCCGAAGTGGCAGACGTGGTATCAGCGCAACCCCAATTACTGGCAAAATTTCCAGCGGCAGTATCCCTACTGGCGCACACACCGGGAA
This sequence comes from Deltaproteobacteria bacterium, assembly GCA_030655955.1. Classification (GTDB taxonomy): domain Bacteria; phylum Desulfobacterota; class Desulfobaccia; order Desulfobaccales; family 0-14-0-80-60-11; genus 0-14-0-80-60-11. The sequence continues at coordinate 4,611 of JAUSOZ010000073.1, forward strand.
GGTCAGCGTTATGACCAGAGTTTCTATGAAACGCACCATCGCGGCCAGGGACCCGGGTGGCAAAAAGGATACCGTGGCGTCGCCCCTAAAGGACAACCCCAGCCAGGGAAACGAGGACAAGGTCCCGCCCAGGTAGCCCCGCATCAGGGACCAGGATCGACCCCGGGTCACGTGGCCCCGCCGCAGGGAACAAGGACTGCTCCGGCTCACGTCGTCCCGCCGCAAGGACCCAAACCGGCTCCGGCTCATGTGGCTCCAGCTCAGGGACCGAGGCAGGCTCCGGCTCACGTGGCCCCGCCTGAGGGAGCGAGATCGGCTCCGGCTCACGTCGCCCCGCCAGAGGGACCGAAGTCCGCCCCGGCTCGCGTCGCCCCGCGTGAGGGGCAAAAAGGCGGCGCCGCAGATCGCGAAAAAGCACCTGCGGGTAAACCTGAAAAAGCAGGTCCCGGTGAGGAAAAGCATCAGTAGGTCATGAAAAAAGGAGAAAGTCCCTCCAAGATGCGGTTTGTTCCAAAGGGATTGTTCATTGCAATAGCCGCAGGGGCCTTCGGGTTCCTGGGGCCTGATTTTCACTGGTTGAGCTTGAGCGGTTCGAAACCAGGCTGTAACCCCTCAGGAGAGATGAGAAATGCCCAATAGCTCTGGCCCAAATCTGGTCTCGCAGTCTAAGCGTCGGCAGGCGGAAGAGTCTCTGCTGAAAGCGGGGGCCTTGCAGAGGGCGATTTTCAACAGCGCCAACTTCTCGAGTATCGCCACCGACGCCCAGGGCGTCATCCAAATATTCAATGTCGGCGCCGAGCGCATGCTGGGCTACAC
>JAUSOZ010000076.1 GCA_030655955.1 Deltaproteobacteria bacterium
AACCGGCCAGAGAACCGATAAAGAGAGAGATTAACGCTACCATTAAAGACTTGCGTACCATTGCTGTGGACTCCTTCTGGTGTAAAACGGAATAGGCCAAAAATTTACCTATCTTCAGTCTGTCTCATTCGGCCTCGCAACGCCGGTAACCGGTCTCAGGTTAGCTGTTCGGTGCGCCTCGCCCCATCAGTCAGCCAATTCTCCTAATCCATCAACAATATCCGCCAGGGCTGGTCGCTGTATAGGCCCTTCTTTGTAATGGTATTGGCGATTAAGGTAACCGCGGCAGTATGTGCCAACGCTCTGCCGTCCAGCCTGGCGCCGCCGTTCATCGTGATTGCAGTAGATGCCAGGATGTTCCCTTTGAGGACACATGCCTCTCCCAGAGTCGCGGAACTGCCGACCTGCCAAAAGATGTTGCGGGCCTGGGCGCCGTTGATCAGAATTACCTTAACCCCGCTTCCTAAGATGAGTGTCTCCGTCATTTGGAAGATCCAGACAGCATTCGGGTTGCCCTCGGCGTCAAGCGTCAGATCCTTTGCCGTTATGGAAAACGCTAGCCCCGGCGAGGATTTATAGAGGCCAGGGGGCAGGATGTCGCCGCCCAGTTCTCCGTCGTGTAAGGTGGCTCCTGTCCGTGCAGCGGCGTCAATAATCGCGGTGTTCAAGTCGGCTGCGGCCTGGGTTGCGATAGGATCGTTCTTGTGTATGTTCCCGGACACCATTCCGGGCTCAATTCCAGTAATATCACCTGCAGGCGACACCCCGACATTTCCCTCAATCGTGGTGACACCGGTGCTGGTAATCGCGGTGCGGGCCAGAATTGCGAAAGAGCCGGCCGATCCAAGGTCTACCGTCGGTTGACCTGCCGTCGCCTCTTGGTGCGGGAACAGCAAGACAACCGCCAGGACCAGGCCCATGAGCATCCATTTCGCCCTATTCACTACCCGGAGCGATGTAGACATTGTTTTCATTGCGCGTTCCCCTTTTCTGTGGTTACCGGAGCTTCCCGGCGCCGTTTGGAAAGTTTCCGTCGTGCCGGGCCCATCGCTTTTGGTCGTCCCGGCTCCTCTCCCGGTTTTGGGTTTCTCATCAGCCGGGATTAGGCGGCAGCCTTGTCTTACACCAGTCCCAACTTGGGGCTTGGAACCCCTTTTACCCAGTTTGACCCGGCTCCGGATACCCTTACCGGGGACCGGGCAATGGATAATATGGATAAGCATGTTATGGCGTTCCCTATGAAAAAGTGTATCCGTATGGGTACGACCACCAGGGAAGAACCCCTACTCCCTAACCAGCACAATTTTTTTGCGCCCAGCAGGGGTTCTTAAAGTAATGGCCAGGTTATTCCTTAATTAGCGTCGATTATCGTGATCTCTATCTTTACGCTCTCTTTTTTCACGTTTTTCACGGTTCTTGCGTTCCCATTTGGTCTCTTGGTGATAATACCGTTGGGTCGGCTCATAACGGTAGTCTCGACTTACCGGTGGCGCGATATAGTAGAGCAATTGGGAAAGCGGGTCCGCGTTTGGGGCGCGGTAATAGTCATTGTAACAAGAGGGATCACTGGGGTTACAAGACAGGCTGCGATTATAGTAGTCCTGTCCGAAGGCTGCGCCGGTTCCCAAACCGTAATTGCCTGCCCCGCACCAACACGTCAGCATGAGGGTTAGCCCCAGGGATAACCAAAATTTCTTCATCGAGAATCTCCTTAAACAATTTCCAAGACCAGGTCGCCGGCCGGCACTAAGCCCCGGTAACTCCCCGGGCATCTGCCTGGTTGGCTGCCTCAGCCCCAGGTGACACACAAACCGTTATGGTTATAGGGGCCCTGGGGCCGGGAAGGCGATCCCAACGGCAGGGCCGAAAAGTTAACCGTTCTTACTGCAAGCTAACCGGTTCGTTAGGATTATTTCTTCTCCGCGGCGGCTTTTTTGTCACGTTTTTTCATCATTTTCTGGCGCCATTGCCCCAGTACCATCAGGTACTTGGCCTGCTCAACCGGGGTCATCAGCGCTAGTTCTTCGTCCCGCTGATTCTTAAAAGAAGCGAACATCTTATCCTGGCTGGCGGTCAGCGCACTTACCCCGGCCTTGAGCTTCGCCTCGTCTGGGGTGGCTGCCGTCAACGCCGCCTGCAAATCATCATTAGCTTTCTTCACGCCGGCGATGATTTCTTTGCGCTCTGCCGCATACTTATCTTCCACCGCCAGAACTGCCTTCTCTTTTTCAGGCGCCAGCTTCAGCTCTTTGATCATTTGGTCTTTCTTTTCCTTGTGAACCGCCGCTTCCTCGCCTTTGGCCTGGACCAGTGCAGGCATCAGCAGCATCGCACTCAGGATGGCGCACAGTGCCCCTAACTTGAAATTGAATTTAGCTTTCATGATTATTCTCCCGTTTGGTATGAGTTTTATCCCGCGTTATGCGGCAGCCCTTCTTCGCCGGTGCTAAACTGCGTTTGGAACCGGCCGCACCTGACCCTTGCCGTCAATGCCCCCCCTTCCCTGTCCCCAGCCCTGAAGGCCATGAAGAATGGGGAATTGGGCCGCTTCCCCGGATCATAACAGCATCAAAGCATCTCGTTCTTCGGGGGTGAGTTCGCTTACCAAAGAGTCGAGGTGCATTCTTTCGAAATCGAATCCGGCGCTCTTGATGAGCTCTTTTCTCTTGGCCGCAGACTCGGCGGCCAGGATTTGCTTCTTGAATGCCGCATCGCGCCGCATCTTTTCCACAAAAGCTTTGGCTGATTCAATGGACATGACGACCTCCTTGGGGCTGAATTTTGGGACGCGAGAGACTCTCTGTCCTGGACAGGTCAGGGGGTAATCAACCCTGAGACTTCTGGGGCCCCCGGCTTGGCCGGGGGTGGGCATCTGCACCCGCATGCACATGGGATTTACTCCGTGGTTATCCGGGTCCGCCGCACATCGAGCTTCGGCCCCTCAGCTGAAAAGTTGACGTCATAGTGATGGACTTCTCCGGCCTTGGTGGTCATATGGGGAAACCGCACATCCGAGGTGCTGCCGCTGGCGGTATAAGCCTTGAGGAACAAGATATAAGTCCCGGTTCTCCGGCCGATTACCCGCAGGTTATAAAAGCCGCTCATCGGATTGCTCAGGTGGATGTCCTTGGTCATAGGACCCGTCCGGTCTCCGGAAGGATCGGTGAGCAGGAGTTCCCCCGGGGGGGAACCTCCAGTCTCGGATTCGATGCTGATGTCCAAGGTCTGGGCCGCGGCGGCGCCTGGCAAAATGGCCAGGCCCGCAATGATGAAAAGCCCCATCGCCAGCCAGGCGGATATTTTGGTTACTCGGTTCATGGTAATTTCCTCCGGTAGTATGGTTTAGGCGGTCTTATTTGTCTTCGGCATCAAGTTCCCGCAGGCGCTGCTCGGCGGCTTTCTGGCGCTGGCCGGCATCCTGCTGGCGCTTGACGGCGTCTTGCTTGCGCTTGCCGGTATCTTCCAGTTGTTTCGCCTCCCGTTGGCGCTCCTCCCATTGCTCTTGCCGCTTTTGCCGCAGATCTTGCAGTTGCTTGTCTTCAGTCGTCTTTGTATCGCTTTGGGCCAGGACCTGGCCCGCGAGCCCGAGATTGCCGGGGATTACCAATAAACCCGCCAGGAGCATCGCCCCCAGTCCCATGCTCTTTTTCATCTGTCCCTCCTACCAAGCCAAAATATCTGAGATAAGGATTATCGGCCAAACCATCCCCTGGGCCGCGCCCCCATCAGACCCACGATGCCTATGACAATCAAGTAAACCGCCACAATAATGCTCAGCAGGCTGGGTTGAATCAAAATCAATATCCCGGCGATTAACGCCACGACTGGAGCGAAGTATGGTAGGTATGGCATGTGCTCCTCCTTTAATTTCTCACTGCTATCGTAATGACGCCCTGGCTAAGTAAAAAAGAATGTCCTCGGGCACCGAATTTAAGAAAATTACTTCCCCACTCGGATAGTGGAGAGTTCACCGATGAGACCAAAAACGCTCAGGAGCCACAAGACCACCACAATGACTACGACCGCATTCAAGATCGACTTAATGGAGCCCGCCATTGGAATGTAATTGTTGACGAGCCAGAGAAGAACACCAACTACGACCAATACTACCACCACATGGATTAAAGGCATGATCTACTCCTTTATTGGGGGTCTACCTGCGAATAGCCCTCTGGCTGTTCAAGACCCGGGTGTAAGCAAACATGACTCTCCGGAGATCTGCGGCATGACCGGAAGCGAACGGTTAAGCCCACGGATGGGAGAGGCTGCGCCGATAAGCTGATCTGTCGTCTCTTGGGCCTCTTCGCCTTGGAGCCGGTTGTGCCTCGCGGACACGAGGGCCATGGTCGCGAAACCCAGGGAAAATCCCAGGAAAATGCCGCCGATGAAAATGCCGATGACCATGGCATTACTTCCTTTTCGTTTTAAGAAATCATCATGTTATGGTTGATAATGGTCCTAAAAATCAATCTGGCGCCACCGAGCCACCCCAACATTTCTTTTTCCCCGCCCGGGTTCGGCCCGGGGGCTTCATCTCTCCTTTAGCTCATGGCGAGAAAGACTTGAACTTTGGCGCCTCCGGGCTGGGGTTCATACCGGATATCGCCGCCGTAACTCCGGAGGATTTCCCGGGATAAGCGGAGGCCGAGCCCCAGACCCCGGGCGCCCCCATTCCCTTTGGCCTTTCCTGGCGGCAGGCTGGAGGACAAGGCGTGCCTGGTTTTTGGGGGCGGGACCATCCCGCTGTTAAAGACTTGAAGGTGGAAATAAGGGTCGGCCTGGTCGTAGTCGATCTTCAGGGAACACCCCTTGCCCCCGTATTGGATGGCATTGTTGATCAGGTTCCGGAAAACGCTCCTCAGAGCCATCTTGTCGCCCTTGACGGTTCCCAGGTGGGCAGGCAGGAAATCCAGGTGATTCTCGAGGGCGATGCCCTGCTTCTGTAGGTCGTGCCAGAGTTCATCCAGGACCGGGGCCACCACGTCCTCCCGGATGTGGCAGATGTCCAGTCCTGCATCACTTTCCCGGCACCGGAAAGCCTGCCGCAAAAACCCCTCCAGGAGGGTTTGCAGCCCATCGGCTTTCTTGCCGGCGTCATCTAAGAGCCGGTCCACCTCGGCGTTAAGCTGCCCTTGGGCCAGGCGGCGGGACAGTTTTAAAGCCGCTTGCAGTGCGACCAGGCCGCCCCTCAGGTCGTGGCAGAGTAGGGACAATTTGGTCAAGACCTGCTCATTGGCGGCGTTCAGCTTCCCCTGGACGGCCTCTGGGGCGGCGGCGCCCCGGAGGGCTTTCAGGCAACCCGTGATGCGGCGCCAGACCTCCACCGGCCGGCAGGGCAGGAGAATGTAATCGTCCACCGCGAGCTTAAAGGCCTGCAGGGGGAGGCGGGCGTCCTCCCCCAGGATGATGAGCCTGGCTTCGGGGTTCAGGTCTTGCACCGCATTCAGCAACGCCGGGGAGTCAACGGTTTTCCCCGTCAGCTTGACGATCACCAGGCGGAAATATTTTTGGGTCAACTCCGTTAGAGCCTCTAAGGGACTGTCGGTGACGCAGGTCCGATAGCCCTTGTCCGCCAGGAGCAG
>JAUSOZ010000082.1 GCA_030655955.1 Deltaproteobacteria bacterium
ATCGTGGTCACCGGCTCTTTGTATACGGTGGGGGAGGCCAAGGAATATTTTGAAGGAGTGAGCGGTAAGCAGTGAGCGATGAGCAGGAGCGCATTGGTTTGGGCCACCCTTAAAGTATGAAAAGCTGGTATTGGCTGGTGGCACAGCCTTTCCAGGCTGTGCAGGACTAACCCGCTACTTTGGCACAGGCTGGAAAGCCTGTGCCACCGATTTAAGGAACTTTTCGAAGCCGCGAGCAGTTCTGGTTTCTTGGGGCCAACTGCTTACCGCTTACTGCTCCCTGCTCACTTTAATTGGAGGTTCGATGCGCATTTTTGTTTCCGGGTCATTGGCGTATGACCGGATCATGGATTTCCCTGGCCGGTTTGTGGATCACATTTTGCCGGAGAAGATTCACATCCTCAACGTCTGTTTCATGGTCAACGGCTTAACGGAGCGCTTCGGCGGCACCGCGGGCAATATCGCCTACAATCTGGCCCTCTTGGGGGAGCAGCCCGTCATTGTCGCCACCGCCGGGCGGGATTTCGGCCCCTACCGGGAGTGGCTGGAGTCCTTGGGGTTGCCGCTCACGGGCATCAAAGAGATTCCCGGCGAGTTCACGGCCGGGGCCTACATCACCACGGATCTGGCCGACAACCAGATTACCGGGTTCAATCCCGGGGCCATGAAGCATACCTCGGATTACCGCTTTGAGGATCTGGACCCGGCGGCCACCCTGGCCATCGTGGCGCCGGGGAGTCTGGAGGACATGCGCATCTATTCCCAGGCCTACAAAAACCGGGGGGTGCGGTACATCTTCGACCCGGGGCAGAGCATCCCGGCCTGGGACGGCGACGACCTGAAAGAGATGGCGGACGGCGCCCTGGCCCTCATCGTCAACGACTATGAACTGGAGATGTTCCGGCAGAAGACCAGCCTGGATGTAGCCGGGATCCTGAAGCTCACGCCCCATCTCATCACCACCCGGGGGGAGCAGGGCTCCCTGATCCAGACTGGCCGGGGTGTGGACGAGGTTCCGGCGGTGCCGCCCGGCCAGGTCCTGGACCCCACCGGGGCCGGAGACGCCTACCGGGCCGGTCTGCTCAAGGGTCTTGTAATGGGTCTGGACTGGCCCGAGGCCGCCCGCATGGGCGCGGTACTGGCCAGTTTTTGCGTCGAACAGCAGGGCACCCAGGAACACCGGCTGGGAGTCCCGGATTTTTGGGGGCGCTATGCCGAGAATTTCGGGGCACCGCCGGAGGCTGCCAGTCGCTAAAGCCTCGGGGTGGCGGCCGAGCCGCTGATTACGAACTCGTTCCCAGGTTGCACTTGGGAACGAAGATGTTACTGATACCAAAGAGCAATCAAAAGACTTTTATTTGTCATTCTGAGCGCAGCGAAGAATCTCTGTTTTTAAGCCGCCGAGATTCGTAACGAAGCTGCGCTCCGTTCAGAATGACATGAATATTCAATGTCTCTTGACTGCAACTTTTATATGAAAATAGCTCGGTGGGGCGGGCCTCCGTGCCCGCCAGCGATAGGCGGCCAGGGACGGCCGCTCCACCAACACCAGCCATTTTTACGAACTCGTTCCCAAGTTGCACTTGGGAACGAAACAATGCGGGGCGGGCACTGCCCGCCATAATGCCCAATTCCATGGCTTCCATAAGCGTAACTAACAAAATTTCCCCGGCGGAACTGCTGGGCCGGATTCAGGCCCGATTCCGGGAGTTGGGCCTCTTCGGGTCCCCTCTGACCCTGACCCATAACGGCGAGAAATACCTGGCGGCCTGTGATGACCAGGTCTTCGCGGTCTACCGCCTGGTGGGCCAATGCCACGTGCCTCCCGGGCGCCCGGGCTGGCCGGTCTGCCTGGTCACCGCCGAGGCCGTGGTGGATGAAACCTGCCCGCCCCACCTAGCCGAGGATGAATTCGCTTCGGGGCTCAGTCTGAAAGAGTGGCTGGACCTCATCGAGACCTCCTTTACCAGCCCCTAACCGGCCTATTATCCCCATAATACCAATCTTCGCTCAAAAAGGAACAGACTCTATGTAGGGGCGCACCTGTGTGTGCGCCCTCTTGGGGGGACACGCAGGTCCCCCCCTACAAAAATTGTCCATTGAACGCCAAATGATATTAGGTGCTTGGCGCCAATCTTAGCCCCAGGTTGAAAGCTGACTGCTAAAAGCTCTCACGAGATGACATCCGCCTTGATCAGGTTGGTGCTGCCCCGGGTACCGATGGGGGTGCCGGTGGTGATGATGACCCGGTCGCCGTGGTTCAGCATCCCGGCCTTGAGGGCCTCGGCCTCCACCACCCGGAGCATTTCATCAATGTCCGCGATGGGTGGGATCAGCAGGGGGAAAACCCCCCAGGAAAGGCTCAGCCGGCGCCAGGTATCCTCCCGGGACGTCACCCCCACGATGGGGGTACGGGGCCGAAAGCGGCTGATGAGGCGGGCGGTGCCCCCACATTCGGTGTTGGTGAGAATGGCTTTGGCCTCCAGGTCCTGGGCCATCTCGCAGGCCGCATAGCTGACGGCGGCGGGAATCTCCTGGGGTCCCGAGAGAGCCCGGTCCCGGAGCCAGGCGGCGTGAGGAAACTCCGCCTCGGTAACCCGGCTCACCCGGTCCAAAAACTTTACCGCTTCCACCGGAAATTGTCCCGCGGCCGTCTCTTCGCTCAGCATGACCGCGTCGGTGCCGTCCAGGATGGCGTTGGCCACGTCGGTGGCCTCGGCCCGGCTGGGACGGGAGTGGCTCACCATGGACAGGAGCATCTGGGTGGCGGTGATGACCGGCTTGCCCACCTGGTTGGCCGCCTTGATGATCCGCTTCTGGACCATGGGGACCTGTTCCGGGGGAATCTCCACCCCCAGGTCCCCCCGGGCCACCATGAGGCCGTCGGCCTCGTCCAAAATTTCCTCCAGCCGGCTCAGGGCTTCGTGCTTTTCAATTTTGGCGATGATGGGGATATCGGCGCCCAGGCTGCGCATGAACTCTTTGGCCGCCAGGATATCCTGGCGGGAGCGCACGTAGGACAGGGCGATGAAGTCTACCCCCTGGGCGATTCCGAAGCGTAGGTTTTCCCGGTCTTTGTCGGTGAAGGCCGACACTGACAGAGAGTGCATGGGGAAATTTATCCCCACGTGGGAGCGTAATACCCCACCCACCACCACCCGGCAATTGAGGCTCGAATCGGTCCTGGTTTCCACCCGCAGTTCGATATTGCCATCGGCCAGCAGGATGGGGGCGCCCAGGGGAGTCTCGGTGATAACCTGCGGATAATCCACGATAACTCCGGCCTGGCCTGCCTCAAGGGGAACGGCACTGAGACCAAACAATTCGCCCTCATGGAGGGTGACTTCGCCCCCGGGTACGTCGCCGATACGGATCTTGGGGCCGGCCAGGTCCTGTAAAATAGCTAAGGGCAACCCCTCAGCCGCGGCCAACTTCCGGAGGCGCTTGATCCGGGCGCCATGCTCCGCTTGGGTGCCGTGGGAAAAATTGAGCCGGGCCACATTCATGCCGGCCGCAAGGAGTCTGGGCAGGATGTCGCCGTCACTGGCCGGGCCCAGGGTGCAGACGATCTTGGTACGTCGCTGGTCACGCAACACGGTCGGGTTACCTCCTCGTTCCTTGAGAAACGTGTGTGGATAGTAAGCGGGAATAAAATCCATACACTAGGGAAAAAAAGCCACACCTGTTTCTTACAGAAGTGCAATAAATTATAACGCAAAAAAAACCACTTGTGGGGGGGGGTGTCAAATTATTTTATGATATTAACCTATTACCAATTAAGTTGTAAGCTTTTGATGGTTAGGCATAGTTGTTGCAATATGTAACGGCAAGGGGGAGATGGATTATGCCGATTTATGAATATCAATGTGTCGACTGTACCGGTCGGGACCAGCGGGTGGCCGGTTTGGATGATCACACCGCCCTCTGCACTCAATGCGGCGGCTTGATGCTGCGCCTGGACGAGGATGTCTTCCAGCCCTATTTTGATGAGGTTACACCTCAGATTTGGGCCGTGACCGACACCAAAACCAAAGCTTCACTATAGTCTGGGTCTCAAGGATTGAGAAGGCAGGGTGTCTAAGGGCTAAATTGACGAGCCCCTCTTGCGGAGGGGCTTTGTTAATTGCAATCTTGTGAAATTTTTCCCATACTTTTCCGTCCTTTCCCGCCTCGGTTGCCTGTGAAACCGGCTCTTGCCATCCGCAGTGATAAGTAATTATCAAAATGAGGCTATCTGCCACGTGCCGGGGCATAAATTCTCTGAATGATAACGTCAGCCTTCAGCAGTCAGCAAAAACCAGGACTCATCAAATCGGCTCGATAACGATTGATTGACTGGAATAATACAACCAATTTAGACGCTGGCAAAATTCATCTTAGGCTGGTGGCACAGGCTTTCCTGCCTGTGCAAATGCGTGTTGAAGGTCGGTGCAGCATTAATGACCCTCAGTTTTCCAAGATGCTCTTTATAAAAAATATCAAGATGATATCCTTAAATTTAATCCTTTATCAGCACAGGCTGGAAAGCCTGTGCCACTAGATTCCCTGGGATAGATTGATAGAATCTCGGTGGCAAGACACTTTTGCAAGAGGCTCAATTGTTTTAATTCATAAAGCTTATCGCTGATCGCTGGACGCCTACAGGATAATCCGCCGTTTCCCCCCGCCGCCATCACCGGCGGGTCCTCTCCGAGCCAATCAGCCGGTTGCTGGCCACAACCCCTTACCTTTGCCTACCGGCAGGAAGCGAAACCGAGCCGGACATTTATTTGTGCAGGCCGGTAACGATTCTCCCTGTACCGCGATCTATAAGAAGTAAAGAAATGGCGCCTGAGATTAGCGGTTCCCTGGGTTTTGTGGTAAAATTTGTGCCCAAATGGAAGTCATCGCCGACCTGCATATCCACTCCCGCTTCTCCATCGCCACCGCCCGGGACGCCGACCTGGAGCACCTGGATCTCTGGGGCCGCTACAAGGGGCTGCAGGTGGTGGGTACCGGCGATTGCACCCACCCCCGGTGGTTGGCGGAGATAGCCGCCAAACTCGAGCCCGCCGCGGCCGGGGTGTATAGCCTCAAACCTGGTCTGGCACTGCCCTTAAACCTCGAGGGGCCTGGCTGGGAGGCGGCGGCGCCGGTCAAGTTCGTGATCACCGGCGAAGTGAGCACTATTTATAAGAAGGGCGGCAAGGTGCGCAAGGTCCACCTGCTCCTGGTGCTCCCCGATCTGGCGGCGGCGCAGCAACTCTCCCAGCGCCTGGGGCGCCTGGGCAACGTGGCTTCCGACGGCCGCCCCATCCTGGGTCTGGACGCCCGGTTCGTGCTGGACCTGGTCATGGAGATCGATCCCCAGTCCCTGGTAATTCCGGCCCACATCTGGACTCCCTGGTTCTCCGTTTTGGGCTCGAAGAGCGGCTTCGACTCCCTGGAGGAGTGTTTTGAGGCCAGCACCGCCCACATCCATGCGGTGGAGACCGGGTTGTCCTCCGATCCCGCCATGAACTGGCGGGTCTCGGGACTGGACCGCTTCGTGCTGGTGTCTAATTCCGACGCCCACTCGCCCCAGAAACTGGGCCGGGAGGCCAACATCTTTCACGTCGCCCCCACTTACCCCGACCTGGCCCGGGCCTTGCGCACCCGGGAGGGTTTTGGGGGCACCCTGGAGTTTTTTCCCCAGGAAGGCAAGTACCACCTGGACGGCCACCGGAATTGCGGCCTCAGGCTTTCGCCGGATGAGGCCGAGCGCCTAAACGGTCTCTGTCCCCACTGCGGCAAACCCCTGACCCTGGGGGTGCTGCACCGCGTCCAGGACCTGGCCGACCGCGGGAACGGGGCCCGCCCGGCTGCGGCCAGCCCTTTCGAGTCCTTGATCAGCCTGCCGGGAATCCTGGCCGAAGTCCTGGGGGTCGGTGCGGCCAGCAAAAAAGTCCGCCTGGCCTACTTCCGGCTCCTGGCCAGGCTGGGTCCGGAACTGGAGATCCTGCGCCGCGTGCCCCTGGCTGCGGTGGCCCGGGAGGGAGGCATCCTCCTGGCCCACGGCATTGACCGGATGCGCCGGGGGGAAGTGCACATCGATGGGGGCTACGACGGCGCTTATGGAGAAATTCGCCTCTTTACCCCGGCCGAGCGCGATAATTTGCTGCGCCAGGGGGCCTGTTTCAGGCAAACCGCGGCGCCCTCTTGAGGCAAGGGGTAAAGGGGTAAAGCCTCTCTTGGTTAAGGGGGATTGAGGGGCAATGCGGTTCACGCAAACACCCTTGTAGGAGGGGCTCTCCCTGCCTTTTGATTGAACACTCCTATTTTATTGGGTGGGGAAACCTCGCCACTACAACCAAAAGAAATTGCCTCGCTGAAGCGAACATCATTGGATAGAGGGAGATTTCCCCCTGGTCTTCCACGGTAAAGGAGCGCCTGAGAAGCACATGCGGGTTACCGGGTATTGGCACAGCTGGCTCTTGCCCCTTATTCTGGTGCTGACCCTGGCGGGGGTTTCCCGGGGCCTGGGGGCCGAGGTCTGCCCCCCCGAGCCGGCCCCACCGCCGCCTGAAGCGCCGCCGGCCGTCTCCCACCCCGCCCCTCCCGCCGGCCAGGCAGACTTCACGCTCCGCGCTTTCCATATCGTCGGGGCCCAAACGGAGACCGTCAAGGACCTCAAGAAGCAATTGTCCATCAAGCTGCCGTCGTTCTGGCCGCCCTGGGGCAAGCCGCCCATATTCCGGCCCCAGGACCTGGAATACGATGTGGAGCGCCTGAAGAATTTCTACCGCCGCCAGGGTTTTTACCACACGAAGATCAAGCCGGAAATCAACTATGGCCCCAAAGGGGCGGTGGATGTCACCCTGAAGATTGACGAAGGCCCCTGGGTCAAGGTCACCGACATTGACGTCGAGGTCGCCGGGGCGGTGGACCTGTCGGAACTGAGGTCGCAATGGCCCCTCAACCCCGGGGATCGCTTCGTCGAAAAGCCCTACGACAATCTCAAAAATCTCTACCTTAACTACCTGCCCAACCACGGCTACCCCAAGGTCAAAGTGAAGGGGCGGGTTTACCTGAACGAAGCGACCAATACCGCCAAGATACTCCTCACCGTCAATCCCGGCCCTATCTGCTATTTTGGCCAGGTGAGGCTCAAAGAGGCGGAGAAACTGGAGACTCCCGAGGCCGCCGTCCTGGAGAAGCTCACCTTCAAAACCGGCCAACTTTTCAACCAGGAAAAGCTCTTCGACACCCAGCGGAAACTCTACGCCACCGATCTGTTCCGGAGTGTGGTCCTGACGCCGGAGCAGGTTACCCCGCAGGACCCCACCATCCCCATTGTCGTTGAACTGGTTGAGAAGAAAAAACGGTCCTTGAAACTGGGCTTGGGATACGGGGATGAAGAGAAGTTCCGGGCCCGGCTGGGGCTACGGTACCGGAACCTTTGGGGCGGCGGCCGGCTCCTGGACCTGGATGCCCGGTATTCCTCCCTGGGCTACATGGTCTCGGAATTATTTTCCAACCCGGTGGTGTTCGGCTCCTCCTTCGACTTCGTGCAACAGAGCGGCGCCCGGCGCCGGGACCTGCCGGGCTTCAACGACCGGGCCTTTTTCACCCAGTCCCGGCTGGAACGGGACATTCCCTGGAACCTGCGGGTCTACTTCGGTCATGGTCTGGAATTCGCCCGCCCCTTCAACCTCCCGGTGGAAACCCTGATCCGCCTCCAGGGGACCGAACCGGAGAAAATGTACCGGGCTTCCTTTGCTCTCCTGGGCCTGCGCCGGGACACGACCGACAGCCCCATTGCGCCCCAGCGGGGAGGGATCTTTACCCTGGCCAACGAGTTTGCCCCCACCTTTTTAGGCTCCGACCTCCAGTTCGCCCAGTCGGTGCTGGACTGGCGGCGCTACCAGACCATCGGCAAGTCCAAATTCGTGGCCGCGGGACGCGTCAGATTCGGCCTCATCCAACCCATCCAGTCCACCACCCAGATCCCCATATCCCGGCTCTTTTTCAGCGGCGGGGCCAACAGCGTCCGGGGCTATAAGCTCAACTACCTGGGCCCCCGCAACCTCAGCGGCGACCCTGTCGGCGGCGAAACGGTCCTGGAATTCAGTCTCGAAGGGCGCTTCCCCCTTCCCATTTACGAAAAAATCGGCGGGGTGGTCTTCATCGATGCGGGCAATGTCTTTTCCCGGATTCACAACCTCGACCTGGGGCAGCTAAAATATTCACCGGGGGTCGGGCTGCGCTATCTCTCCCCCATCGGGGCCATCGGCGTGGATATTGCGTTCCCTATTAACCGCATCAATTACCAGCAGGACAGCCCCTACCAGATCCACTTTACCGTGGGCTATGGCTTTTAGGGGCAAGGAGGCGAGATGCGACGGGCAATAATGGTCATGGTTTCTCTGGTGCTCCTCCTGAGCTGGGGGAAAACCGCGGCCAGCGCCATCCTGCCGGACCTCACCAATTGGGGCGGCGACTACCTGCTCTCCCTGGTCCAGAGTAAAGTAAACGGCAAGGTTACGGCCCGGGAAATCTCCGGCAATCCCTTATCCGGAGTGGTTTATCAGGATCTGAGGATTACCGACCCGGATGGCAAGGTCGTAGTCAGCATAGATCGATTTGAGGCGCGCCTCTCCCTGGCGTCCATCCCTACCTTCCGCCTGGACCTGGGGGCCATGGCCCTTAATAATCCCCGGGTTTACCTGGACCGGGATAAATCCGGCCAGTGGAATGTCGGCCACCTTCTCAAGGAGGAAAAGCCGGCCGCACTCATCGCACCCACCGAACCCGCCGCACCCGCCGAACCCCAAGGTTTCATGAGAAGAATCGGCACCTATATATTCCGGGGCCTGGAACTCTCCAACCTGGTGGTGCACGGGGGCGAGCTGTTTATTACCGAAGGCGGCTACACCCGCCACTTCTCCGAGATAGACCTCCAAGCCAGCCTGAGCCTGGTCAACTTGGGGCAACCGCAGCAAAAAGCCGAGGTCAACATCGCCAACCTGGGAATCACCACGCCCCGGGGCCGCTTCGAACTGGAGAGCCGGCTGACGTATACCTCGGGCACAGCCCGGATCAGCTCCCTGAACCTGAAGCTGGCCGGGCGCCACATAATCTCCCTTACGGGGGAAGTCTGCCGGACCACTTACGAAAAAGATGAAAAAGACGGGAAAGCTGGGTTTACTTGCGCCTTGACCGGCAACCTCGGCGTGATCAAAGGCGACCAGATCCACGGCCTATGGCCCCGCTGGCCCGCCCCCTGGGACCTGACCGGGACCATGAGCCTCAGCAGCACCTCCGAGGGCGTAACCTTAGACCTCCAGGGCAAGATCGGAACCACCGATTACGTCATTAAGGGAACTCTCGACACCAGGCCCCAGTCCGCAGTCTTTGAACTGGACCTGGACCTCAAAGGCCTGACCACGGCCCAACTCAAGGAAGTTCAGGACCTCAAGACGCAGCCGGTCCAGGGCCTGAGCCCGGTCAACGCCCGCCTGCACCTTCAGGGCACGGGCCTGCCCTGGAACCCCGAGTCTCTGGAGACCCGCCTGGACCTGGCGCCTTTCCGGTATGGAGATCTCAAAGTGGATAAGGTGCGGCTTGAGCTCTCCGGCAATGCCGGGAGCCAGAAGCTGCAGGCCTCCGTGGCGGGGAATTTCGGGAGCCTGGACCTGGGCGCCAGCGGCCATCTCCTGCCGGTGGGAGAAACCAGCCATGGGCTTTCCGGCAATCTGACCGTGCAGACGAAGGACCTCCAACCCGCCATGCTGGGGGTAGCCAAACTTTCCGGCAGCAATTTAACCACCTCTTTTACGGGAAAGTTCCGCCTGCCCCCCAACTTCTCCCTGGCCCAACTCTCCCTGGCGGGCAACCTTAAGGCCAACGGCCGGTTGAACCAGACACCGTTGAAGGAGCTGGCAGCCAGCTTTGCCCTGGAAGGGAAAAAACTGACGATTTCCCAGGCCAACGTGCAGTTGCCGGGCCTTACGGCCTCCGGGCGGGGGACTCTCACCGAGTCCGGGGTGGATGTCACTTTTAAGGCCGCGGTATCCGGCTCCGGCACGCTGCCCCTGCCTCCGGGAGCGACCTTTGCATCTTTAACAGCCGAAGGCGCCGTCCGGGGGCCGTGGAAGGCTCCCCTGGTGAACCTCACCGCCCAGGCTCGAAAAGTCTCCTTCCAGGACGTCCGCCTGGAATCAGCCAAACTGAACGGCACCCTGTCTGGTTGGCCTTCCTTATCCGGGAATCTGCAGGTGCAGGGCACCGGGCTGCGCACCCCCGGGGGCACGTTTAACCGCCTGAAGCTCACTGCCGACGGCGCCGGTGGCCGGTGGCAGTTCCAACTAGCCGCCACTTCTCCCAAAGAACCCAAGTTCGAAGCAGCGGGGACCGCGGACCTGGCGGCCAGGCCCCTGGTCTTGAACGTCGCCCGGCTCTCCTGGCACAGTCAGGCCCTGACGATCAAGAATAAGACCTCCTTTCAGGTCCGCCTCCTCCCCGGCTGGGAAATCTCTCCGGCTACTTTTCAGATGGACGGCGGCACCGTGACCATCGCCGGTCTGGCCCGGGGCCAGGAACTGTCCGGTCAGCTTGAGGTCCGGAACCTGGATGCCGGCCTCCTGGCGCCCCTGGGTCTGCCCGCCGAGGGCAAGCTCAACGGCCGTCTGACTCTGGCCGGCACCCCGCGGACCCCGACCCTTGACGGCCAGATCGCCCTGAGCTGTGGCAAGATCAACAATATTCCCATCCAGACCCTAACCACCACGCTCAATTACCAGGCTGAACAGGCACAGGTGGCCGGTTACCTGGAAATCGGCCCCCTGCACTCCCGCCTGATCTGGAAAGGGTCGGTCCCGGTCAAGATCTCTCTGATCCCCTTTGCCTTTGCCCTGGCCCAAGATGGCCTGGACCTCCGAGTCCACAGTGAACGGGTCAACCTCTCCCTGTTGACCTCCACCAGCAAAGAGGTGCAGGCCGCGGAGGGCCCCATCGACCTGGTGGTGGAAGCCCGGGGCAATCCGCAGCAACCCCGGGTTTCGGGGTATGTGCGCTGGAGCGCCGGTTCCCTGAAACTGCGCCAGGCGGGGACGCCTTACGTCCTGTCCCCCGGCGAGATTCGCCTCCAGGGGGACAAGATCGTGATCCCGGGTATAGTTATTCAGAGCGATGGCAGTATGCGGCTGTCCGGTGAAATCGTCCTGGCGGGCACCCCCCAGGCCCAAGCCCGGCTCCAGACGGATAATTTTCTGCTCCTGGATCGGGGGGGCAACGAGGTGTGGACCGACGGTTTCATCGACCTCAAGGGTCCCCTCTCGGCCCTGGTGGCCAGCGGCCATCTGAAGGTGCCCAAGGCCAAATTTCGCCCCACCTTCTTCCGTTCCGGGATGGACCCGGATGTCATCCTGGTGCCCGTCAAACCAAAACCCAAGGCCGAGGCGTCTGCGGCTCCGGCCATCTACCGGAACCTGCGGGTCGACGTCACGCTGGAAAGTTCAGGCAATGCCTGGCTCATCGACCCCATGGGCAAAGTGGAAATGACTGCTCACCTCAAGATCAGGAAAGATCCGGGCCAGAAACTGGCCATGGGCGGGGAGGTGCGCGCCCTCGAAGGCACCCTGGATATCGAGGAACGCCCCTTCACCGTGAAACGGGCCGTGCTGCGGATGCCCGGCGTCCCCGGCAAACCCATAACTATAGAGGCTAAGGCCGTTCACGAGATGGATGACATCACCCTGGTGCTCAGCGTCGACGGCACCATGTCCAACCCCCAGATTCACCTGGAGAGCCTGCCGGCGCTACCGCCGGCCGACGTCCTGGCTTACCTGGTGTTCGGCGCCCCCGCCGCCACCCTGAACAAGGACCAATACATGGCCCTGGGGGTTCAGCAATTGGGGGTTTTGGGAGGCATAAGTTCCGGTAAACTAAGCGAAATTTTGGGGTCGACCATCCCGTTTTTAAGCGGCATCAAGGTTAAAAGCGCCATGGTGGGCGGCCGTCCCACGGTGGGAGTCGGCAAGGAAGTCGTCAAAAATGTCAGCGTCTTCGTCGGGCGGAATCTCAACGAGGAGCGCGGGGTTTATGAACAGCAGGTGGGGATCCAGTATAAAGTCAACAAGCACCTGAGCATTGAATCTCAGATAGGCCAGCGGAACTCCGGCGCCGACGTGCTCTTTAACTATGATTTTTAGTAAGCGTTCAGCTATCAGCTTTCAGCGGTCAGCTTTATGAGTTATCAGCAGTGTCCGGTTTGGTTTTGCAAATGAGGCTCCTCGTTATGCGTAGTCCAACAGTTCAAAAATTCGCTAACACAGTTCCTGCTCCGAGAAGATTACTTCCCCCTCACCCTGACCCTCTCCCCCATTGGGGGAGAGGGGAAAAAGTGAAACCGATTTAATGGGCTACAGTGGCACAGGCTTCCAGCCTGTGTTCCTTTAACCCCCTCTCCCCACGTTTCGGGGGGAGAGGGTTGGGGTGAGGGGGGCACCCTGCCCTTTCCTTAGCTGACTAGTTCACGTCTCGCACCTCCAGGCGGGGGCATTTATCCCCTCTGGTTGCTTTTGGCCCTCATCCCTGGTAAAAAAGGCGCAGGGTGCCGATTTTCCCCCACAGGTATGAGCCCCTCCGGTCAACCTCACGTCAGTCTACCACGGTGGCTGGCCCAGGCATCCGCATCTTTTCCGTGAAAATCCACCCGTAGGGGCGGTTCGCGAACCGTCCCTATAAGGAATTTCATGATTGGGGGTGGCCCCAAACGGCCATGGTGGTTTACCGTGGCGCTTAGTGGAGAGTAAGCATGCTCATCGTAATGGACAGAGACGCCACCGACGCCCAGATCCAGGCGGTGGTGGCCAAAATCGAATCCCTGGGCTTCGAGGCCCAGCCCATGCCAGGCGGGGAGAGGGTGGCCATCGCCATCTTGCGCAATCCCGGCCCGGTGGATCCGGCCCTGTTTGTGGATATGGCCGGGGTGATCCAGGCCATTCCGGTCTCCCGGCCCTACAAGCTGGTGAGCCGGGAAATGAACCGGGAGGACACCGTCATCCACTTACCCGGCCTGGACTTGGGCCGGGGGCATTTCGTGGTCATCGCCGGTCCCTGTGCGGTGGAAAGCGAAACCCAGGCCCTGACCATCGCTTTAAGCGTCAAAGCCGCCGGGGCCCGCATCTTCCGGGGCGGCGCCTACAAGCCCCGCACTTCCCCCTACAGCTACCAGGGCATGGGGAAAGCCGGCCTGAAAATCCTGAAGAAGGTGCGGGAGGAGACCGGCCTGCTCATCGTCACCGAGGCGGTGGACCAGGAGTCCCTGAAACTGGTGGCCGAATATGCCGACATCATCCAGATCGGGGCCCGGAATATGCAGAATTTTAGCCTGCTGCTCTGCGCCGGCCGGACCCGGAAACCGGTGTTGCTGAAAAGGGGCATGTACGCCACCCTGGATGAGTGGTTCATGGCGGCGGAATATATCATGTCGGAAGGCAACTCCCAGGTGATTCTCTGTGAACGGGGGGTCAGGAGCATTGGCGAGCACGCCCGGAATCTCCTGGATCTGGCTACCATCCCGGTGGTGCACCGGGAGAGCCATCTGCCCATCATCGCCGACCCCAGCCACGCCGCCGGGCGCCGGGATTTGGTGGGGCCGCTGGCCCGGGCCGCAGTGGCCGCCGGCGCCGACGGGCTGATGATTGAAGTGCATCATGAGCCGGATAAGGCCATGTCCGACGGCGCCCAGTCCCTCTACCCCGACCAGTTTCGCACCTTGATGGAGGAAATTAAGGGCCTCAAACCCGGGGGCTGGTGATGCGCGAGATTTTTTTTATAGGCACAGGCTTCCGGCCTGTGGTTCCCTGTCTCAATCTCGGAGGCTGGTAATGCAGGAGATTCGGTTGCCGCTCCCCGGCCGGGATTTAAGCTACCGGCTGGTGATTGAGGCGGGTTTGCGCCACCGGCTGGGACCCGTTTTGAGCCCCTTCCGATTCCCGCCCCAGGTGGTGGTGATCTCGGACCGCCGGGTGGCCCGCCTCCACGGCGCCGCCGTCCTGGACTCGCTGGGCGCCACCGGCCTGGCCCCGGTGCTTCTGACCACGCCTCCCGGGGAGCGGGCCAAGACCTGGGCCGTGGTGGCCCGCCTGGCCCGGGAACTCCTGACCCGGGGCGCCCACCGGCGCACCCCGGTCATCGCCCTGGGAGGCGGCGTGGTGGGGGACCTCGCCGGCTTTCTGGCCTCCATCTTCATGCGGGGGCTGCCCTTCATCCAGGTGCCTACCACCTTGCTGGCCATGGTGGACGCCGCCATCGGGGGCAAGACCGCCATCGACCTGGCCGAAGGCAAAAACCTCCTGGGCACCTTTCACCAGCCCCGGATAGTGGTCATCGACCCCGAATTTTTGCGCACCCTGCCGCACGCCGAGCGGCTCAACGGTCTGGCCGAAGTGCTCAAGGCCGGGTTTATCCGGGATCGGGACCTGCTGATGCATCTGGCGGCGGTCAAAACCGGGCTCTTTAAAGATGAAGCTATATTGACCGCAACCATCTACCGGGCCGCGGCCATCAAGGCCCAGGTGGTATCCCAGGACGAGCGCGAAGGCGACTTAAGGCGCATCCTCAACTTCGGCCACACCCTGGGCCACGGCCTGGAGCAGGCTTCCCGCTTCCGCCTGCCCCACGGCCGGGCGGTGGCCTGGGGCATGGTGGCCGCCCTGACCCTGTCGGAGCGCCTGGCGGGCCTGGACCCGGCCGAGGCCGAGTGGGGCCGCCGGCTTATCCGCGACTTTGGCCTCTGCCGCCCCCTGCCGGAACTCGACCCGGCAGCCGTGATGACGGCCCTCAGCCTGGACAAGAAGCGCCAGGAGTCCGGCGTGCCCTTCGTCCTGCTCCCCCGCCTGGGGGAGACCGTGATCCAAGACGGAGTGGACTTGGGGCTGGTGGCGGAGGTGTTGAAAGAGATGCTTGGGGGCGGAGGCTAAAGGCGGGATGCGCTGCGCTTTCCCGCCCTACGGCCTGAGGGCTACGCGCTGAAAAGTTTTTGCGTAAGGTGCGTCTTACGCACCAAGAATGGCGCCTGAGACGCGCCCTACGGATTTTGGTTTTTTGTAGGGTGCGTTCTACGCACCATTGCGTCAGGATGGCGGCAGGCGCGGCGACCCGCCCCACCGACTTTGCATAGCTTAAAAATGCGTCCCAAGTGCAAGTTGGGAACGAGCCGCCCCACAGGCAACTTGGGAGCGAGCCGGAACTATGAAAAATTCTGGCCGCAATAATCTTATCGACAGGTAACGTGAGCCATCATGCGCTGGTGGTTGATTGGCGGGGTAATCGGGGTTTTACTCTGGTCGGCTCCGATCTATGCCGAAAACCCGGGCCAAGCGCCGCGAAAACCGAGGAGAGCTGCCATCAAAACCATCTGTCTCAATCCCGTCGGCGTGGTGAAAAAGCAGGGCCAGCGCGCCTGGCTGGAGGTGTTGCCGGTATATGCCGCAGGCCTCAAGGGCCTTCAGGATTTTTCCCACCTCTGGGTGTTCTACTGGTTCCACGGCAACGATAACCCGGAGGAGCGCCGGACCCTTCAGGTCCACCCCCGCCGCGATCCGGCCAACCCCCTGACCGGCGTCTTCGCCTGCCGGGCCCCGGTGCGCCCCAACCTCATCGGCTTCACCGCCTGCCGGATCATCAAGGTGGAAGGCAACGTCGTGGAAGTGGCGGACCTGGACGCACTGGACGGCTCCCCCATCCTGGACCTTAAACCCTACATCCCCGGCGGGGATGCCATCCCCGAGGCGGTCACCCCGGGCTGGCTCAAACGCTCCAAGCCTCCGGCCGATTAGCATCCAGCCCTGCCGCTATCTTTACCCCCCACCAGAAAACCAATGTGACCCACCGATCATAGCCACTACTGTGGTGAATTTTTACCAAAGGCTCATTGAGTAATTCGTATCAAGGTGCCATGAAACCACAATTTTTTGTAGGGGCGGACCCATGTGTCCGCCCTTTTTAGGCGTACCCTGCATTAGACACCTCGAACTTTGAACTTTTCAAAACAGTTCTTCATGGGTCTTTGGCCCACCCGTAAAGCATGAATAGTTGGTGGGGCGGGCCTCCGCGCCTGCCAGGCGGTCCGCACAGGCTGGAAAGCCTGTACCACCGAATGAACTTTTCGGAACAGGTTTGCTGGTGCGTAGAACGCACCCTATACAAGACTTGTATATCAGAAGGGAGGATATCTGGTCGTCGGCAGGGTAAGGCAAAAGGGGCGCCGCGGGGAGGCGGCGCCCGGCAAACTCAATCTTTCCGGTGTTCCTGCTTGTGGTCGGCAATGGAGTCGGTGATGGTATTCCAGAGCTTCTTCAGCAAGCCTTCGTCGTGTTCGGAGGAGCCGGCGGGCTGGGTGTGGGGCTCGGGCTCTTCCTTGGCCAGTTCGTTCAGCAGATGCTGCTGCCGGGCATTGAGGTCCCGGGGAATGACAACCCGGACCTCCACCAGCAGGTCACCGCGGCGAGCGCCCTTGGGGTAAGGTACCCCTTCGCCCTTTAACCGGATCACCTCTCCGGGTTGGGTGCCCGGCGGGATCACCAGTTCGTGGGTGGCCTTCAGGGTGGGGATGGTGAAGCGGGTCCCCAGGGCCGCCTGGACAAAGGAAATGGGCACCTGCAGATGCAGGTCGTAGCCCTCGCGCTGGAAAAAATCGTGGGGCCGGACGTTCATGACGATGTATAAATCCCCGGGAGGCCCGCCGTGTACGCCGCCGTTGCCTTCGCCGGGCATGACCAGGTGGGTGCCGCTGTCCATGCCGGGGGGGATTTTCACCTTGAGCTTCTTCTTTTCCCGGATCCGGCCTTCCCCGTTACAGCCGGAGCAGACTTCGGCCACAAACTCCTTCATGCCCTGGCAGCGGGGACAGGTGGTGGTGATCTGGAAGATGCCGTGGCTGCGGGACACCACGCCCCGGCCGCCGCACTGGGGGCAGGGGGTCCGCTTGGTCCCGGGCTTGGCGCCGCTGCCGCTGCAGGTGCGGCAGGTCACCACCCGGGGCACCTCCACGGTCACCTCGGTTCCCAGGGCCGCGTCCAGGAAATCCAAGGTCAGATCGTACCGAAGATCGTTGCCCGCCTGAGCCCGGGGCCCGCCACCCCCGCCACCACCGGCGAAGCCGAAGACGTCTCCGAAGATGTCGCTGAAGGAGCGGAAAATGTCGGAGAAATCCGAAAACCCGGTGAACCCGGAGGAAGACAGGCCCTCATGGCCGTACGTGTCATAGAGGCGCCGCTTTTCCGGGTCATGCAGGACCTCGTAAGCCTCGGCGGCCTCTTTGAACTTGTCTTCGGCGGTTTTATTGCCGGGATTGCGGTCCGGATGATATTTGAGGGCTATCTGGCGGTACTTCTTCTTGACCTCGTCCACACCGGCGTCCCGGGCTACTCCCAGGACCTGGTAATAATCCTTTTTCTGGTTTGCCATATTTTTTATGTAAGTCGCACCTTTACCGATTTTACTTTGTCGCCTAAATGAACGTCTTTGTCCCGGCGATCGTCGATGGTGATGTGGGTAACTACCCGGTTGACCCCCTGGTCAAAGGGGAGTTCGTGCAGGACCTGGGCCACCTTCAGCAACCTGGCGGCGTGGCCGTGAATCAGGGTGCCCATGTCCGTGAGTTCATAGGGGATACCCTCTTGCTGGAGATACCGGATGACCCCGGCGACAAAATCGCCCACACTGGCATCACCCAGTCCCAACGGGACCACGCTGATTTCCATGATCGCCACGCTTAACTCCGGAGGCGCCGCCGTCTATGCGGATAGTAAGCGCCGCACTGCGGCCTTGAGACCATCGAGATTAGGGGATTTTAACACAAAATCGTCGGCACCCCAACTAGAAAGGTCACCGGGAGGGGAAAAGTGGGAATAAAGCAAAACCTGGGTCTTGCGGTTGGTTCCTTTGATCATGCGTCCGGCTTCCAACCCGGACATATCCGGCAGGACCACCTCCATGATGACCATATCGGGCTGAAAGGAATCCACCAGGCGCACCACTTCCGCGGCTTGCCCGGTTACCTTGACCTCGTAGCCCTCATCCTGCAATTCCTCCAGGCACAACTGCCGGATGTGGGGTTCGCCATCGGCAAACAAAATTCGCGACATGGCACTGCACCCCTGCGTCAGCGTGGTGTTCCCCCGTAAATCTTCCCTCTTTTGTTATAATCATTCCCAGGAGCAAAGTCCAATCACCAGCCGGTTTTTTCCTCAAAAAAATTTATCAGTTGGTCGCCGCGGGTCGGAAACCTCAGGTAGTCAAACTTTTGAATCCGGCTCGCACCCAGGGCCGCTCCAACCGGGGCCGGTATTATTGATTTTCGCCCGACTGGCTCCCCGGGGAACCCGATTTTTTCAGATTATTTTTCAACCTCCGCCAGCGGGCCACCAACTCCGGCTCCTCCCCTTCCGTCCCCGGTTCATAGAAGCTCGCCCCGTCCAATTCCGCCGGCAGATACGCCTGGTCCACCCAGTGGCCGGGAAAATCGTGCGGGTAGAGATACCCCTGGCCGTGCCCCAGGCCCTTTTTATCCCGATGGGCGTCTTGTAAGGGCGCCGGCACCCGGGTGGCTCCCTGGGCTTCCAAGGCCGCCTCGGCCCGGAAGTAGGCCTGGGTGGAGTTGCTCTTGGGGGCCAGGGCCAGATACAGGGTGGCCTGGGCCAGATGATACCGCCCTTCCGGCAGGCCTACCCAGTCCAGGGCCTGGGACGCCGCCGCTGCCTGCACCAGGGCCCGGGGGTCCGCCAGGCCGATATCTTCTGAGGCCAGGATGAGCAGCCGGCGCATGATGAGGCGGGGGTCCTCTCCGGCCGTCAGCATCCGGGCCAGCCAGTAGAGGGCCGCGTCGGCGTCGGAGCCCCGGACACTCTTGATAAAGGCGCTCAAGGTGTCGTAGTGGGCCTCCCCCGCCCGGTCGTACATCAGGTCCCGGCGGGGCATGCACTCGGCGGCCGCGTCCAGGTCCACCCGGATGACGCCGGCATCATTGGGATCGGTGCTCATAACCGCCAGTTCCAGGGCGTTCAGGGCCCGGCGGGCGTCACCCCCGGCCATGGCCGCCAGGTAGTCCAGGGCCTCCTGCGAGACCTCGGATTTGATCGACCCCAAACCCCGTTCGCGCTCGCGCAAGGCCCGGGCCAAAATGGTGCCGATGTCCTCGGGCGTCAGGGGCTCGAAGATGAAGATCTTGGCCCGGGATAAGAGCGCCCCGATGATCTCGAAGTAGGGGTTTTCGGTGGTAGCCCCCACCAGGGTGATCAGTCCCTCC
The DNA here is from genome assembly GCA_030655955.1 of Deltaproteobacteria bacterium. Lineage (GTDB taxonomy): Bacteria > Desulfobacterota > Desulfobaccia > Desulfobaccales > 0-14-0-80-60-11 > 0-14-0-80-60-11. The sequence continues at coordinate 19,274 of JAUSOZ010000082.1, forward strand.
TCCACGTGGGGCAGGAGGGCGTCCTGCTGGGCCTTGTTGAACCGGTGAATCTCATCGATCAAGACCACGGTCCGGGTCCCCTGGAGCTGGTGGCGCCGGGCCTCCTCCACCACGCGTCGAAGGTCGGCCACCCCGGACATCACGGCGCTTAAACTGACAAACTGGCAGTGCAGGGCCCCCGCCATGACCCGGGCCAGGGTGGTTTTGCCGCTGCCTGGAGGACCCCAGAAGATCATGGAGGAAAACAGCCGGCCGGCCTTGAGGGACCGCCATAACAGGCGGCCGGGGCCCACCAGGTGCGCCTGGCCCACAAACTCGGCCAGGGTCCGGGCCCGCATCCGGGCCGCCAGAGGCGGCGGGGGGGCAAAAAGCGAGGGGGAGCTATCCATAAAGGGATCCAGTCATGCATGGGCCTTGGGCCGACCCGTAAATTATGAAAAGGTGGGTGGGGCGGGCCTCCGTGCCCGCCCCCGTTGGTGGCACAGGTTTTCAACCAGTGCATCCGCGCCGGTGAGATACCGGTGCCGTTAAAAACTTATAGAAGCAACATCAGCCGTGTAGCCGTGTAGGGTGCGCAATGCGCACCTTAATCCTTAATCCAGCCCCCGGCGGGGCCCATGTTCTTTACCTATGGGACGTTTTGCGAACCATTATCGTCATGGTGCGCAGTGCGCACCCTACGAAAAACTACGGTCCGTTTAGGAGATTACCCGCACTCGCCCAGGGGCAGAACCCGCATCACCCACCCGGCCCGGCCACCCGGGACATCTGCCATTTTTTCAATATTTCCGGACGATATTCAAAATGCATCATGTCGAAATGCGACCACTTGCCGCCCCAGATAAAACCGTGCTTTTCAAATAATTCGACAATCTCCTGGGGATAGCTGTTGCGCATGGCCTCCACCTCGGAGCCGGTGGCTTTTCTGCCTCGCCAATAGGCCCCATGCCGGGGGTTGAGGTCGATGGCGATCCCCCAGGAATGCGGGCTCAGGCGGCTGGTGCCGGCGATGGGCCGCCAGGAAAAGGTGCCTCCCAGGGGAAAAAGGTACTGGCGCAACTGCGGGCGCTTGGCCAGCAGAGAGGCAAGTTCCCGGCCAACGCTTTTAAGCGCTTCGGCCGCCCCGTTCTGAGCATTGAACCTGACCCTGACACCGCAAAAAGGCACCGAAACCAGATGGCCCCCGACTTCCGAGGCGGAGGCCCCATAAACCGCCGAAAAAAGGCTATCGACCCGGAAGCGGCCGGGATCGTAATCCGGACGGAAGGGCTCCCGACCCCGGCCCGGCCGGTAAATCTG